>JADLHF010000269.1 GCA_020848935.1 Acetobacteraceae bacterium
CTGAAACGTGACGACGACTTGACGTAAGACGTGACTGGGGAAGGGCGGTGGCCGATACGGCCGCCGCCCTTCTGCCGTGTTACGCCCTGCCGTGCGCAGGGTGAGAGGTGGGCGCGCGTACGGCACGGGCGGGTTGCCAGCGCGGTCGCGATCCGATACGGACCGCCGCATGGGCTGGACGCGCCGTGTGGGGTCTGCGCGGCGGCCGGATTGGTTGTGCTGCTACCCCGAAGGGCTGTTCCATGTCGAAACACCTGGCTGCTGCGGCGCTGCTGATTGTCGGCGTCGCCTTGGGCGCCTGCACGCCGAACAAGGAATTCGCGGAGGACTACTCCGATCCGCGTGGGCAGGTGGCCAAGCAGGGTGTGCTGGGCGGGGAGGGTGGACCGCTGGTCTCGATCGGCCGCGGGCGCAGCGGCGATCAGGGGAGCGGTGGCGGCGGGGTGGGGGTCAGCGCCTATCTGTGGCGCGGTGCGCTGGAAACGCTGAGTTTCATGCCGCTGGTGTCGGCGGACCCGTTCGGCGGCGTGATCATCACCGACTGGTACCAGCCGGCCGCCAGCAACGGCGAGCGGTTCAAGGCGACCGCCTATATCCTGGGCCAGCAGTTGCGCGCCGATGGCGTGCGGGTTTCGGTGTTCCGCCAGGTGTTGCAGGGCGGCAACTGGGTGGATGCCCCGGTGGCGGCCAACGCGGCGACCGAGCTTGAGAACAGGATCCTGGCGCGGGCGCGTGACCTGCGGGCCGAGCAGGTGGTGCGCTGAAGGGTGCCATTCGTCTTGGGTGCGAGCGGGCAAGGACGGCCTTCTTTTTCTGAAGAAAAGGAAGCAAAAAGACCTTCATTCACCGTTCATCGCGTGGAACGGCCGTGTCTCAGCACTCCGGGAGCGAAGGCTTTTTGGTTCTTTTTTTCGGAAAAGAACGCGCTCGGTCCATGCTTTACAGGCCTGGCGAGTGGCCGGGGGCGGACGGCACCATAGCGATGACAGGGCTCCCCGGCGCGCGGTCATCTTTTCTTGGCCGTGGCAGAACGGCATGCTGTGCCAGCAGGTGGCCAGCTTCGGGCCGACCAGGACGACGGAGCATATCGGCGTATGTCTGATGCGACAGTGGCGGCCGAGGGGCCGCGATACGATTACCGGGCAGCCGAGCCGAAATGGCAGGCGGCGTGGGATGCGCGCGGCTGTTTCCGGGTGGCCGATGTGCCCACCGACGGCAAGCCGAAATACTATGTGCTGGAGATGTTTCCCTATCCCAGCGGCAAGATCCACATGGGCCATGTGCGCAACTACACGCTGGGCGACGTGGTGGCGCGCTACAAGCGGGCGCGCGGCTTTGCGGTGCTGCACCCGATGGGGTGGGATGCCTTCGGCCTGCCGGCGGAGAATGCGGCGATCGAGCGCGGGGTGCATCCGGGCAAATGGACCTGGGAGAACATCGCGGCGATGCGCGCGGAGTTGCAGCGCATGGGGCTGTCGCTGGACTGGAGCCGGGAATTCGCCACCTGCGACCCCAGCTACTACGTGCACCAGCAGCGGCTGTTCCTGGATTTCCTGAAGCAGGAGCTGGTGTATCGGCGCGAGAGCTGGGTGAACTGGGATCCGGTGGACGGAACCGTGCTGGCCAACGAGCAGGTGATTGACGGGCGCGGGTGGCGTTCCGGCGCGCCGGTGGAAAAGAAGCAACTGGCGCAGTGGTTCTTCCGCATCACCGCCGACGCGCCGGAGCTGCTGGCGGCGCTGGACGGGCTGGAGAACTGGCCCGAGCGGGTGCGGGTGATGCAGGCCAACTGGATCGGGCGCAGCGAGGGGGCGCGGCTGCGCTTCGCCCTGGCGGCGCCGGAGGCGGGCATCACGGAGGTGGAGGTCTATACCACCCGGCCGGATACGCTGTTCGGCATGTCGTTCCTGGCGATAGCACCCGAGCATCCGCTGGCCGCGGCAATGGCGGCGCGCGACCCGGCGGCGGCGGCGTTCGTGGCGGAATGCCGCCGGATGGGCACCAGCGAGGCGGTGATCGAAGCGGCCGAGAAGCGCGGCCACGATACCGGGCTGCGGGTGGCGCATCCGTTCATCGCAGGGGCCAGCTATCCCGTGTGGATCGCCAATTTCGTGCTGATGGAATACGGCACCGGGGCGATCTTCGGCTGTCCGGCGCACGACCAGCGCGACCTGGAGTTCGCACGGAAATACGGCCTGGCGGTGCCGCCGGTGGTGCTGCCGCCGGGCGAGGATGCGGCGCGCTTCCAGGTGGGAGCGAAGGCATTCGTCGATGACGGCACGATCATCAATTCCGGCTTCCTGGACGGGCTGGCGGCACCCGCAGAGGCCAAGCGGGTGGCGATCGCGGAGCTGGAGCGGCGCGGCGTGGGCCAAGGGGTGGTGAACTGGCGGCTGCGCGACTGGGGGTTCAGCCGCCAGCGCTACTGGGGCTGCCCGATTCCGGTGATCCACTGCCGGTCCTGCGGCGTGGTGCCGGTGCCGGCCGAGCAACTGCCGGTGGTGCTGCCGGACGACGTGGACTTCTCGCGGCCGGGAAAGGTGCTGGACCACCACCCGACCTGGAAACACGTGGCCTGCCCCACCTGCGGGGCGGCGGCGGAGCGGGAGACCGATACGCTGGACACTTTCGTGGACAGTTCCTGGTATTTCGCCCGCTTCTGCTCACCGCACGCGGCGGAAGTGGTGGATCGGGCGGCCGTGGACCACTGGTTGCCGGTGGACCAGTATATCGGCGGCATCGAACACGCCATCCTGCATCTGTTGTATGCGCGGTCGTTCACCCGGGCGATGCACAAGACCGGCCATCTGAGCATCGACGAGCCGTTCGCGGCACTGTTCACCCAGGGCATGGTGACGCATGCCAGTTTCCGGGCGGCGGATGGGCGCTGGCTGTCGCCGGACGAGGTGGAGATGCATGGCGACGGCTCGGCCGTCGAGAAGGCGGGCGGGGCGGCGGTGCAGGTGGGGCGCATCGAGAAGATGTCGAAGTCCAAGCGCAACACCATCGACCCCGGCGAGATCATCGACCGCTATGGGGCGGATACCGCGCGCTGGTTCATCCTGTCGGACAATCCGCCGGACCGCGACATGGAGTGGACCGAGGCCGGGGCGGTGGGAGCGTTTCGCTTCACCCAGCGGCTGTTCCGGCTGGTGGAATCGGCACCGGCGGCGCCCAGCGGGCTGCCGGCCGCGTGGTCGGTGGCCGCGCGGGGGCTGCGGCGGGCGACGCACCGGGCGATTGGTGCGGTGACCGAGGCGCTGGAGAGCTTTTCCTACAATGTGGCGGTGGCCCGCATCTATGAGTTCAGCAATGCGATCGCCGAGGCTGAGCGCGGCGATGGTGGCGATGCCGGCCTGGCCTGGGCGCGGTTCGAGGCGCTGGAGGCAGTGGCACGGCTGGTGGCGCCAATGATGCCGCATCTGGCGGAGGAGATGTATTCCCGGCTGCATCCGGGGTTCGAGGGGGTGGTGGCCGATCTGCCGTGGCTGGAGGCTGACCAAAGCTTGGCGGCGGCCGAGATGGTGACGATCGCGGTGCAGATCCTCGGCAAGCTGCGCGGCACGGTTGAGGTGAGCCCCGGGGCCGACGAGACCAGCGTTCTGGCGGCGGCGGCGGCCGAGCCGCACGTGGAGCGGCTGTTGGAGGGCAAGCGGGTGATCAAACGCATCTACGTGCCGGGCCGGATCGTAAACTTCGTGATTGCGGGGTAACACCATGGGACGCCCCGCAGGCGCAGTGCGGCGTGGAGTGCTGGCGGTGCTGGCAGGGCTGGGGCTGGCGGGATGCGGGTTCAGCCCGCTGTATGGCAGCAGGGGGACGCAAGGCGCAGTACAGGACCGGCTGGGCGAGATCAATGTGCTGTTGATTCCCGAACGCAGCGGGCAATTGCTGCGCCAGGCGCTGTTGGCGCGGCTGGAGCGGGGCGGGGGAATGGCGCGCCGCTATGACCTGTCGGTGCAGTATTCGCTCGGCGCCGAGCCGATCGCCATCCAGCCGGACAATTCCACGTCACGGGTGCGTCTGATCGGCACGGCAAGCTGGACGCTCCTGGCGCAGGACGGGCAACGGCGGACGGTGGCGAGCGGCTCGGCGCGGGAGGTGGATGCCTATGACATCATCAACCAGCAATTCTTCGCTGCCGAACTGACCAGCACTGCGGTGCAACGGCGAATGGTTGAGGCGCTGGCGGAGCAGATCACCACGCAGCTGGCGGTGCACTTCAGCGCGAAGGAAGGCTAGTGGTTCGATGCTGACAGACCCTTCCGCCTGTCGGCTGACTCGGCCCACCAAATCAAGCTGGTGCACTGATGCATGTTGAACCATCTGAGTGAGTCTGTGCACTAGTGCGCGACGGCAGCCGCCAAAGCGATCGACGGCGGGGTATTTTCAGGCGGGGGACGGAGTGAAGCTCGATGCCCGGCGTGTGGCCGCGTTTCTGGAAGCCCCCGGCGCCTGTCGTGTTGTCCTGCTGTTTGGAGACGATCACGGAACAATCCGAGAACGGTCCAATACGCTGTTGCGAGCCGTGGCGGGGACATTGGATGATCCGTTCCGCGTGACTGATCTGGAGAAGGACGGGATCGGGCGCATTGTCGAGGAGATGGCCAGTCGATCGTTGACCGGCGGGCGCCGGGTGGTCCGGGTCCGCGATGCCGGCGATGGCGCAGTGGCGGCAGCGATCGAGGCGATGGCTCAGGCGGGCGATTCGTTGTTGGTGCTGGAGGCACCTGGGCTGGCATCGCGATCCAAGCTGCGAACCGCGATGGAGCGGGCGCCGGGCGCGGTGGCGATTGCCTGCTATGCGCTGGAGGGCGGCGCGCTGGAACAGATGATCGGCCAGACGCTGGCGCGGGCGCAGGTATCCGTCGATCGGGAGGCGCTGGGATGGCTGGCCGGGCAGTTGGGGGCCGATCAAGGCGTGACACGTTCGGAGCTGGAGAAGCTCGCGCTGTTTGCCGGGCCCGGCGGCCAGGTGGACCTGGAGATGGCGCGGGCGTGCGTTGGGGATTTGGCGGGCCTGTCGCTGGAAGACGCGCTGTTCGCGGCGACCGCAGGCGACGTGGCGGCGACCGACCGGGCGCTGGAACTGGCGTTGGCCGAAGGGGCCAGTGCCGTGGGTGTGTTGCGTGGGATGCTTGCCCATCTGCAGAAGTTGCAACGGGCGCGGGCGGCGATGGCAGACGGCGCATCGGCGAGCGAGGCGGCGAAGACGGTGCGTCCCCCGGTGTTCTACCGGCGCGAGGCGGTGTTCATCCAAGCGTTGCGCCTATGGGATGATGAGGCTCTTCAGGGTGCATGCCTGAGGGTCTGGGAGGCGGAGCGTGCCTGCAAACGCACTGGCAGCCCGGCCGAGACAATAAGCCGAAGCATGGTGCTCGGTGTGGCGCAGCGGGCGGCGGCGGCGCGGCGGCGGTGAATGCTGATGCCCCGGGGTGCTGATTGCGCGTAGGGTCTGAAGCCGGGTAAGTGAGGCCGGGGCTCCGTCCTGGACCCGCCAGAGGCAGAGCCTCTGGACTCCATTCGGTCAGGTGTTGCTTGAGGAAGGGAGCCACCTGGGTGGCTCCAACATCGCGGTAAACCCCTTGCGCCTTGGCCCCTTAGCGGCTTCAGGAAGCCGGCATCAGCAGGGCGACAAGACCGTCGAGCTGGTCGAGAGAGCGGTACTGGATGCGCAGGGAGCCGCCCTTGCCGTCGAACGTGATGTCGACCTTGAGGCCGAGGCGCTCGGTCAGGTCGCGTTCCAGGGCTGAGGTTTCCGGATCCTTCTGCGGCCTGGTGGCTGAGAGGCTGCCGCCGCGTGTGACTCGGGATGGGACCAGGGCCTCGGTCTGCCGCACATTCAGGCCGCGGGCGATGACCGACAGGGCTGCCTTGGCGGGGTCGGGATGGCCGAGCAGGGCGCGGGCATGGCCGGCGGTGAGGCTGCCCTTGCGCACCTCCTCCTGCACCGTGATGGGGAGTTGGCGCAGCCGCATGGTATTGGCCACATGGCTGCGTGATTTGCCGACGGCCTCGGCCAGACGCTCCTGGGTGAGGCCGAATTCCTCGGTGAGGCGGTGGTAGCCCTGGGCCTCCTCGATGGCGTTCAGGTCCTGGCGCTGAAGGTTCTCAACCAGTGCGGCGGCCATGGCCTCGGTGTCGGTGAGTGGGCGGACGAGCACCGGCACGGCGTGCAAGGAGGCCTGCTGGGCGGCGCGCCAGCGCCTTTCGCCGGCGATGATCTGATAGCGCTCCTTGTCCGTGGGGTGAGGGCGGGCGAGCAGGGGCTGCAGGATGCCGCGGGTGCGGATGGAGTCGGCCAGTTCTGCCATGCCGGCGGGGTCGAAGTCGCCGCGCGGCTGAAAAGGGCCGGGCTCGAGCAGCTCGATGGCGATGGAGGTGATGTCAGGGGAGGTGGGTGTCGCGGGTACCGGACGGGCGGCGTCACCGAGCAGGGCGGCGAGGCCGCGGCCAAGCCTGGGACCGGGTTCCTTGCTCATTGTGGCAGCTCCGTCTGGGTTCGTTCGCGGCGCAGCAATTCCTGTGCCAGACGGACATAGGCCTGCGCGCCGGGGGATTTGTAATCGTAGAGCAGCACCGGTTTGCCGTGGCTGGGGGCCTCGGAAATGCGGATATTGCGGGGGATGACGGTCTCATACACCTGGTCGCCGAAGAAACCGCGGGCGTCGGCGGCCACGAGGTCGGAGAGGTTGTTCCTGCGATCGAACATGGTCAGCACGATACCCTGGACAGTGAGGCCGGGATTGAAGGCCTGGCGCACGCGCTCGACGGTGCGCATGAGCTGGCTGAGGCCTTCGAGGGCAAAAAATTCGCATTGCAAAGGAACCAGAACAGCGTCGGCCGCGACGAGCCCATTGAGCGTAAGCAGACCCAAGCTTGGGGGGCAATCGATCAGGATGTAGGAATATTGGGCCAGCGCTGGATCACGCAGGGCGGTGCGCAGGCGATATTCGCGGCCTTCGGTGGTAACCAGCTCGATTTCCGCTCCAGCGAGGTCGGTTTCCGCCGGGATGATGGACAGGCGGGGCACGTAGCTGGCAGTAATCGCGTCCGCGGGGGCGACGCCGTCCAGCAGTACGGCGTATGTTCCGCTGTCGCGCTGGTTGGCCGGTATGCCGATGCCGGTTGAGGCATTTCCCTGGGGGTCGAGATCGACGATCAGGACGTTCTGGCCGGTAGCGGCAAGGGCGGTGGCCAGGTTGATGGCGGTGGTGGTTTTTCCCACGCCGCCCTTCTGGTTGACCACGGCCAGGATGCGCGACTGTGCGCTGGACGGGGGCGGGCCACTGTCAGCCGGTGGGTTCGGGATGGGTATCTCAGCCACGCAATATCTCGCTCAGTCGGAGGATTCGGGCGGAGGGGTCGAGGGGGTTGGGCCATTGCTCGACCCGCATGTGCCACTGTGTGGCGGCTTGCGTCAATTCGTGCTGGACGGTGCGGCCTTTTGGAAACACGCAGACTCCCCCGGGTGAGAGAAGGGGCGAGGCCCATGAGAGGAGTTGTGGCAGGGGCGCGAGGGCGCGCGCGGTGACGAGTGGGGCGGGTGGCAAGGTAGTGGTTTCGATGCGGCTGGCGTGGATGGTGGCCGGCGCGCCCGTGGCTCGCGCCGCTTCGCGCAGGAAGGCCGCCTTGCGTTGATCCGCTTCGATGAGGTCGAAATGTCGCCCGGTTGCCAATGCGAGGACGAGTCCGGGGAATCCTGCGCCAGAGCCGAGATCAATTGCGCGGTTGAATGATGGGGGCAGGTGGGGAAGGAGGGCGAGGGAGTCCGCAATGTGGCGCTGGAGAAGGTGCGCTTCGTCGTTTCGCGACACGAGATTGATGGTGCGGTTCCATGTGAGGATCAATGCTGCGAGGATGTCCAGCTTGGCCGTTGTTTCACGTGAAACACCGAACTGCGCCGGGGTGGCATGTTTCACGTGAAACGCTCGATGGTCATGGACTTGCGCACGAAGGCCAGGATGGCCGACAGTGCAGCAGGAGTAACGCCGGGCAACCGCCCCGCGGCGCCCAGTGTTGGCGGCTGAGCGGCGCCGAGCCGTTCGCACATCTCCGCGGAGAGCCCGCCGATGCGACGATAGTCGAGCGGCGCCGGCAGGCGAACCGCCTCCTCCTTGCGGAAGTCGGCGATGTCGTGATCCTGCCGGCCGAGGTATCCATCATACACTGCCGTTGCGCGTAGCTGGGCCAAGGCGCGCGATGGCAATGCCGCCAGCCAGGGGAAGGCTCGCGCCGCATCAGGTTCCGCCAGGCGCGGATCGGCGAGCCAAGCCAGCGTGCTCCGACGCTCACCCGGGCCGTCAATCCCAACTCCGCGCGCGCGCAATCCGCTGGCCGATACCTCCTCCCCGCGCGCCCGTCGCTCGGCGGCGGCCACCGCAGCGAGATGGGCAGTGAAGTGCCGCCGCCGCTCCGCACCGACCACACCGCATTCAATGCCGCGCCGGGTCAGCCGCACGTCCGCATTGTCAGCCCGCAATGACAGGCGGTATTCGGCCCGCGAGGTGAACATGCGATACGGCTCGGTCACCCCCTGCACCGTCAGGTCGTCGATCAACACCCCGATATAGGCCTCGGCGCGGTCCAGGATCAGCGGCGGGCTACCTGCGGTGCGGCGGGCCGCGTTGATGCCGGCCATGATGCCCTGTGCCGCGGCTTCCTCATACCCCGTGGTGCCGTTGATCTGGCCTGCCAGGAACAGGCCGGGGATTTGACGAAGCTCCAGCGCTGAACTCAATGAACGCGGGTCGACGTAGTCGTATTCCACGGCATAACCGGGGCGCAGGATGCGCGCGTCCTCCAATCCGGGAA
Organism: Acetobacteraceae bacterium; assembly: GCA_020848935.1. Taxonomy (GTDB): domain Bacteria; phylum Pseudomonadota; class Alphaproteobacteria; order Acetobacterales; family Acetobacteraceae; genus CAMDGX01. The sequence continues at coordinate 8,815 of JADLHF010000269.1, forward strand.
TGGTCGCGATCAAGGCTTGTTGCACCGCCTCCGGCAGGCTGGTTGAGATTCCGTTGGGATAGACGGTGCTGTCGTCCAGCCCCTCCGGCTCAAGGAAAATCTGATGATGTTCGCGCGCGGCGAAGCGGACCACCTTGTCCTCGATCGACGGGCAGTAGCGTGGCCCGCGTCCGGCAATCTGCCCGCCATAGACGGAGGACAGGTGCAGGTTGTCACGGATCACCGCATGGGTATCCGGCGTGGTGGCGGTAACGCCACAGGCGATCTGTGAATTCGCCAGCTTCGTGGTCAGGGTGCTGAAGAATTCGGGTGCCGCATCGCCATGGTCTTCGGCCAGACGGTGCCAGGCGATGGTCCTGCCATCGAGCCGTGGCGGCGTGCCGGTCTTCAGTCGCCCCAACTTCAGGCCCAGCTGCTCCAGCCGGCGTGCCAGCCCAATCGCGGGTGCGTCGCCCATCCGCCCGGCGGGGTGGCTGGTGGGGCCGATGTGGATGCAGCCGCGCAGGAAGGTGCCCGCGGTCAGCACAACGGCACCGGCGACAAGCCGCGCGCCGGTGGCGGTGACGATGCCGGCGATATTGCCTGCATCGTCAAGTAACAGGTCCTCTACCCCAGCCTCGACGATTTCCAGCCCGGCCTGTTCGGCAAGGAGGGCCTGGATGGCGCGGCGGTACAGCGCCCGGTCGGCCTGCGCGCGCGGCCCGCGCACTGCAGGTCCCTTGCTGCGATTCAGCAGCTTGAAGTGGATCCCGGCGCGGTCTGCCGCGCGGCCCATCAGCCCGTCCAATGCGTCGATCTCCCGCACCAAGTGGCCCTTGCCGATGCCGCCGATCGCCGGGTTGCAGGACATTTCGCCGATGGTCTGGCGCTTGTGGGTGACCAGGATCGTGCGCGCGCCCAGCCGCGCCGCGGCCGCGGCCGCCTCGCAGCCAGCATGACCGCCGCCGATCACGATCACATCGCAATTTTTGGCCATCGATAATTTCTCCGTCCGGGCGCAGGCGGCAGGCCGTCCGCGCAACAGGGTTCTACTTGCCTATGCAGAACTGGCGGAAGACCGAATCGAGAATATCCTCAACCCCCACCCTGCCGGTGATCCGCCCCAATGCCCGCAGGGCGAGGCGCAGATCCTCGGCGCGCAGTTCAGGATAGGGCATGGCGCAGGCCTGGGCCAGTCGTTCGGCGGCCTCCGACAAGGCGGCGCGATGGCGTGCGCGGGTCAGGGGCGGCGGGCCTTCGGCCTGGGTCAGCGCGATGGCGTGGCTGGAAAGGCAGGCGAGCAGCGCGGTCATGCCGAGACCGGACCGGGCACTGACCCGCAGCCGCCCGGGCAGTTCCGGCGTTTGCGGGTCCAGCAGGTCGGCCTTGGTGGTCACGCGGATGGTCAGCGTGTGGCCGGTGGCGTCGGGTGGCGGGGGCTCGGTCGGACTTTCCAGCAGGATCACCGCATCGGCCGCCGCGGCCCGGTCACGGGCCCGCCGGACCCCTTCGGCCTCGATATCGTCGGCCGCCTCGCGCAGTCCGGCGGTATCCAGCAGGGTGACCGGCACGCCGCCGAGGTCGATCCGCGCCTCCAGCACGTCACGCGTGGTGCCGGGCAGAGGGGACACTATGGCGATATCCCGCTGGGCCAGCGCGTTCACCAGGGTTGATTTGCCAACATTCGGTGCGCCCAGCACGGCAAAGACCAAGCCTTCGCGCAGGCGCTCGCCGCGGCGGTCATCATCCAGCTGCGCGCGCATCTCGCCCAGCAGCTGGCGCATCGCCGCCTCCAACGCTGCCTCCACCTCGAACGGCAGGTCCTCGTCGGGGAAATCGATCAGCGCCTCCTGCTGTGCCAGTAGCATGGTCAGTGTAGTGGCCCACCCGCCCAACAGAGCACCCAGGCTGCCGTCCATCTGGCGCAGTGCCTGGCGCCGCTGGGCGGTCGTTTCCGCATCCACCAGATCCGCGATCGCCTCCGCCTCGGTCAGGTCCAGGCGGCCGTTGAGGAAGGCGCGGCGACTGAACTCGCCGGGCTCCGCAGGACGCAGGCCGAGCGCCACCAGGGAGGCGGCGACATCGCGCAACACCGCCGGCCCGCCATGCAGATGGAGTTCGGCGGCGTCTTCGCCGGTGAAGCTACCGGGTCCGGGGAACCATAGTACGATGGCGCGGTCCATCACGTATTCAGAACATTCCATTATCGAACGCAACGACGCGCGCCGAGGCTCCGGCCGCTTGCCGCACAGCCGCTCCAGCACCCCGCCGCTGCCGGGTCCGCTGATCCGCAGCACTGCGATTGCCGCCCGTCCGGCGCCCGAGGCTACCGCGAAGATGGTGTCGCCGGTTCCTGCCATCGCCCGCTTCAGGTCCCAGCCGGTAAAGCCGTCATTCCGATGCGGGCAACATCAGCTCCGCCACCCGCCCGCCATCGCGCACATGGCGCTCCAGCACCGCATCGACATCCGCGATGGTGGCGACTTTATACCACACCCCCTCGGGATAAACCACCATGCAGGGCCCCAGTTCGCAGCGGTCCAGGCAGCCTGCCAGGTTCACCCGCACCTTCTTCAGCCCCATCTGCCGCGCCCGCGCCTTCATGTGGTCGCGCAGCTTCTCCGAGCCGGCGGCGGCGCAGGAACCGCGCGGATGACCGTCCTGGCGGCGATTGCAGCAGACGAAGATATGGGCGTGATAGAATAGCGGCGGGTCCACCGGGGGATCGATGCGTTGAGTGTCGGCGTGGGGCATGGTGACTCTCCATCGCGGGCCGCCGCGTGGCAGCGTCGCCGCTCCTATCCGCGAAGCTGCGCCGACATGCAAGGACAAGCCGATGCGGCTTTGCTTGACAGCGGCCGGGCATGGGTGCCATCGGTCTGGCGTTGCATGGTTGGCGCGGGCGAGGCGGCCAGCGCCCGCGATCATGCTTTCGAGCCAAAGGCCGCTGCGGTGGCGGCCCCACCGCAAGCGCGGATCACGCTCCCGCCCGCCGCCGGAATCAGCACCTGTGCCCCAGCAACTGTCCCTGCACTCGCCCGTTGGCGACCTGACCATCTCCGGGGATGGGGGGGCGATCGTGGCCATCGATTGGGGTTGGGTGGAAGAGCAAACCCCGACCCTGCTGCTGCTGGCAGCCCGCGACCAGCTGCACGCGTATTTCGATGGCAAGCGCCTGGCGTTTGACCTGCCGCTGGCCCCCGCCGGCACCGCCTATCAGCGCCGAGTCTGGCAGGCGCTGTGCGAAATTCCGCCCGGCAGCACCCGTACCTATGCCGATATCGCCCGCGCGGTGGGCGGCAGCCCGCGTTCCGTTGGCGGGGCGAACGGCCGCAACCCGATCCCGATCGTCATCCCCTGCCATCGCGTGGTGGCCACCACCGGAATTGGCGGCTATTCCGGCGGCGACGGCCTGCCGACCAAGCAGTGGCTGCTGGCGCTGGAAGGTGTTCCGGCCACCGCGGACGACCTGTTCACCCCGCGCACCCGGTCCCAGGCGCCAGTGCCCCATTCCACCACAGCATCACGGAATCCCACATGACCCATGCCATTCGCATCCATGCCAACGGCGGCCCCGAGGTGATGCAGTGGGAGGATGTGCCCACCCCCGAACCCGGACCCGGCGAGGCACTGGTCCGCCACGAGGCGGTCGGGCTCAACTATATCGACGTGTATTTCCGCACCGGGCTGTATAAGGCGCCGTTGCCCTCCACCCCTGGCATGGAGGCGGCCGGCGTGGTGGTGGCCGTGGGCAGCGGGGTGAGCGAGGTGAAGCCGGGTGACCGGGTGGCCTATGCCGGCGGGCCGATCGGCGCCTATGCTACCGAGCGGGCGATCGCGGCCGATCGCCTGGTGGTGCTGCCGGACGGGATCGACGCCAAGACCGGGGCGGCAATGATGCTCCAGGGCATGACCGCGCAATATCTGCTGCGCCGCACCTATGCGGTGAAGGCCGGCGATACCATCGTGGTGCATGCCGCCGCCGGCGGGGTCGGGCTGATCCTGTGCCAATGGGCGAAGCATCTCGGCGCCACGGTGATCGGCGTGGTCTCCACCCCGGCCAAGGCCGAGCTGGCCCGGGCCCACGGCGCCGCGCACACGGTCGTCGGCCACGCCGACCTGGCGGCGCAGGTCAAGCGCATCACCGGCGGCGCGATGGTCCCGGTGGTCTATGACAGTGTCGGCCGCGACACCTTCGCCACCAGCCTGGATTGCCTGGCTCCGCTGGGGCTGATGGTCAGCTATGGCAATGCCTCGGGTCCCGTGGCGCCGGTCGATATCGGCATCCTGGCCGCCAAGGGCAGCCTGTTCCTGACCCGCCCGACGCTGGCCACCTATACCAGCAAGCGCGCCGACCTGGAGGCGACCGCACGCGATCTGTTCGCGGTGGTGGGGCAGGGCGCGGTGAAGATCCGCGTCAACCAGACCTTCCCCCTCGCCGATGCCGCCGCCGCGCACACGGCGCTGGAGGCGCGCCAGACCACCGGCAGCACCGTGCTGCTGCCCTGACAGTTCACGGCGCGGGCAGCAGCGCCCGCGCCGTGGCCACCATCGCCGAGCCGGGGTTTTGCAGCTCTTCCACAATCGAGAAATGATGCAGGCCAGGCAGGCTGGTCCAGCCACCGCCCCAGGCCTGGGCGATCGTGCGGGACTGGCGGGTGTACTCCACCCCCTCCTCGCCGCCGACATAGGCGTGGATGCGCCCGCGGGGCAGCGGCAGCAGCACCGGCGATAGGCGCCGCGCCTCCGCCACGTCCAGCCCCAGGGCATCATTGACCGTCGTATGGATCAGCGGCTCCAGGTCGAACAACCCGCTGATCGGCATGCAAGCTGGAACCAGGTCGGAGGGAGCGCCCCGCGCCGCCCAGTCGGTGGCCATCAACATGGCGGCTAGATGCCCGCCGGCAGAGTGGCCGGTGACCAGGAACCGCCCACCCAACCGCCGGTGGAGGAACGCAACCGCGTCGCGCACCTGTTCCACCAGCGCAGCCAGGCTGACCTGCGGGCACAAATCATAGGATGGTATCGCCACGGTCACGCCATGGGCCAACAACCCCTGCGCGAGATGACTGAAGGCATGCCGATGAGAACGTTGCCAGTAGCCGCCATGCACAAAGACGACCACTGGCCCGCCTGGCGCCGGCCCTGGCCGGAACAGGTCCAGCGCCTGGCGCTCGCCGGGGCCGTACGGAATGGACAACTCGCCAAATGGATGGCTGGCGCGGAAGAATGCCGCCTCGGTCAGCCACCGCTCGGCAATCGCGGGATAGCCGGGCACCTTGGCACCGTTGTCGTATTCCGCCTGGTAATCCATCCCGCCGCCCTCTATTGCTGTGGGATGCTATGCGCTTATGGCACGAGGAAAGGAAGGTCTTCTTTTTCTGAAGAAAAAGAAGCGAAAAGATTTTTTATTCATTAAGACTTCGCCCTGCCGTCCAGAGTATCTCTAAACGAATAAAAGGTTTTTGGTTCTTTTTTCAAAAAAGAACACCTTGCTGATGCCTCCCGCCCAACCTCAGCGGCCAGCCGCGGCCAGGACCGGGCGCGCCGGTGCGCGGGCCACTTCGTACACGCCTCGATTGTCGGCCACGATATCGAAGCAATCCGTGATGCCCAGGACGGTTTCGGCGCCGCCCAGGTACAGCAGCCCATCGGCCGGCATTTGCCGGGCGATCGAGTCGAGCACACGGGTTTTGGTCGGCCGGTCGAAGTAGATCAGCACGTTGCGGCAGAACACCACGTCGAACTGGCCGAGCGGACGGGGGTCGGCCAGCAGGTTCCATTCGCGGAAGCTGACCATGGCGCGGATGGCGTCGTTCAGTCGCCAGTTCGGGCCATCCTTGCGGAAATGCTTGACCAGGTTCTGCATCGGCAGGCCGCGCTGCACCTCGAACTGGCTGTACAGCCCCTCCTGCGCCCGCAGCACCTGCTCGCGGCTGAGATCGGTGCCGAGGATCTCAACCTGCCGTCCGGCCAGGGCGTGGCGCATATCAGCCACGATCATGGCCAGCGAATAGGCCTCCTGCCCTGAACTGGACGCCGCCGACCAGATGCGCAGCTTGGCGCCGGCCGGGCGGCTGGCGTGCAGGCGCGGCAGGGCAAAGGTGCGGAAATGGACGAATGGGCGCTCGTCGCGGAAGAAGAAGCTTTCGTTGGTGGTCATCGCCTCGATCACCTGGCGGGTGAGCTCGGCACTGCCGGGCGCTTGCAGCCGCGCCGCCATCCCGTCCAGATCGGCAATTCCCTGCCGCTGCATGATGCCGCCCAGCCGGGTTTCCAGCAGGTACTGCTTTTCCGGCCCGATCACCAGGCCGGATCCGCGTTGCAACACGGCGGCGAAGATGTCGAAGCTGCGCGGCGTCATGGGCGGGCCATCCGGATAATGTCGAGCACGCGCCGTGCGATCGCCGGCAGCGGCAGGATCTGGCTGCACAGCCCGGCCTGGGCCACCGCGCCGGGCATGCCCCACACCACGCTGGTCGCCTCGTCCTGGGCGATCACCCCGCCACCGGCGGCAACCAGCTGGCGAGCCCCGGCCAGGCCGTCATGCCCCATGCCGGTCAGCATCACCACCAGGACCCGCCCGCCACAGGCCTGGGTAGCGCTACGCAGCATCGGATCGACCGAAGGGCGGCAGAAATTCTCCGCCGGCCCGCTCGACAGGCGGGCGCGCAACGCGCCTGGTGCGCCCTCGACCAGCAAGTGCCGGTCGCCGGGGGCAAGATAGGCACGACCTGGCTCCAGGGCCTCGCCGTCGCGCGCCTCGGTACAGGGGGCGGCACCGATGCGATTGAGGTGCTCGGCCAGGATCGGCGTGAAGGTGGCGGGCATGTGCTGCGTCAGCACCAGCGGCACCGGCAATTGCGCGCCCAGCCCCTGGATCAGGGTGAACAGCGCCTGCGGTCCGCCGGTGGAGCTGCCCACCGCCAGCAGCAGCGGCGCGCGCGCCGGCGCGGGGCGAAGGGCTGTCGGGGCGGACGGGCTTGGCGTGCCGGCACGCTGCTGCCGGCGCACCCGCGCCAGGCCCTTGATCTTGGCCAGCAGGTCGGTGCGAAAACTGTCATCGGCGATCTGCGCGGCACCAGGCTTGGCAACATAGTCGGCCGCCCCCAGGCGCAGGGCGCGCAGTGCGATATCGGCGCCACGGGTGGTCAAGGTGCTGGCCATCAGCACCCGCACCCCGCCATCGGCGGCCAGGATCAGCGGCAGGGCGGTCAACCCGTCCATCACCGGCATCTCGATGTCCAGCACCACCACGTCCACCGGCGTGCCCGCAGCGGCCAGCCGCGTCACCTCGTCGACCGCCTGACGCCCGTTGCCGGCGCGGGCCACCACCTGGATCTGGGGGTCGGCCTCCAGCATCCGCGCAATGGCGCCGCGGATCACCAGCGAGTCGTCGCACAGCATCACCCGGGCCGCGGCCACCGCCGGCGCGCGCGCCGCCCCCCCGGGAGCTTGCGCCAGCGCGCTCACGCCAGGCCGACTTGCGCGAACTTGCCCATCAGGATGTCGGAATCAAACGGCTTCATGATATATTCCTGCGCCCCGTGCTCGATCGCCTGTTCGATGAAGGAGATGTCGTTTTCCGTGGTGCAGAACAGCACCGGCGGATTGTCGGGCCCGAACTCCCGCCGCAGCGCCTTCAGGAACTCGATGCCGTTCATCACCGGCATGTTCCAGTCCAGCAGCACCCCGTCCGGCATCCGGCGGCGGCAGGCATCCAGCGCTTCCTGCCCGTCCTGCGCTTCCTCCACGGTGAAGCCGTGACCCTCCAGGATGCGGCGCGCCACCTTGCGCACCACGCGGCTGTCATCGACCACCAGGCATGTCGGCATCACGTCCTCCCGTGCGGCGCGGGGCCAAGCGCCAGCAGGCGGGCGACATCCAGCACCACCAGCAACCGGTCCTGCAGGCGGTAGATGCCTGCGCTGAATTCCGACCATTGCGGCGGCAGGGTCGGCGGATTGGATTCGAAGGCGGCTTCCCGCAGCGTCATCACCTCGCTGACCTGGTCCACCAGCAGCGCGTAAAGTTCCCCGCCCTGCTCTGCCACCACCGACATCGGCACGCTGCCGGGTGCCGCGTCAGGCAAGCCGAGACGGCGGCGCAGGTCGATGGCGGTCACGATGCGCCCGCGCAGGTTCAGGCTGCCGGCGATCTCGCGCGCGGCCAGGGGAATGCGGGTGATCGCCTGTGCGCCCAGGATGTCGCGCACCCCCAGCACCGGAATGCCGCAAAGCTGGTCGGCGACCGTCAGGGTGACGAAGGTGGCTTGGCCGTCGCGCCCGTCATCGCCGGTGAGTGCGCCGCGGCCAGGTGGCGAGGCGGCGCGGTCCAGGACTGTGGTGTTCATGGGATCTCTCCAGGGATCAGGCAACCGGCGCGGACAGGCACTGCTGCAGGCTGGCCAGCAGGGCCTCGCGCTCGAACTTGGTCACATAGTCGGTGAAACCGGCTGCCCGCCCGGCCTCGACGCTTTCGGGACTGGCGAGGCTGGTCAGCGCAATCACCGGCAGGTGTGCCCACGGCCCGCCGGCGCGGATCTCGCGCACCAGCGCGCGGCCGTCCAGCCCCGGCATCTCGATGTCGGAGACCACGGCGTCGAACATCGTGCCGTCCTCCCGCAGCCGCAGCGCCTCGGCGGCATCCGACGCGGCAGTCACGCGGTAGCCGGCAGCGGTCAGGGTCGGGACCAGCAAATGGCGGAAGAAGCTGCTGTCCTCCACCACCAGGATATGGGGAAGCCCGGCGCCAGGGCCGCGCTCGCGCTCGGGCGCGCGGAACCAATCCTGTGACGCCTGGGTGAGCCAGTAGCCGATGTCGATCACGTCGGTGGCGCGCCCTGCGATCACCGCGGTGCCCAGCAGGCCCGGCCGTTCGCCCGACAGCTCGATATTCAGCCGGTCGTCGACCACGTCGATGATCTCGTCCACCAGCAGGCCCATGCAGCGTTCGGCGCCGCCTTCGCCGTCGGTGAAGACCAGCACGGCATGGCGTTCGGCGGTCGGGTCGATGACACCGCTGAACGGCACCAGCGGCATCAGCCGGCCGCGATACTGCGTCACCGGCTGGCCGGCCGACAGCTCGATCCGGTCGCGCGGCAGGTCCTCCAGCCGCGCCACCAAGCCCAGCGGCACCGCCTTGGGGGCCGCGTCGCCGGCGCGGAACAGCAGCATCGCCGTGCTCGCCTTGGTGCGGCCGGCCTGGGTGGCGGTGTCGGTCTTGGGGCCGTCGCCGCGGGAATCGCCGCCGGCCACGCCGGTGGCACGCGCGATGCCGTTCGGGTCCAGGATCATGATCACCGAACCGTCGCCCAGGATGGTGTTGCCGCTGAACATGGTGATGTGGCGCAGGATCGGGGCCACCGGCTTGACCACGATCTCCTCGGTGTCGAACACGCGGTCAACCACGATGCCCAGCAGCGCGGCGCCGACCTGGGCCACCACCACATGCACGCTGCGCTCGGTTTGCCCGCCCTGCGCCGCCCGCTCATCTTGCGCCGGCTGATCCGCCGGTTCGGAATGCAGCGCCAGCAGATCGGTCAGGTTGACCAGCGGCAGCAGGCGGTCGCGCAGGCGCAGCACCGGGGTGCCGCGGATATGTTCCACCAGCGGCGTGGTACTGTCCTGCGGGTCGGCCGCCAGCCGGGCGCGCACCAGTTCCACCACGCTGATCTGCGGGATGGCGAAGCGTTCGCCCCCAGCCGCCACGATCAAGGCGGAGACGATGGCCAGGGTCAGCGGGATCTTGATGGTGAAGGTGGTGCCGCGGCCCGGCTCCGACTTCAGGTCGATGGTGCCGCCGATCTTCTCGATATTGGTCTTGACCACATCCATGCCCACGCCGCGGCCGGACACCGCGGTCACCTGGGCGGCGGTGGAGAAGCCGGCGTGAAAGATGAAGCGCTGGATGTCGGCGCTGCTCATGGCGGCCAGCTCGCCTTCGGTGGCCAGACCCTTGGACAGGATCTTGGCGCGGATGCGATCGACATGCAGGCCGGTGCCGTCGTCGGCCACCTCGATGATGATGTGCCCGCCCTCGTGATAGGCGTTCAGCGTGATCCGCCCCGTCTCCGGCTTGCCGGCGGCGCGCCGCACCTCGGGCCGTTCCAGCCCGTGATCGCCGGAATTGCGCACCATGTGGGTCAGCGGGTCCTTGATCAGCTCCAGCACCTGGCGGTCCAGCTCGGTGTCGGCGCCGCGCATCACCAGCTCGATGCGCTTGTCCACGTCGCGCGCCAGGTCGCGCACCAGCCGCGGCAGCTTCTGCCAGGCGTTGCCGATCGGCTGCATGCGGGTCTTCATCACCCCTTCCTGGAGGTCCGATGTGATGTGGGACAGGCGCTGCAGCGGCACGGTGAAGCCGCTGGCGTCGTTGTTCTGCGCCTCATGCATGCGCGCCAGCTGCAGCAGCTGGTTGCGCGTCAGCACCAATTCGCTGACCAGGGTCATCAGGTCTTCCAGCACCTCCACGCCAACACGGATGGTCTGCGGCCCGGCCGGCGCCTCGCTCGCCGGGGCCTCCGCCGCCGGCAGCTCGATCGGCGGCGTCTGGCCGGGGGGGCCTGCTGCGGCCAGGTTGCCCGGCGCCGGACCCGCCATCACGGGCTGCTCGGCGGTGGGCGATCCGGGGGCGGGCAATTCGGCGGCGGGCAGTTCGGCGGCGGGCAGTTCGGCGGCGGGCGGCGAGGCGGTGGAGGCTTCGGCCGCGGGCGCCTTTTCAGCTTGCGGTGCGGCCGCTTCTGGCGTGCGCCCCTCCGCGGTTGCCGCCAGCGCGGCGATCAGGACGCTGTCGTCGCCGGCCGGCTCCTTCGCTGTGGCCGCGAGCGCGCCCAGGATCGCCTTGATGCAGTCCAGCGCCGCCAGGATGGTGGTGATCGCCTCCGGCGTAACCGACAACTGCTTGTCGCGCACCCGGCCCAGCACGTTCTCGGCGGCATGCGCCACCCGCTCCAGCCGCGGCAGGCCGAGGAAGCCACAGGTGCCCTTGATCGTGTGCACCAGCCGGAAGATCAGCGACAGCGTCTGTTCGTCATCGGGCGTGCGCTCAAGGCGGACCAGCGCGGTGTCCAGCTCAGCCAGGCTCTCGCCGGTTTCGGTCAGGAAATCGGCCAGCAGGTCGTCCATCCGTCACTCCGTGCCGTAATGTGCACACCGCAACCGGGCGGCGGAGCCGCCGGCTGGCATGCGCGTCTGGTGGGCAGTGTGGCGCGGCCGGAGCGAAGAAATCGTAAAGAGCAGGCGGCATTGATGCCGATTGGCGGGCATCCGGTGCCGACGGCACGGCCGATCCGCCATCGATGAAACCCGTGGCACCATGTTCGGGTCGCCCGCACCGATGCCGACGCCGGCGCCGGCGTCGGCATCGGTGCGGGCGGGGCCGCGTGCCATGCCAGTACTTGAAAGAAATGACCCACCAACCCAGGCAAGAGCACCTCTCTGCCCTGCACCCACCAAAGGCCGGGGATCCTTGGAATCTCTTTATTTCCTAAATGGATTAGGCCCAGGGGCTCGGCCCATCGCGCGCAGGCGCGCGCCTGATCGGGCGGGTCCGGGCGGGTCCTGGTGGAGCCCAGGCATTCCCTACCCTATCGGTCATTCATTTCGATGGCAGGCATCAGGCGCGCGGCAGGCGGACGGTGAATCGGGCGCCGCAGACCTCGCCGGCGGCATTGCGGCGGTTCTCGGCGGTGATGCGGCCTTTCAGGGCGGCGACGATCTGGCGGCTGATCGACAGGCCGAGGCCGGAATGCTGGCCGAAATACTCGTTCTGCGGTCGCTCGGAATAGAACCTGTCGAAGATGCTTTCCAGCTTGGCCTCGGGAATGCCCGGCCCTTCGTCCTCGACGCTGATCTCGACCTCCGCGCCAACCGGGGTGGCGGCCAGGGTGATGCGCCCGCCGGGCGGCGAGAAGCTCTGCGCGTTGCCGATCAGGTTGCGCAGCACCTGCACCAGCCGGTCCTCAACGGCGCGCACCACGGCGCGCGCGCGGGGTGTGGCGAGCACCAGGCGGGGGCTGTCCGCGCCGCGCGTGGCCTCGTCGATTTCCACCAGCACCGCCAGGATCGGGGTGACGTCCACCGCCTCGGTGGCCGCGCGCGACAGCTCGGCGTCGATGCGCGAGGCGTCGGAGATGTCGGAGATCAACCGGTCCAGCCGGGCGACATCCTCGGCGATGATGGTCAGCAGGCGGCGCTGCTTCTCCGGATCCTCGATGCGGCGCAGGGTCTCGATGGCGCTGCGGATCGAGGAGAGCGGGTTCTTGATCTCGTGCGCCACTTCGGCGGCGAAGCGTTCGGTGGCGTCCATGCGGGCCCACAGCGCCTGGGCGGAATCGCGCAGGGCATGGGCCAGCTCGCCGATCTCGTCGCGCCGGGCCAGCAGGAAGGCGGGCACCGTGCCGGCGCGCCCGCGCCCCTCGCGCATGTGTTCCGCCGTGCCGGCCAGGCGCAGGATCGGCCGCGCGATGGTCAGCGACAGGTACCACGACAGGGCGACGGTCAGCGCCAGCGCCAGCGAGAACAGGCCCAGGATCGACAGCCGCACCTCCATCAGGCTGTCATCCACCTGCCGCGCCTCGCGGGTCAGCAGCACGATGCCGACGGTGACGCGGTTGCGCACCACCGGCTCGGCCACCGAGACCAGCAGGCGGTTGTCGGCGGTGCGGCGGATATAGGGCGGCGTCTCGTGGCTGTTGACGGCACCTGAAAGGCGGATCTCCTCCTTCACGTCGGGCTGCCAGTCGGGCCCGACGGCGGTGGGCGAGATGTCCAGCCTTGTGCGCTGGGCGCGGCCGGGCAGCCAATCCAGCAACTGGTCGTAGATCGACTCGATGGTCCCGACCAGGGCGCCGCGCTCGATCGCCGGCGGCAGCGGCTCGGTGAACACGGTGCCGCCGGCGCCTTGCCGGATGCGGGTATCCACCACCACCTGGCCGTCGGGCGCATACAGCTTGGCCTGGACGTTCGGGCTCGGCTCGGTCAGGCGGCGCAGCATCGGGCGGGCCTGGTCGATCACCAGGCGCGGCGGCTCGGTGCCTTCCTCGCGCACCGCGGCCTCGCCCAGCGCGCCGGCATAGATGCGCGCCTGTTGGCGCAGTGCGCCGACCTCGGCTTCCAGCAGGCCGTTCTGGTACTGGTCCAGGTACAGCAGGGCGGCCAGCAGCAGCACCAGCGGCATGGCATTGACCAGCAGGATGCGCCGCATCAGCGGCGATACCCAACGCCCGCGCAGGAACCGCGCCACGGCGGGCACGGCACTGTCAGGCACGGGGTTGCTCCACCACGCCTTCAGCCTCGCCCAAGGTTCAGGCTTCCTTGTAGCGGTAGCCGATGCCGTAGAGCGTCTCGATGGCGTTGAAGTCGTCGTCGGCGGTGCGGAACTTCTTGCGAACCCGCTTGATGTGGCTGTCGATGGTCCGGTCGTCCACATAGATGTTCTCGCCATAGGCTGCATCGATGAGCTGGTCGCGCGACTTCACCATCCCCGGGCGGGTGGCCAGCGCCTTGACCAGCAGGAACTCGGTGACGGTGAGCTGGATGTCCTTGGTTTTCCACAGGCACTGGTGCTTGGTCTCGTCCAGCACCAGGTCGCCGCGCGCCATCACGCCGGAGGGCGCGGTGCCGGAGCCCTCGGCGCGGCTTGCCTCGTTGCGACGCAACAGGGCGCGGATGCGCTCCAGCAACAGGCGCTGGCTGAACGGCTTGGTGATGTAGTCGTCCGCACCCAGGCGCAGGCCCATCACCTCGTCCACCTCCTCGTCCTTGGAGGTGAGGAAGATCACCGGCAGCGAGGTGCGCTGGCGCAGGCGCTGCAGCAGCTCCATGCCATCCATGCGCGGCATCTTGACGTCGAGCACGGCGAGATCCACCGGGCGGGCGGTGATGCCCTGCAGCGCGCTTTCGCCGTCGGTGTAGGTGCGCACGGTGTAGCCTTCCTGCTCCAGGGTCATCGAGACGCTGGTCAGGATGTTCCGGTCGTCGTCCACCAGGGCGATGGTCTGTTTCATGCGCGGGACCCCTCTCTGGGTTGGCGGGATGAAATGTGGCAGGGGATTGTGGCTCAACTAGGATGGAGGGTGAACAAATCATGGCACAGGTCGAGTCCGATGACCGCGCGGCTGCGCGGGGTGCCGACCTGTGGCAGGCACGGTGCCTGCTGCGCGCCGCGCGGGTGGCCACCCTGGCCACCCAGGCCGGCGGGCAGCCGTTCACCGCCCTGGTCACGCCGGCCACGGCGCCGGACCTGTCGGTGCTGCTGCTGCTGTCGTCGCTGTCCGCGCACACCCGCCATTTGGCCGCCGAGCCGCGCTGCGCGCTGATGGTGACGGGTGCCGCCGAGGGCGCCAACCCGCAAACCGCGCCGCGGCTGACGGTGACCGGGCTGGCGGCGCCGGACGATGACCCGGCACTGAAGGCGCGCTGGCTGGCGGTGCATCCCTATGCCGCGCCGTATGCCGGGTTCGGCGATTTCGCGCTGTGGCGCCTCCGCCCGGCGGCTGGGCTGTTCGTCGGCGGCTTCGCGCGGGCAACGCGGCTGCGCCAGGCCGAGCTGACCCCCGATCCCGCCGCGGCGGCGGCGATCGCGGCGGCGGCGACCGACATCATCGCCCATTGCAACACCGACCACGCCGCGGCGATGGCCGAGTTGGCGGGGGCCGCGCCGCCGGGGGCTGGCGGTGACTGGCGGATGGTGGCGGTGGACACGGATGGCTGCGACCTGGCCTGCGGCGAAGCGGTGCGCCGGGTGGCGTTCGCGGCCCCGGTGGCCGACGCCGAAGGGGTTCGCACGGAGTTGATCCGCCTTCTGCGCGGTTTGCACCCGCCACGCGGCTGACACACTGGCGGACTATGGACCCGCCGTTTGCCGGCCTGTATCACCAAGCGGTGCGGGTGACGCTGGGCGTGGCGCGTGCCGATTTCGACGACGGGAGCAACGTTCTTGACCACTGTGCAGGCCCCCCAGGCCCTCCGGGCTGATCCCCTATACGGTTCCGGCGTGCTGGCCGGGCGTGCGGTGCATGCCAACCTTGGCGCGGCGGCGCTGACGGCATTGGCGATCCGCCGTGACGAGGGGCGGCTGTCCGCCGATGGTGCCCTGTTGGTGCAGACCGGTCAGCACACCGGCCGCTCGGCGCAGGACAAGTTCGTGGTCGACGAGCCCGAGACCACCGCCGACATCTGGTGGGGCAGCGTCAACCGCAAGCTGGCGCCGGAAAAATTCGCCGGGCTGAAATCCCGCGTCCAGGCCTATCTCCAGGGCCAGGAGCTGTTCGTCCAGGACCTCTACGCCGGCGCCGACCCCGCCCACCGCATCCGCGTGCGCGTGGTCACCACCCAGGCCTGGTCCGCGCTGTTCGCCCGCAACATGTTCATCCGCCCGGAAGCGGCGGAACTGGCCGGCTTCACCCCGGATTATGTCATCCTGCATGCGCCGCAGTTCCAGGCCGATCCCGCCATCGACGGCGTGCGCACCGCCACCGCCATCGCGCTGTCCTTCGCGCAGCGGCAGATCGTGATCTGCGGCACCGAGTATGCCGGCGAGATCAAGAAGTCGATCTTCACCGTGATGAACTGGCTGCTGCCGCCCAAGGGCGTGCTGCCGATGCATTGCAGCGCCAATATCGGCGCCGAGGACGACGTGGCGCTGTTCTTCGGCCTGTCGGGCACCGGCAAGACCACACTCAGCTCCGACCCCGCCCGCCCGCTGATCGGCGATGACGAACATGGCTGGGCGCCGGACGGCGTGTTCAACTTCGAGGGAGGGTGTTACGCAAAAGTCATTAACCTGTCGCAGCGCGCCGAGCCGGAGATCTGGGCCGCCAGCCACCGTTTCGGCGCGGTGCTGGAAAACGTGGTGGCCGACGCGCATGGCCGGCTGGACCTGGCCGATGACCGTCTGACCGAGAATACCCGCAGCTGCTACCCGGTGGATTTCATCCCCAACTGCGTGCCGAGCGGGCGCGGCGGCATTCCGAAGAACGTGGTGATGCTGGCCGCCGATGCCTTCGGCGTGCTGCCGCCGATCGCGCGGCTGACCCCGGCGCAGGCGATGTATCACTTCCTGTCGGGCTATACCGCCGTGGTCGCCGGTACCGAAAAGGGCGTCACCACCCCGCAGGCAACCTTCAGCGCCTGCTTCGGCTCGCCCTTCCTGCCGCGCCGGCCGGAAGTGTACGGGCGGATGCTGGCCGACCTGATGGCACAATACGGCGCCGAATGCTGGCTGGTGAACACCGGCTGGAGCGGCGGCGGCTACGGCACCGGCAGCCGCATGCCGATCCGCCACACTCGCGCCCTGTTGCGCGCCGCGCTGGACGGCACGCTGGCGCACGCGCATTTCCACCGCGACCCGTTCTTCGGCCTGCTGATCCCCAATTCCGTGCCCGGCGTGCCGGCCGAGGTGCTGGACCCGCGCCAGGCCTGGGCCGACAAGGCCGCCTATGACGCCGCCGCATGCACGCTGCTGGCCCGGTTCGAGAAGAACTTCGAAAGCTTCGCCGCCCATGTCGACGACGAGGTGAAGGCGATCGCCCTGCGCGCGGCGGTCTGACGCGGAAACGGGAAACGGGAAACGGGAAACGGGAAACGCAAGGACCGTCAGCTGCGCCAGATTGGTGTTGCCATGCGGGCGATGAAGGCGTCGTGGGCGGCGATTTCCGCCTCGCTGGGCTGCATCAGGCGCGGCGTGCGCGGGCCCTCGGCCTGATACTGCACCGCCGGCATCTGGCCCTGCTGCTCGGCCTCGTTGCCCGGCAGCAGCGCGCGCTGGCGCCCGCCGGTCAGTTCGACATAGACCTCGGCCAGCAGCCGGCAATCCAGCAGCGCGTTGTGGGTGGTGCGCTCGGACAGGTCGATGGCGAAGCGGCGGCACAGCGCATCCAGGCTGTTCGGCATGCCGGGAAACCGCGCCTTGGCCAGCGCCAGGGTATCCACCATGCGGGCGCGGTCCAGCTTCGGCCGGCCGCAGCGGGCGAATTCGGCGTCCAGGAAGCCGAAATCGAACGGCGCGTTGTGCGCCACCAGCGGGGCGTCGCCGAGGAAGGCCAGCAGCTCGTCGGCGATCGCCTCGAACCGCGGTGCGTCGCGCAGCTGGTCCAGCGTGATGCCGTGGATGCGGGTGACCTCGGGCGGGATGTCGCGCTGCGGATGGATCAGGCGGTGGAAGGTGGTGCGGGTCGGCAGGTCGTTGATCAGCTCGATCGCCGCCACCTCGATCACCCGGTCGCCGGTCAGCGGGTCCAGCCCGGTGGTCTCGGTGTCGAACAGCACGGAACGCATCAGCGGAGCCTTTTGAAGCGCGGCCGGCCGAGCCAGGCGCGGCCGGGAATGGTGCAGTCGATGGCGCGCATTTCGCGGATGCGGCGGATATGCGGCCGCCGGATCGGGCCGCCGGCCCGCAGTTCGGCCAGCAGGCGGCGCAGGCGCATGGTGGCATGAAAGCGCGACAGGCCGGTTGTCACCACCACATCGGCGCGGCGGCGCTTCTCCTGGTCGGGCATCTGGCGCGCGATCACCGCCTCCACCTGCGCGCGGTCCATGCGCCGGCGCAGGCCAACGCGATGGACCTGCACCGCGCGCGGGGCGGAGACGACCAGCACCAGGTCGATGCGGCGGATGCCGTCGATCTCCAGCAACAGGGGAATATCCATCACCACCGCCCGGGCGCCGGCGCGCCGGGCGCGCTGCACGAAGCGGTACTCGGCGGCGCGGACCAGGGGGTGAACGATGCGCTCCAGCCGCTTCAGCGCATCGGGCTGGCCGAGCACGGCGCTGCGCAGGGCGGCGCGGTCCAGCGTCCGGTCGCGCACCGTGCCGGGGAAGGCGGCACCGATCGGCGCGATCGCGGCGCCGCCCGGCGATTGCAGCGCGTGCACGGTGGCGTCGGCGTCGAACACGGCGATGCCGGCCCGGCGGAAGAAGCCCGCAGCGGTCGATTTGCCCATGCCGATGCCGCCGGTAAGGCCGATGATCTTCATCCCCCGACTGTCCCGCGCCGCGCTTCGATCCGCAAGGCCGGGCATGATCCGCAGGGCAAGGCGAGGCCGGCATGGATTTCCCGCACCAGCGGATCGGCGTAACAGATCAAACCGCCCCGAGGAGACCACCGTGTCGCACGCCCTGGATCGCCGCCTGGAGACCGCCACCCGCCTGGCCACCGCGGCGGGCGCGCTCGCCCTGTCGCTGGCGCCGCCACCCGGCGCGCCGGTGGCCAGCATCAAAGGCCACCAGGACTGGCTGACCGAGGCCGATGGCCGGGTGGAGGATTTCCTCAAGCGCGAACTGACCGCCGCCTTCCCCGAAGACGGCTTCCAGGGCGAGGAGAGCGGCAACGGCCCGGCCGGGCGGCTGACCTGGGTGGTCGATCCGATCGACGGCACCTCGAACTTCGCGCGCGGGGCGCCGCGCTGGTGCGTCTCCGTGGGGTTGATCGAGGATCGCCGGGCGCTGGCCGGCGTGCTGGTGGCCCCCGCGCTGGGCGAGACCTTCGCCGCCCGCGACGGCGGCGGGGCCACGCTGAACGGCGCGCCGATCCGTGCTGCCGCCACCACCGACCTGTCGCGCGGCATGGTGGAATGCGGCTGGTCGCCGCGCCGGCCGAACGCGGATTTCTTCGCCCTGACGCAGCGGGTGATGGCGGCCGGTGCCATGCTGCGCGCCGGGGGTTCCGGCGCGCTGGGGCTGGCCGACGTCGCCGCCGGGCGGATCGACGGCTATATCGAGCTGCATATCAACCTGTGGGACGTGGCCGCGGCGCTGTGCATCCTGGCCGAGGCCGGCGCGGCGATTTCACCGTTCCTCGCGGGCGATGGGCCGACCCAGGGCAACCCGATCCGCGCCGCCGCCCCCGGGGTGGCCGAGGCCTTGCGCGCCATCGCAGGGTTCTGACCCCGCGCGATGACCCCGCTCCAGCGGCGCCTGTCGCTCACCCTCGGTGTCACCCAGCTCCTCGCCTGGGGCACCACCTACTACGTGCCGGCGACGATGATCGATGCCGTTGCCGCCGACCTGGGCGCGTCGCGCACCGTGCTGCTGGGGGCCTTCTCCTGGGCGGTGCTGATTGCCGGGTTCTGTGCGCCGGCGATCGGCGGCTTCATCGACCGCCATGGCGGCCGGCCGGTGCTGGCCGCGGGCCAGCTCGTCACCGCTGCCGGCCTGCTGGTGCTGGCCGCCGCACCCTCGGTGCCCTGGTGGTACGCCGCCTGGACCGTGCTGGGCGTCGGCATGGCGCTGGCGCTGTACGACACCGCGTTCTCCACCGTCGGCCGGCTGCTGGGCGCCGAGGCGCGGCCGGCGATGACCGGCATCACCCTGATCGCCGGCTTCGGCGGCACGCTGGGGTTCCCGATGGGCACCTGGCTGGCCGCCCACTGGGGCTGGCGCCCGGCGGTGGTGCTGTACGCGGGGATCGCGGTCCTTATCATCCTGCCGATGATACTGTTCCTGATCCCGCGCGCCGGCCCGGTGCCACCGCCCGCGCCACGCCGCGCCGACGAAGCCGCCGCGCCCACGCCGCAACGGCGACGCTTCCTGTTCCTGCTGCTGGCCACCTTCGTCACCCTGCGCGCCTCGATCGGCGCGGTGGTGACAATCCATTTGCTGCTGCTGCTGACCGGGGTGGGGCTGACCACCGCCGAGGCGGTGCTCTGCGCGATGGTGATCGGCCCGTCGCAGGTGGCCAGCCGCATGGTGGAATGGCGCCTTGCCCGCTTCCTGACGCCGATGAAATCCGCCTGGGTCGGCGCGGTGATGCTGCCCGTCGGCGTTCTGCTGCTGCTGGGCGGCGCCCCGGCGGTGGTCTTCGCCGTGTGCTACGGCATCAGCAACGGCATCCTGACCATCACCCGCGGCGTGCTGCCGATGCATGTCTTCGGGCCCCAAGGCTACGCCACGCTGATGGGCCGCATGGCGCTGCCAAGCCAGGTGTCCCAGGCCCTCGCCCCCACCCTCGTCGCCCCCCTGCTGCTGCTGGTCTCCGCCCAGGCCGCCCTGGGTGCCATGGGTTTGATTGCCGCGCTGGCGATGCTGTGCCTGGTGCCGGTCGGGCGGCGGGGGTGACAGGGTCAGCAAGCGCTTCTTCTTGGAAACAGAAGCAGAAACCTTCATCCATGGCGGCCGGTGGACCGCTGGCTGGGTTCGATGCAGGATCGGGACCTCATGCGAGGGGAGCGAACCATGTCCACCACCCTGACGATCTACGGCGTGCCACAGTCGCGGGCCGCGCGCTGCCTGTGGATGGCGCGTGAACTCGGCCTGGAACACGCCAGCGATCCCGTGCATTTCCAGAAGACCCGCGAATCCTCCGCCCTGGCCGCGGTCAATCCGAACCAGCGCATTCCGGCGCTGCTGGACGGCACCTTCTCGCTGTTCGAGTCGCTGGCGATCAATCTGTACCTGGCGAAGAAATACGGCGCCGGCACCGCGTTCGAGTCACCCACGCTGGAGCATGAGGCGCTGGTCACCCAGTGGAGCTTCTGGGCGATGACCGAGGTGGAGAAGCCGCTGCTCGGCCTGCTGATGGCCGCCTTCGGGCGCGGCGACGGGCAGGAGGCGGCGCACACCGCCGCCCTGGCCCGGCCGCTGAAGGTGCTGAACGATCACCTTGCCGGCCGCGCCTGGCTGGTGGGCACCGCGTTCTCCACCGCCGACCTCAACGTCGCCGCCGTGCTGGCTTGGGCCTATCCCGCCAAGCTCGACCTGTCGGCCTGGCCGCGCGTGGCGGAATGGCTCGGCCGCTGCACCGCGCGCCCGGCTTTCAAGGGCTAGGGCCGGCTCAGGTCTGGAGGAAGCGCACCCGGTCGGCCTCCAGCACCGCGCACGTCAACGGCCCGCCCAGCACGGCGCCGGTGTCCAGCCCGATCCGGTTGGCGCGCAGCACCGGGACACTCTCTTCCGGCGTGTGGCCGTGCACCACCACCGCCTCGTGCGTCCTCGTGCTGGACAGGAACGGCTCGCGGATCCACAGTAGGTCCTGGCGCGTCTGCGCGCTCAGCGCCAGCCCCGGCCGTACCCCGGCATGGACGAACACGTAGCCGCCGGCGCGGTGCATCAGCGCCAGTTCGCGCATGAAGGCCAGGTGCGGCGGCGGGATCAGCGCCGCCCATTGTCTTGCCGGAGTGCGCGGCGGCACCCCCCAGCTTTGCAGCGCGGCATGCCCGCCATTGGCCAGCCACACCTCCGCCTCGGCGCGCCGGCCATCCAGCGCGCCCAGCAGAAGGTCCTCGTGGTTGCCGATCAGGTTGACCACCCGCGCGCCGTCCACCGGGTGCGGGCCGACCAGCCGCGCGATCACCCCCGCGCTGTCCGGCCCGCGGTCGATGTAATCGCCCAGGTGGATCACCAGCGCGTCGGCATGCGGTCGCGCGCGCAGATCGGCGCCAATCGCGCGGTGCATCGCCTCCAACTGGTCCAGGCAGCCATGCACATCCCCCACGGCATAGATTCGCTGGCCCGGCGGCAGCGTGGCTGGCGCTAACCTCTCGTTCATCCCGCCCCCTTAGCGTCCCGTCCCATCGGCCACAAGCCGGCGATCCGCCCCGGCCATCGCGCCGGACCAATGGGACCAGAAAGGGACCGCGCACCATGATGGTGTCCAATGCCAGCAGTTTCGCCAACCAGGGGCCCGACCTGCGGCCGGGCGCGGCACCACGCCCGCGCCGCCGCGCCCGCGCCGGTGAGATCCTGCTGGCTGACGCGCTGGACCGCGAGGCGCGGGCCCCGCAGGGGCGGCTCGCCGTGCTGGTCCGCCTGTCCCGCCTGCCGCCGCCGGGGTCGCGCCCGTACCACCGCCGCATCGCCCGCGCCCTGCTGGAGGATTGCGCCCAGCGCCATGGCGGCCAGGTGTTCCAGCTGTCCGGCGGTGACCTGGTGTTGCTGTCCACCCCGCCGCCGGGGGCCGGGCCGGACGCGGGGCCGCTCGCCCTGCCGTCCTTGCTGACGCGGCTGCTGCAGGCCGATGGTGCCGCGCCCGTGCCGCTGGCCGAGGCGATTCCGCTGGCCGAGGGCCAGGCCCGACTGCGCGCCTTGCTCGCCGCCGCCGATGCCGCGCCCGACCATCCCGAGGACGAGGCCGCCGCCGCCGCCGCCGATCGTCCGCGCAACATCTTCGCCGGCCGGCGCGCAGCATCCCCGCTTGTGCCGCCGGCAAGTGCGGCCGACGACCTGTTGGCCGGCGGCATCGCCGATCTGCTCGGGTTGCAGACCGCGGTCCGCCTGCCGCAGCGGGGAGCGGCGCCCAGCACCCCGATCCGCCCGGTGCACCGGGCCCTGCGCGTCATCCCCGCCCTGTTGGCCGCCCGCCTCACCCGCATCGGTGCCCATCTCGGCGAGTCCCCGCCCGAGGCGGCCGGCCGCTTCCTGCCCGCCGACCCCTGGCTGCGCCAGCACCTGGCCGGAAGCCTGGCCGAGGCCGTGCTCACCCTGCTGGGCGGTGGCTGGGGCGGTGGCACGCCGCTGGACGCCACCCCGCGCCGGGGTGTGCCGCCACTGCTGCTCAGCCTGCCGCCCGCCGTGGTCAACGGACCCGGTTTCGCCGCCTTCGCCGCACGGTTCGCCGCCGCCGACGCCACCCAGGCGCCCCGTGTCGCCATCTCGATGGCGGAGGCCAGCGCCGATCCCGCCGGCTTCGCCGCCGCCCGCACCCGGCTGCGCGATGCCGGCATGCCGTTGGTCTTGGACGGGCTCAGCCATCACACCCTGTTGCTCGCCCGGCCCGAGGCGCTGGAGCCCGATCTGGTGGCCCTGGCCTGGTCTTCGGCGCTGCCGCGCCTGGCTGCCGCGCGGCGTGACGAGATTGCCGCGGCGGTGGGCCGGGTGGGCACCGCGCGCGTGCTGCTGACCGGCGCCGATAGCGAGGCCGCGCTGCGCTGGGGCCGTGCCGCCGGCATCCTGCTGTTCCAAGGCCAGCACGCCGACGCCATGCTGGCCGCCACCCGCATCATCGCCTGTCCCGGCGCCGGAGCCTGCCAGCTGCGCGCCTGCGCCGAGCGGGCCACCGCCACCAGCACGCTGGGCCGCCTCGGCTGCACCCGGCCGCGCCTGCTCGACCAGGGGGTGCCGGACCCGGTGCACCGCGTGGCATGAACGCCATCCCGCAACTGCCGCGCCGCCTGTCGCCGCCGCCGGCGGACGCGGCGCGGCAACTGACCGCCCTGGTGCACGAGGCGGTGTCCACCGGCACCGCCCGCCAGGCACTGCTGCTGCGCCTGTCCACCCTGCCGCGCGCGCTGGCCCAGCCGCACCACCGCCGCCTTGCGGTCGAGGCGTTGACCCCGCTGATCACCGCCGACCGCGCGCGGCTGTTCGTGCTGCCGAACCAGGATGCCGCCATCGTCTGGCGCGGCGCGGCACCCGGCCCGCTGGCGGAAAGCCTGGAGCGGCTGCAAACCCTGTTCGCCGGCGCCGCGACCCCGCACGGAACGGTCGCCCTGGCCCGCCATCTCGGCCTGCCGGAGGAGGCCGATATCCTGCTGGCCGCCGTCACCGCCAGCCACCTGCCGCCGCCGGCCACCACGCCGCCGCCCAGCACGCCGCTCGACCCCGCCGCGCTGGCGGCGCTGGAGGCTGCCCTGGCCAATGCCGACCTGTCCCGCTTCGCCCGCCGCCGCCCGGTCTGCACCCTGGTCCCCGGCCAGGGGCTGCGCCGCGCCTGGGAGACGCGGTATTTCTCGATGGCCGAGCTGGCGGAAACCCTGGCACCCGAGCGCGACCTGCGGGCCGAGCCATGGCTGTTTCGCCGCCTGACCCGCATCCTGGACCACCGCATGATGGCGCTGCTGGCCGCCCCGCGGGAGCTGGACGGTGCCGGACCCTTCGCCCTGCCGCTCAACATCGCCTCCCTGCTGTCACCCGCCTTCCTGCGTTTCGACGCCGCCCTGCCGGCGCGGCTGCGCGGCCAGGTCGCGGTGGCGCTGCGGCCCGAGGATGTGCTGGCCGACCCCCCCGCCTTCCTGTTCGCCCGCGGCTTCGCCCAGGCGCGCGGCTACCGCCTGGTACTGGCCGGCCTGACCGCGGCAATCGCCGGCGCTTTCCCCCCGGCCGCCACCGGCATCGACCATGCCGAGCTGGCCTGGCAACCGGAGCTGGGCGCCACCACGCCGGCCGCCATCGGCCTGCCGGCGGAGCACGTCGTTCTGACCGGCGTGGACGACATCGCCGCGCTGGATTGGGCGCGCGGGCACGCGGTCCCGCACGTCAGCGGCACGCTGGCCCTTCCCGACCCCAGCTTCCGGCCGGCACTTCCGGGCTGACATCAGCCTCTTGGCGCGCCCGCGCCGCCCGCCTACACAGCGCGGCATGACCGACGCCATCCGCGTAAGCGGCCTGACCAAGCGCTACGGCGCCACCCTGGCGGTGGACGACATCGCCTTCACCGCCCCGCGCGGCACCACCATCGGCCTGCTCGGCGGCAACGGCGCCGGCAAGACCACCA
This sequence comes from Acetobacteraceae bacterium, assembly GCA_020848935.1. Lineage (GTDB taxonomy): Bacteria > Pseudomonadota > Alphaproteobacteria > Acetobacterales > Acetobacteraceae > CAMDGX01. Next base: position 33,223 of record JADLHF010000269.1, read on the forward strand.
CCATCGCCATGCTGATGGGCCTGCTGATCCCGACCACGGGCAGCATCGCCGTGCTGGGCCACGACATGGCGCACGACCGCTTCGCCGCCCTGGCGCGGATGAACTTCTCCTCGCCCTATGTCGCCCTGCCGGCGCGCCTGTCGGTGGCCGAGAATTTGCGCGTCTACGGTCATCTCTACGGCGTGCCCCAGATCGGCCGCCGCATTGCCGAACTGGCCGAGCAGCTCGATCTCGGCGACCTGCTGGCCCGCCCCGCCGGCCAGCTTTCCGCCGGGCAGAAAACCCGCGTCGCCCTGGCCAAATCGCTGATCAACCGCCCGGAGCTGCTGCTGCTGGACGAACCCACCGCCAGCCTGGACCCGGACACCGGCGACATGGTGCGCAGCTGGCTGGAGCGCTACCGCACCGACAGCGGCTGCACCATCCTGCTGGCCAGCCACAACATGGCCGAGGTGGAGCGCCTGTGCTCCGATGTGCTGATGATGAAACAGGGCCGCATCGTCGATCGCGGCAGCCCCGCGGACTTGATTTCGCGCTACGGCCGCGACGACCTGGAGCAGGTGTTCCTCGATATCGCGCGCAATCGCAGGGAGGGGGCGAAGTGAAGAAAGATTCTTCTTTTTGTGAACAAAAAGAAGCAAAAAAACTTTATTCATTCTCCGGTCGCTCGCACACCGGGCAAATGGATAAAGTTTTTTTGGTTCTTTTTTTCAAAAAAGAACATTCTTCCCTGGCCTGCCTTCCATGACAGCTTCGCTGCGCCGCATCTGGGGCCTGATGTACCGCCATCTCGCCCTCTATCGCCGCTCCTGGCCGCGGCTGCTGGAGCTGACCTACTGGCCCACGTTGCAGATGTGCATCTGGGGCTTCACCGCCAGCTTCATCGCCAGCCGCATCGGCGTCGGCGGCCAGCTCGCCGCCGGCATCCTGCTGGGCGGCGTGCTGCTGTGGGAGGTGGCGCTGCGCAGCCAGATGGGCGTGGCGATCTCCTTCCTGGAGGAGATCTGGTCGCGCAACCTCGGCCATGTCTTCGTCTCGCCGCTGCGGCCGTGGGAGCTGGTGGCCGCCCTGATCGCGATGAGCGCGATCCGCATGGCCATCGGCGTGCTGCCGGCGATCCTGCTGGCCTGGGCGCTGTATGCCTTCAACCTGTTCAGCCTCGGCCCCGTGCTGGTGCTGTTCGCGGTCAACCTGATGGCGATGGGCTGGTGGATCGCGCTCGGCGTGGTCTCGCTGATCCTGCGCCATGGCGCCGGGGCCGAGGCGCTGGCCTGGTCGGTGCTGTTCGGCATCACGCCGTTCGCCGCCGTGTTCTACCCGGTCAGCATCCTGCCCGCGGTGCTCCAGCCGGTGGCCCTCGCCCTGCCGGCGGCACATGTATTCGAGGGCATGCGCGCAGCCCTCGACTCCGGCACCATCCGCTGGGACCACCTGGCCTGGGCCAGCGGCCTGAACCTGGCATGGATGTTCGCCGCCGCCCTGCTGTTCGCGCGCCAGTTCCGCGCCGCGCGCACCAGCGGCGCCCTGCTTTCGATCGGAGAGTGAGACCATGAAGCCGACCGCCCTCTGGCTGATCCGCCACGCCCTGGTGGAGGAATCCGCCCGCGCCGTTCTCTACGGCAGCACCGACGTGCCGCTGTGCGAGACCACCCTGCTGGACCAGGCGCCGATGTATGCGGCCCTGGCCGCCCGCCTGCCGCGGCCGGCCCATTGGGGCTGCACCCCGCTGTCGCGCACCCGCCGCACCGCGGAAGCCATCTTCCGTGCCGGCTATCCGGCCCAGCCGCTCGAAGTCGTCCCCGGCCTGATCGAACAGAGCATGGGCGACTGGCACGGCACCCCTCGCCAGGAGCTGCCCGCCAAGCTGACGGAACGCGCCCACCCGTTCTGGCCGCTCTCCGGCACCGAAATCCCGCCGGGCGGCGAAAGCATGGCTCACGTCATCACCCGCGCCGGCGAAGCCCTCGAACAGATCGCTGCCGCGCACAGGGGCGAGGACGTGGTCATTGTCAGCCACGGCGGCGCCATCCGCGCCGCCATCGCCCACGCCCTGAGCATCAGCGCCACCAACGCGCTGCATCTCTCGGTCCACAATCTCGGCCTCACCCGGCTGGAACGCGAGAACACCGGCTGGCGCGTGGTGTGCATGAACGAATTGCCGGGATACTGAAAGGGCGCGCGAAGCGGATGGCCCATCCATAAAAGACCACGATCCCGCCCCGCCCGCGTCACGCCAAGCAGGAAATGGAACGAAAGTTTTTTGGTTCTTTTTTTCAGAAAAGAACAACGCTTCACTTCACCGAGCCGGACTCAAGACGCACCAGATGGACATCCCGATCCTTTTCCGCGACCAGCGCTTCGCGGTGCTCGACAAGCCCGCCGGGCTGAAGGTGCATGCCGGCCCCGGCGGCGGGCCGAGCGTGGAGGATGTCTTTCCCGCCCTGTCGCGCCGGCGCGATGGTCCGTGGCTGGCGCATCGGCTGGACGCGGATACGGCCGGCTGCCTGGTGGTGGCGCTGCGGCGGGCGGCATTGCTGGCGGCCCAGGCGGAGTTCGCTGCCGGACGGGCGGAGAAGACCTATTGGGCGGCGGTGCGTGGCGCGCCGGCCGCGGATGAAGGCGTGGTGGATGCGCCGCTGCGCAAGCGTGGCGACCGGGCGGGCTGGCGCATGGCGGTTGATCCCGCGGGCCAGCATGCGGTCACCGCGTGGCGCGTGCTGGGGCGCGGCGACGGCGTTGCCTGGCTGGAGCTGCGCCCGCGCACCGGGCGGACCCACCAGGTGCGCGCCCACGCCGCGGCCCTGGGCTGCCCGTTGCTGGGCGACGCGGTGTATGGCAACGGGGATGGCAGGCTGCACCTGCTGGCCCGGGCGATCCGCCTGGCGCTGGTGCCCGAGCTGGCCGCGGTGGCGCCGGTGCCGGGCCACATGCGCGCGGCCCTGCGCGATTGCGGCTGGGAGGAGGGCGTCATCCCAGCATGAACCAGAGCCGAAACAGCACCTGCTCCGCCCAGGTCTGACGTCGTAGCCCCGGCAGGCGCAGTGCCCGCAGCCGCTGCCGCGGACTGCCTTGCAGGGCGGCGATGATCGCGTCCAGGTCACGGCATGCCTGGGGGGTCAGCAAGTGGCGCTGCGCGTCCAGCGCCGCCAGGTTCTGCCGGACCAGCCCCATGAACACGCCGGGCCCGCGCCACACCGCCGCCGCGGCGCGCTGCAACAGGGAGCGGGCGGCGCCCACCGCGTTGGCGCTGTGCTGGCGGTACAGCACCACCGGCTCGTCGTCGGCGATCAGCGTGCCGCCGGCCGCGGTCACCAGCAGGTAGGCCCACCAGTCGTGCTGGCAGCCCGGCGGCGCGGCGCTGCCGGCCACCAGCCGGGCGGCGGCGGGGTTCAGCGCCACGGTGTTGCCGGTGGCGAGGTTCTGGGTCAGCGAGGCGGGAAAGCCGGTGGGCGGCACCAGGGCCGGCGAGATCGCCAGCGGGTCCAGCCGGGCGTCCACCAGCACCTGTCGCGCGGTATAGATCGCTGGCGCCGCTGCCGCCGCCCCCCGCAACGCGGCCACGGCGCGGCCGAGCTTCAACGGCAGCCAGACATCGTCCTGGTCGGCAAAGGCCGCGATGTCGTGCGCGCCCAGCGTCGGCGCGGCATGGCGCAGCAGGGCGAGGAAGCTTGCCGCCGATCCGATCCGCCCCGCCGGGCCGGCGAAGCATGTCACCCGGCCCGGCGGCTGGGCGGCGGCAAAGTCATGCAGGATTGCCACCGTGTCGTCGTCCGAGCCATCGTCGCGCCAGACCAGCCGCCAGTCCCGGTGTTCCTGGCCGGCGATGCTGGCCAACTGCTCGCGCAGGTAGCGCCCGCCCTGGTAGCAGGCCAGCAGGATCACCACGCCGGTGGCTGGAGCCTGGGAGGCGGGGGCGCACGGCATTGCCGGCGCCTTATGGTGTCGGCGTTTCGCCGGCGAAGATGCGGGCGATGGTGCGGTCCAGCGCCTGTTCCCAGGGCGGCAGGCGCAGGCCGAAGATGCGTTCCAGCTTGGTGCAATCCAGCCGCGAATCGGCCGGGCGACGCGCCGGGGTGGGGTATTCGGCGGTGGTGATCGGCGCGATCGCCGGCTGCGGCTGGCCGAAGGCGTGGGCACGGGCGATCGCGGCACTGGCCAGCCCGTGCCAGGTGGTGCAGCCGCTGCCGGCGGCGTGATAGATGCCGGCGAAGCGGTCCTGCCAGCCGTCGCGGAGGATGACGTCGGCAATGGCCAGGATGGCGGCGGCGAGGTCTTCGGCCGTGGTCGGGCAGCCCCTCTGGTCGGCCACCACGCGCAGATGGCTGCGCGTTCGGGCCAGGTCCAGCATGGTCAGCACGAAGTTGCGCCCGCTGGCGGCATAGACCCAGGAGGTGCGCAGGATGATGGCGCGCGGACAGGCGGCCAGCACCGCGGCCTCACCCGCCAGCTTGCTGGCGCCATAGACGCTGGCGGGGGAGGTGGCGTCGTCCTCGGCATAGGGCGCGCCCTTGGCGCCGTCGAACACGAAATCGGTCGAGATGTGGATCAGCGGAACCCCGGCCGCCCCGCAATACGCCGCCAGCACCGCGGGGCCGTCGCGATTGGCGCGCCAGGCGGCGGCGGCATCGGTCTCGGCCCGATCGACGGCGGTATGGGCGGCGGCGTTGACCACCAGCGCCGGCCGCGCCTCGGCCAGCAGGGCAGGCAGGGCGGCGATGCGATCGAAATCCCAGTCCGGCCGGCCGACCACGCGCAGGGCGCGATCGCCGGCGGCCTCGCCCAGCGCGCGGGCCACTTGGCCGCTGCCACCGGTGACCAGGATCCCTGCCGATCGCGGGGCCGTCATCGCGTCATGCCCGATACCAGGGCGGACATTCGGCCAGACGCGGCAGCGCGGCGTCCTTGTCCGACAGCTTGGCGTCGTCCGCCGCCACCGGCCAGGGCAGGGCGAGGTTCGGGTCGTTCCACGCCACCCCGCGCTCGGCGGCGCTGTCGTAGGGGGCGGTCACCTTGTAGGCGACCTCGCAGTCCGGCTCCAGCGTGCAGAAGCCGTGCAGGAAGCCGCCGGGCACCCATAGCTGCGTGCCGTTCTCGGCGCTCAGCACCGCGGCGACATGGCGGCCGTAACTCGGCGAGCCCACCCGGATATCCACCACCACGTCCCAGATGGCGCCGCGCAGGCAGCGCACCAGCTTGCCCTGGACATTGGGCTCGATCTGGCAGTGCAGCCCGCGCACCACGCCGCGGGCGGCGGAATAGCTGTGGTTGTCCTGCACGAAATCCGCGGCGATGCCGGCCTTGGCCAGCGCCGCCCTGTTCCAGGTCTCGGCGAAATAGCCGCGGCTGTCGGCGAAGCGTCGCGGCGTGATCAGCGCCACCTCTGGGATCGCGAGGCGTTCCAGCTGCATCGGCCTAGTCCTGCTCGCCGTTCGACAGCGCCATCAGCACCTGCCCCAGCTCCGTCTTGCCCAGCGCGCGGGCGCGGTCGCGCAGCGCATCGGCATCGATCCAGCCCATGCGGAACGCCACCTCCTCCGGGCAGCCGACCAGCATGCCCTGGCGGCTCTGGATGGTCTGCACGAAGGTTGCCGCCTGCAACAGGCTGTCCGGTGTGCCGGCATCCAGCCACGCGGCACCGCGGCCCAGCTTCTGCACCTGCAGCGTGCCGGCCTGCATGTACATGCGGTTGAGGTCGGTGATCTCCAGCTCGCCGCGCGCCGAGGGCTTCACCCTTGCGGCCAGCTCGGTCACCTGCTTGTCGTAGAAATACAGCCCGATCACCGCCCAGTTGGATTGCGGCTGGGTCGGCTTCTCGACGATTTCCACCGCCCGGCCGTCCGCGTCCATGCTGACCACGCCGTACCGCTCGGGGTCGCGCACGTGATAGGCGAACACCGTCGCCCCCTCCTGCACCGCCGCCGCCCGGCGCAGCACGCGCGAGAGGTGCTCGCCGAAGATCATGTTGTCGCCCAGCGCCAACGCGCAGGCCTCGCCCGCGATCCACTCGGCGCCGATATGGAACGCCTGCGCCAGCCCCTCCGGCTTCGGCTGCACGGCATAGGTGAATTCCACCCCCATCCGCTCGCCGCTGCCCAGCAGGCGGCGGAACTGCGGCAGGTCCTCCGGCGTGGAGATCACCATGATCTCGCGGATGCCGGCCAGCATCAGCACCGAGAGCGGATAGTAGATCATCGGCTTGTCGTACACCGGCAGCAGCTGCTTGCTGGCCGCCAGCGTCATCGGATGCAGCCGCGTGCCGGAGCCGCCGGCGAGGAGAATGCCCTTCATGCGTGCTGGTCCCTTGGTCAGGCCGCGCTTCTTGCCGCAGCCGGCGCCTGGCCGAGGCGCTGGCCGGCATAGCGGGCGGCGCGGATCGGCTCCCACCAGGCCCGGTTGGCGAGGTACCAGTCCACCGTGCGGGCGAGCCCGGTGTCGAAATCGTTCGGTGCGGTCCAGTCCAGCGCCGCCTCGGCCCGGGCGGGGTCGATCTCGTAGCGGAAATCATGGCCGGGCCGGTCGGTCACGAAGCTGATCAGCCGGGTGCGCGGCCCGGCGGGATCGGGCATGCGGGCGTCCAGTGCGGCACAGATCGCGTGGACCACCTGCAGATTGGTGCGCGGCTGGCGGGCGCCGATGCCATAGGTCGCGCCGGGCTGGCCCCTGGTGGCCACCGCCAGCAATGCGGCGGCATGGTCGTCGACGAACAGCCAGTCGCGCATGTTCGAGCCGTCGCCATAGACCGGCAGGGTGCGGCCCTCCAGCGCGTTCAGCGTCACCAGCGGGATCAGCTTCTCCGGGAACTGCCACGGGCCGTAATTGTTCACCGTGTTGCTGACGATGGTCGGCAGGCCATAGGTGTGGTGCCAGGCCCGCACCAGGTGGTCGGAGGCGGCCTTGCTGGCGGAGTACGGGCTGCGCGGGTCGTAGGGCGTGTCCTCGTTGAACGGCGGGTCGGTCTTGCCCAGCGCGCCGAACACCTCGTCGGTGGAGATGTGGTGGAAGCGGAACGCCGCCTGCCGCTCGGCCGGCAGGGCGCGCCAGTATTCCAGCGCCACGTCCAGCAGGGTGTAGGTGCCCACCACGTTGGACTGGATGAACGGGCCGGGACCGTCGATCGAGCGGTCGACATGCGTCTCGGCGGCCAGATGCATCACCAGGTCGGGCTGGTGGGTGGCGAAGACCTGGCGCATGGCGGCATGGTCGGCGATGTCGGCCTGCACCAGCGTGTGGCGGGCATGGCCGCGCGCCTCCTCCAGCGCCTCCTCCGAGGCGGCGTACGTCATCTTGTCGACGTTGATCACCGCATGGCCGGTGGTGCGGATGACGTGTCGTATCACGGCCGAACCGATGAAGCCGCAACCTCCGGTAATCAACAGGCGCATTGCGTTATCGAACCCTCGCTGCATGTCGGGGCATCATTGGCAGTCCCGCCGCGGACTCGCAACCGGCGAATGCCGGCAGCGGCGTCGATGACCGTTCACAACCATTTCATCGCGTCGCGCGCACTTTGATCGATCTGCCCTCCGAATTGCACCGCCCGGCGCGGCGCCGGCTTGCCCTGCACGTCCAGCCATGTATTTTCCGTGCCAGACATCCTCCGTCCGGGTTAATTTCGCCTTCCCGACGCGGCGGCCACCTTGGGAAGCGACCAGACGATGATTCCAGGCATCAGCACCAATGCCGAAGCCCGGCTGACCGGTGCGCTCGATCCGCGCGTCACCGACGTGACCGAGGATACCTATGCCAGCCGCGACTACACCATCATCGATGGCGGTGACGCCGAGGCCAAGCGTCTGGGGGTCACCGTGATCGGCGGCGGCCTCACCCTGATGGTCACCGACCCCAACCGCCGGCTGGGCGATATCCGCATCCAGTCGGGCGGGCGCGACAACACCCTGTTCTTCGACAACCAGAGCTGGGGCGGGCAGTGCTTCGCCTCGATCCGCATGCTGGGCAGCGACACGGTGGTGATGTTCAACGACATCGGCGATGCCTATGTCGCCATGCAGGACATCTACCTGCGCTCCAACGGCCAGTTCGTGTTCTGGGGCCGCGGCGCCTCGGCGGTCGGCATCTCGATGGAGATCGAGGGCGAGGGCTCCGGCGTGATGGTGGGCGACGATGCGCTGATCTCCAACGGCGTGTGGATCCGCAACCACGACATGCACGCCATCCACGACCTGCGCACCGGCACGCGGATCAACCGCCAGCCGGTGCAGACAGTGCTGGAGCGCCATGTCTGGCTGGGCCAGGACGCCATGCTGCTGAACGCCGAGCGTATCGGCATGGGCTCGATCGTCGGCACCCGCAGCCTGGTCAAGGGTACCGTCCCGCCGCGCGTGGTGGTGGCCGGCACCCCGGCGCGGGTGATCCGCGAGGGCGCCAGCTGGGGCCGCTCCAACAATGGCATGACCGCCGAGGAGCGGCATTCGATCGGCCTGCCCGACCTCGCCTAGCGGTCCGTTGCTGCCAGGCACGTCAGCCCGTCAGCCGAATCGGCCCGCCAGATCAAGCTTGTGCACGGGCGCATGTTGAATCATCCGAATGAGTCGGTGCGCCACCACCCCCGGCGCCGCCACGGGTTTGCCAAGCGCCGCCCTGCGCGCTCTGCTGTTGCGATCGGGCGCCGGCTTGGGTATTGCTCCGCGCCGGCGCCATCCTCGTTCGGTGCGTCGCGCAAGGAGGTCGTGCATTGCCGCAACCCGCCTACATACCCCATATCGACCTCCTGCTCCAGGCGCTGCGGGTGAACCGCGACCGGCTGAACAGCAAGTCCAAGATCGCCGTTGACGCCAAGCTGCTGAAGACCTTGCTGCAAACCATGGTGGCCAACGCGCCGTTCTCCGAGGCGTTCTACAAGGAAGCCTACCCCGACCTCGCCGCCGCCCAGGAGGCCGGCCAGATTCCCGACCTGCGCCAGCATTTCATCGAGACCGGCTTCTTCGAGGGCCGCTTCGGCTCGCCCCCGCCAGTGGACGAGGCGTTCTATACCAGCACCTACAAGGATGTCGGGCAGGCCGTTCTGAAGGGCGACGTGATCTCCGGCACGGAACACTACCTGCGTTCGGGCGCCGCCGAGGGGCGGATTCCCAACGAGGAGATCCGCGCCGATCTCGAAGCCTGGATGGTCGTCCTTCGGGAATGACCGGCAAGGCGCCGCAGCCCCATTTGATGCTGCGCTGCGGGCCGCCAAAATCCGGCAGGCTCGCGGATGACCACCTTCCGCCGCCGGCCGGGCGGGGCCCCCAGGGCCGCCCGGTGGCGCCGGATCCATTGGGCGGGAGCCGCCAATGAGCGACCTGATGCGCACCCACCGTGCGCTGTGCAGTTCCTTCGTCAACGAGGAATTGTTCCGCCGCGCCTTCGGGGCCGGGCGGGCGAATATCGGCACCGTCGCGCGCTACCTCGCCACCCCGGTGGTCGAGCGGCCGATGCTGTCGTTCTATTTCGACGCGGCGTTCTACCGCGACACCTATCCCGACCTGGGCGACACCGCGATCGACCCGCTGCTGCATTTCATCGAGACCGGGGTGCTGGAGGAACGCTCGCCGCATCCGCTGGTGGACGTCAAATACATCCTGTCGCAGGATTCCGGCCTGCTGGGCAATCCGCCCCAGATCGAACTGCTGGTCGATCTGCTGGAATACGACCTGGCGATCCCGAGCCCCTATTTCGACCCCGCCTATTACCGCGCGGCCCTGGGCGAGGCGGCACCGGGCAACGCGTTGCTGCGCCATTTCCTGGCCGAGGGGCTGTGGGCGCGCGTCCAGCCCAACCCCTGGCTGGACCTGTTCTGGTACGCCGGCGAGCATCCGGAGCTGGGCCAGAACCCCTACGACGCCCTGCGCCATTTCGTCCAGCAGGGCGACGCCGAGGGCGCTGCCCCCAGCCCTGCCTTCGACGGCCGCCAGTACCTGCTGCGCAATCCCGACGTGGCGGAGGCCGGCATGCCGCCGTTGCGCCACTTCATCACCCAGGGCCGCGAGGAGGGCCGCGCCGCCACCCCGCGATTGGCCGCCGCCCCGCAGCACCGCACCGCCCCACCCGAGGAGGTCGGCCTGCCGCTGGCGGTCGCGCCCGCCGAGGCCCTGGCCCGCGACGCCGAGATGCGCCGGCGCGTGGCGACGATGCGCCAGCAGCGCAAGGATGCCGTGACGGTGAGCCCGCCGTCGCGCCTGCGCTCGGCGACGCCGGTGGACGATATCGCCATCCTGGAGTTTCCGGCCGCGCCCAACCCGCGCGTGTCCATCCTGATCCCCGTCTACAACGAGCTTGATGTCACGGTGGAGTGCCTGCTGGCCCTGTTGCAGAGCATGCCCGAGGCCAGCTTCGAGGTGGTGGTGGCCGATGACTGCTCCACCGACCCGGAAGTGAAGCGGTTGGCCGACGTGCCGAACCTGGTCTATCGCCGCCAGGCGGTGAATGCCGGCTTCATCGGCAACTGCAACGACGCCTTCGCCGCCTGCCGTGGCGAGTACGTGCTGCTGCTGAACAACGACACCCAGGTGATGCCGGGCGCCATCGACCTGTTGGTCGCCGCCATGGACGCCGATCCGGCCATCGGTGCGGCCGGGCCGAAGCTGATCTATCCCGACGGGCGGGTGCAGGAGGCCGGCTGCATCCTCAAGCCGAACGGCGAGTCCGGCATGGTCGGGCTGTTCGCCGACCCCGAGGAGGGCGGCTACTGCTATGACCGCGACGTGCCGTACTGCTCCGGCGCGGCCCTGCTGGTGCGCCGGGCGCTGGTGGGCGAGACGCTGTTCGACCCCGCCTTCAGGCCGGCCTATTGCGAGGACGCCGATCTCTGCCTGCGGCTGATCGACCGGGGCTACCGCATCCGCTTCGTGGCCGGCGCCGTGGTGTTGCACCACCTCAGCGTCTCGTCCAACCGCCAGTCGATCACCCGCAAGCTGCGCACCATCACCCGCAACCAGCAGACCCTGTCCGAGCGCTGGGGCGGGCTGCTGGGCCGGATGAACCAGGTGCGCACGCTGGCCTTCTACCTGCCGCAGTTCCACCCTACGCCGGAGAACGACCTGTGGTGGGGGGCGGGCTTCACCGAATGGACCAATGTCACGAAAGCCCGCGCCAGCTACGCGGGCCAGTACCAGCCGCATCTGCCCGCCGATCTCGGCTTCTACGACCTGCGCACGCCCGACGCCCTGCGGCGCCAGGCCGAGCTGGCGGCGCGCTACGGAATCGATGGATTCTGCGTCTATTACTACAATTTCGGTGCCCGGCGGGTGCTGCACAAGCCGATCGAGGTGGTGCGCGCCAACCCCGACATTCCGTTCAACTGGTGCCTGTGCTGGGCCAACGAGAACTGGACCAAGCACTGGGACGGCGGCACGCGGGAAATCCTGCTGGAGCAGAGCTACGACGACGCCACCCTGGCCTCGATCATCGCCGATGTGGTGGAACAGGCGGCCGACCCGCGCTACCTGCGGGTGGATGGCAAGCCGCTGTTCCTGCTGTACCGGCCGCTGCTGCTGCCGGATTGCCGGGCCTTTGCCACCATGGCGCGGCGGGGTTTCGCCGCGGCCGGGTTCCCCGGCGTGCATCTGGTCTATGTCGAGAGCATGGAGGCGGTGGATGGCGGGGTGAGTCCGGCCGAGCTTGGCTTCGATGCCGCCGTCGAGTTCCCGCCGCAGGGCCGTGCCGCGCCGTCGGAGACGGAGATCGAGCTGCTGAAGGAAGGCTGGGCCGGCGCGCGCTTCGACTATCCCGAGACGGTGCTGAACTTCCTGAAGCGCGATACCGTCGCCTATCCGCGCTATCCCGCCGTGTTCCCGTCCTGGGACAATACCGCCCGCCAGCCGCAGCGCGGCAACATCTTCGATGGCATCAGCCCCGAGGCGTTCCGCGTGTATGTGGAGGAGAAGATCGAGGAGGTGCGCGCCTTCCACATGGGCGACGAGCGGCTGCTGTTCGTCAATGCCTGGAACGAATGGGCCGAGGGCACGCATCTGGAACCCGACATCGCCTATGGCCATCGCTGGCTGGAAGCCCTGCGCGACGCCGTGGCCGCCAAGCGGTGGGCGTGACCATGGCCGGTCCCATCATCGACGACGTCGAGGTCACCATCGTCGGCCACCCCTGGGCGCCGATCGGCATGGGCGAGCAGATGCGCAGCCACATCATGGCCGGGCGCGCCATGATGCTGAACCAGAACGTCTATGACGTGTTCCGCTATGCCCGGCGCACCGACCCCGCCCATGGCCAGATCCTGGACGGGCTGGAGGTGGAGGTGCTGCCCGGCGGCATCCGCATCTTCCACATCAACGGCGACGAGGTGGAGCCGGTGATCGCGGCGATCGCGGCGCGCGGCGGCAGCTTCGAGGATGGCTACAACATCATCGTCCCGGCCTGGGAACTGCCGACCTATCCGCCGGTCTGGGCCGACAAGCTGCGGCGCTTCGACGAGGTCTGGGCGCTGTCCCACTTCATCGAAGGCAGCCTGCGCAATTCCGGGGTGGCAAGCCACTTCACCGGCCAGGCGGTGGAACCGCTGCCGGGGCCGCTGCTGCCGCGGCGGCATTTCGGCATCCGCGAGTCGGCGTTCGTGTTCCTGACCTTCTTCGACATCTCCAGCTATGCCTCGCGGAAGAACCCGTTCGCCGTGGTGGAGCTGTTCGAGCGGCTGCGCGCCGATCTGCCGTACCACGACATGCAACTGGTGCTGAAGGCCAAGAACGGCGAGCGCGGGGCGGAGGAATGGGCCGCGGGGCTGGCGCCGAACTCGCAGATCCAGGTGATCGCCGCGCCGCTGGACACGCTGGGCGTGCGCAGCCTGATCAATGCCTGCGACTGCCTGGTCTCGCTGCATCGCGCCGAGGGGTTCGGGCGCGGCCCCGGCGAGGCGATGGCGCTGGGGCGGCTGGCGCTGGCCACCGGCTGGTCGGGCAATGTCGATTTCATGACGGCGGAGAATTCGCTGCTGGTGGAGCACGACATGATCCCGCTGGCAGCGGACGAGTATCCGCACTGGCAGGGCCAGTCCTGGGCCGATCCGCGCGTGGACCATGCCTTCGCGCTGGCCCGTCCCCTGCTCGACGATCCCACCCGCGGCGCTGCCCGCGCCCGGCGTGGCCAGGGCGACGTTCTGCGCAGCCACGGCAACCGCGCCGTCGGCCTGCGCATCCTCACCCGCCTGCAAGCCATTCTTGAGGAATCGCCCCGGTTCAACCCCGCCCTGGCCCCACCGGCTTCCGCCAAGGCGAAATCCAAGAAAAAAGGAAAAGCCTGACCCAATTGGCGCCGGTGTGAAGGGTGACCAGACCGGATCGCCAACGCGCCATCCAAGTCATCCTCACCACCCCCCTGCCACGAGGCTGTGCGACGCCGCAGCCGCACGTGCCCCGCCGATCCGGCGTGAGATTGCCAAGCCCCCGCCATCCGGGGCACCCTGCTCCGCGCAACCCGCAAGCCGGAGCCCGCAATGCCCGACACCGTTCCACCCCAGCTGCGGTCATCGGCCTGCCCGCACGACTGCCCCTCCACCTGCGCGCTGGAAGTGGAGGTCCATGGCGGCACCCGCATCGGCACGCTGCGCGGGGCGGAGGCCAACAGCTACACCGCCGGCGTGATCTGTTCCAAGGTCGCCCGCTACGCCGAGCGCATCCACCACCCGGACCGCATGACCCATCCGCTGCTGCGCACGGGACCCAGGGGCAGCGGCCAGTTCCGCCGCATCGGCTGGGACGAGGCGCTGGACCGCGCCGCCGAGGCGTTCCTGGACACCACGCGCCGCCATGGGGCGGAAAGCGTCTGGCCCTATTACTACGCGGGGACCATGGGCCTGGTGCAGCGCGACGGCATCAACCGGCTGCGCCACGAGCTCGGCTATTCGCGCCAGATCAACACCATCTGCACCCGCACCTGCATCAGCGGCTGGACGGCCGGGGTGGGCCGCGTCGCCGGGCCGGACCCGCGCGAAATGGCGGTGGCCGACCTGGTCGTGATGTGGGGCGGCAACCCGGTGAACACCCAGGTCAACGTGATGACGCATATCACCCGGGCGCGGAAGGAGCGCGGCGCGAAGCTGGTGGTCATCGACCCCTATCGCACCGGCACCGCCAAGGTCGCCGACCTGCACCTTTCGGTCCGCCCCGGCACCGATGCCGCACTGGCCTGTGCGGTGATGCATATCGCGTTCCGCGACGGCCATGCCGACCGGGCCTACATGGAGCGGTACGCCGACGATCCGGCGGCACTGGAGTCCCACGTGGCCGCGCGCACTCCGCAATGGGCCGCCGCCATCACCGGCCTGACGGTCGAGGAGATCGAGGGTTTTGCGAAGCTGTATTGCCAAACCCCGCGCGCCTATATCCGCACCGGCTACGGCTTCACGCGCAGCCGCAACGGGTCGGCCGCGCTGCATGCCGTCACCTGCCTGCCCACCGTCACCGGCAAATGGGCGCACGAGGGCGGCGGCGCCTTCTGGAGCAACCGCGCCATCTACCACTGGGACAAGACCCTGATCGAGGGGCTCGACATGGTGGACACACGCGTGCGCGAGCTGGACATGAGCCGCATCGGCGCCGTGCTCACCGGCGACCGCCGCGACCTCGGCGCTGGCCCGACGGTCAACGCCATGCTGATCCAGAACACCAACCCGGTCACCGTCGCGCCGGATTCCAACAAGGTGCGGCGGGGATTCCTGCGCGACGACCTGTTCACGGTCGTCCATGAGCAGTTCATGACCGAGACCGCGCGCCTTGCCGACCTGGTGCTGCCGGCGACGATGTTCATGGAACACGACGACCTGTACCAGGCCGGCGGCCACGGCCATATCCAGATCGGCCCCAAGCTGGTCGCGCCGCCGGGTGAGTGCCGCAGCAACCATGAGGTGCTGCAGGGCCTCGCGGGCCGCCTGGGCGCCACCCACCGCGCCTATGCCATGACCGCGCGCGAAATCCTCGACGAAACCCTGCGCGTCTCCGGCTGGCCCGATGCCGATGCCGTGGAGCGCAACCGGTGGCACGATGCGCAGCCGGATTTTGCGGCCTCGCATTTCGTCAACGGCTTCGGCCATGCCGACGGCAAGTTCCACTTCCGTGCCGACTGGGCGGCGATCGGCGCCAATCACGCGGCCATGTCGTCGCTGCCGGATCATATCGAAGTGATCGACGCCGCGACGGACGAGCGCCCGTTCCGCCTCGTCGCCGCCCCCGCCCGCGGCTTCCTCAACTCCACCTTCACCGAAACCCCCGGCGCCCGCCGGCGGGAGGTCCGCCCCACCCTGCTGGTCCATCCCGCCGATGCCGCCCGGCTCGGCATTGCCGACGGCAGCCCGGTGCGGCTCGGCAACGCCCGCGGCGAGGTGGTGCTGCATGCCGCGATCGCCGAGGGCGCCCAGCCCGGCGTGATCGTCGCCGAAAGCACCTGGCCGCATGCCGACCACATCGGCGGCGTCGGCATCAACGCCCTGACCTCCGACGAGCCTGCGTTGCCGGCTGGCGGCGCGGTGTTCCACGATACCGCCGTGTGGCTGCGCGCCGAGGCCGCGACCCTTCAGATCGCCGCGGAATGACCCGCGTCGTCCTGGTCACCGGGGCCGCCACCGGGGTTGGCGCGGCCACCCTGCGCCGCTTGGCCGCACCCGGCGTATCCCTGCTCGCCCATACCCGCAAGAACGCCGATGCCCTTGCGGCCGTTGCCGCCGAAGCCCGCGCGCGGGGGGCCGAGGTGGAGGAAGCCCTCGGTGACCTCGCCAGCCCTGCCACGGCCGCCGCCCTGGTTGGGGCCGCGATCGGCCGTTTCGGCCGGCTGGACGCTGTCATCGCCAATGCCGGCTTCGCCGACCGCACGCCGGCCGCCGAGCTGACCGACGAGATCTTCGACCGCTCGATCCAGGCGATGCAGTCCGGCTTCCTGCGCCTGGCCCGCGCCGCGCTGCCGCATCTGCGCCGAGGCGCGGACCCGCGCATCGTCGCCGTCAGCAGCTTCGTGGCCCACACCTACCGCCTCGATTTTCCGGCCTTTCCCGCCTCCGCCGCAGCCAAGGCCGGGCTTGAAGCGTTGGTCAAGGCGCTTGCGATCGAGTTCGCGCCCGCCATCACCGTCAACGCCGTGGCGCCCGGTTTTGTCCGCAAGGATGCCGGCACGCATGTTGCCTTCAGTCCGGTGACGGATCGCGCGAAGTGGATCCCGCTGGGCCGCATCGCCGAGCCGGACGATATCGCCGCCGCCATCGCCTTCCTCGCGTCCCGCGATGCCAGCTACATCACCGGGCAGGTGCTGCATGTCGATGGGGGGTTGGTGATGTAGGAAGGAAGGCGTTCTTTTTTGAAAAAAAGAACCAAAAAACTTTCATTCATTATAGAACTCTTATGAATAGAAAGTCTTTTTGCTTCTTTTTCTTCAGAAAAAGAAGGCCTTTCTTGCTTCTGCCTGTCAGTCCGGCAGCGCCCGCATCCACGCCAGCACGGCATCGGCCACCGCTTGCGGCTGTTCGGGGAACAGGGCATGGCTGGCATTCCCGATCACCTTCGTCTGCACGCGCGGGCCGAATTCGGCGCGCAGTTCGTCCCATTTTTCGCGTGGCTTGAACGGGTCCAGCGCCGGGATCAGTTCCAGCAGCGGGGCAGCGCCGGCGTGCCACCAATCGGCCTGTGCCACGCCCTGTTTCTCGCGGCAGTCGATCTGCATGCGCTGGGTGGCCGGGTGCCAGCCGTGCAGCCAGGGGGTGGGGTCGTGGCCGGGGGCGAAGAAGCCCAGGCGCAGGGCGGCCAGTCGTTCGGCGACCGGCGAGTCCGGGTTGCCGGCGCGGCGCGGGGTGGCGGCGATCTCGGGCGCGTACTGGCGCGCGGCGGCGGCGGCCAGCACCACGCCGCGCACCAGGGCGGGGTGGTCGACGGCGGTCATGCGGGCGACGAAATGGCCGAAGGCGTGGCCCAGGATCACCGCCCGGCCGCCGCCCTCGGCATGGATCACGGCGGCAATGTCGGCGGCCAGGTCGTGCAGGCTGACGCCCTCCATCGGGCCGGAGGAGCCGCCGATGCCGCGCGGCTGCGGGCGCAGGACGGTGAGCCCGGCCGCAGCCATCATCGCGGCGACCATGTCGAAATCCTCGTAGCCGTCGCGGCCGAGCGAGGGGAGCATGACCAGGGCGGGGCCGGTGCCCTCGATGACGGTTTCGATCACCGCGGACCCGGCGGGGACCAGGACGCGGCGGCGGACGAGGTCGTCGAGCCCGCTGCGCAATGGCGCATTGGTGCGGGGCGGGACGCCGGGGGATTTCATCATGAGCGGAACAGCCCTGGTGTGCTGCGCTTCCTGATGCAAGGCGGCGCGGCGGGTGGCGCGGATTTCGATACCGCCAGGCTAGATACCTGACGGGGTCGCGCCAAGGAAAATTTTCAAGACTTGTGGGGGTGGGTTTTCCCGCGTGGCGGGCGAGGTGCATGATGGAGGACGGAGGGCTGGCGGATGGTGGATGGGGCGGGGTTGCGGGCGGCGCTGGCGCGATTGCTGCCGGCGGGGGCGAGCCGGTTCCGGTCGTTCACAGTGGGCGACGCGACGGGACGGCTGCGGATCGGCACGCTGTGCACCGATGCCGGATGGTATGCCGAGGTCTCCAACTTCGTGGCGCCGGCGCAGGGCGGGCGGGCCGATTACTGCGCGGCGTGGGCGGGGTGCGAGGGGATCTGGCGGTTCAACTGCGAGGTGGACCTGTTCTACAGCGATATCGAGCAGACGATGGCAGGGAGCCGGCGGGCGGCCGAGGCGGCGCTGGCGGCGGCGGGCGGGTCGGCGGGATAGCGGCATGCAGGATGGTGTGTTGCGCATACGCGGACTGACCCGCCGGTTCGGGGCCAAGGTGGCGGTGGACGACGTGTCGCTGGATGTGCCGGCCGGGCAGATGCTGGGCATCATCGGGCGGTCGGGCGCCGGCAAATCCACCCTGTTGCGGATGATCAACCGATTGCAGGTGCCCAGCGCGGGCCGGGTGCTGTTCGGCGATACCGATGTCACCGCCCTGCGCGGCCGGGCGCTGCGCGACTGGCGGGCGTCGTGCGCCATGATCTTCCAGCAGTTCAACCTGATCCCGCGGCTGGATGTGCTGACGAATGTGCTGATGGGGCGGCTGAACAAGCGCAGCACGCTGGCCAGCCTGCTGGGTCTGTTCAGCGCCGCCGAGCGGGCGATGGCGCTGGCGACGCTGGAGCGGTTCGACCTGCTGGAGACCGCGCTGATGCGGGCCGGCCAGGTCTCGGGCGGGCAGCAGCAGCGGGTGGCGATCTGCCGGGCGCTGATGCAGCAGCCACGCATCATCCTGGCCGACGAGCCGATCGCCAGCCTGGACCCCGGCAATGCCCAGGTGGTGATGGAGGCGCTGCGCCGGATCAACCGCGAGGACGGGCTGACGGTGCTGTGCAACCTGCATCACCTGGACACGGCACGGAGCTATTGCGACCGCATCGTGGCGATGAAGGACGGCCGCTTCATGTTCGACGGCACGCCGGCGGACCTGACGCCGGCGCGGGTGCGCGAGGTGTATGGCGTGAGCGAGGAAGAATTCCACGCGGCGCCGCAGGGGGCGTTGGCGGTGGCGTAGGAAGAAAGCGCGTTCTTTTTTGAAAAAAAGAACCAAAAAACTTTCACTCCTGGCGTGGTGGTGGCGCCCGGTCCAAGACGGAAGGTGAGTGAAGTTTTTTTGCTTCTTTTTGTTCACAAAAAGAAGAGTCTTTCTTCCCTTTGTCCTTACATCGAGGCTCACTTTCCGGCGGCCCTGCCGGCTTCCGCGGCGATGGCGCGGTACTGGGTGACCGAGGCGCGCGGCGGGTCGGGCGGCAGCAATGGGGCGACGATCCAGCGCGCCTTGGCCAGGACGGCGCTGAAGCCGCTGACCAGTGCGGTTTGCTCCGGGGTGACCGGGCGCATGGCGGTGAGCTGGGTTTCGACATAGGCGAGGTAGCCGCGGCTGTCGTGGTACTCGACGGGGCTGTCGATGCGGCCGCGGTTGACCGCCTGGCCGTATTCGCCGGCGGCGGCATCGACGGTGTCGGCGCAGATGCGGATCATCGCGGGGATCGACTCGCGCAGGGCGGCGGGGGCGGTGGCGCGGGCGGCGTGCAGGGCGGCGATCACCTCGTCATGCAGCGCGCGGGTGGCGGGGGCGGCGGGGGCGGTGGCGGCGGCGGCTTCCAGGCGCACCAGTGCGGTGTCGAAGCGGGCGACGTGGTTGGCTTCCAGCCAGGGGGCGATGTCGTCGTACAGCTCGCGCACGGGGTGGCCGTAATGCGGCAGGGCGAGGCTGGGCTGGTTGGCGTCGAGCAGTTCGCGGCCGATCATCAGGTGGCCTTCCATCATGCCGATGCGGAACAGGAAATCGACGGGATCGGGCGGGGCGGCGCGGGCCGGGGTGGCGAACAACGCTGCCGTGAGGGCAAGCAGGGAAGCAAGGCGGCGCATCGGCGACTCCATAATTGCGAATAGGTCGCAGTTGCATAATCCTGGACGGCGGCTTATGCAATTAAAAATCATTCGCATTCAGGATGCGCAAAATGACCAGCCCGTATGGAGCCGATGTCATCACCCTGCCGCTGGCGTGGCTGACCGCGGTGGCCACGAGCGATGCGCGCATGGCGGTGTTCGGGCTGCGGACGCTGTATGGGGTGGTGCGGTTCCTTCACCTGATGACGATGGCCGGGCTGATCGGGTTTTCCGCGCTGCTGGACCTGCGCGGGCTCGGCCTGTTCCCGCCCGGGGCACTGGATGCGGCGCGGCCGCGGCTGGGGTTGCTGCTGGCGTGCTGCTTCTGGGGGGCGGTGGCGACCGGGCTGGGGCTGTTCCTGTACAACCCGCTGGGCATCGGGCTGCACACGATGTTCCTGCCGAAGCTGATGCTGGTGGCGGGAGGGTATGCCCTGGCGACGGCGCGGCGGCGGGTTGGGTGGCTGCGGGCGCATGCCCGGCCGGCGGCGCTGGTGTCGCTGGCGGTGTGGGTGCTGGTGGTTGGGGCGTCCACCTGGAACCATGTGGAGCGGCCGGTCGATGTCGGCTCGGCGCTGCGGGCGGCGACTGTGGGGAAGCGGTGAGGGCGTGCGGTCGCCGGGATGCGGCGGGGCGCGGCGCGGGCGGGGCGGGCAGGGTGCCGGCCTGCCAGGCGGCACAGAGCGATTCCAAGCGGGCCAGCAGCGCGTCGAGATGGGCCAGGATGAGGGCGACCAACCCGGCGAGCGCGGGCGCGCGCGGGGCGGCATCCGCGAAGGCGGTGCGCAGCGCGTCGGCGAACTCGGTTGCGGGATTTGGGGTGCTGGTCATGTCGCCATTTATATTAACTAACGACGATCGGTGCAAGGGTTTATTTTCCTCGGCGGTGGATTGGCCTCAGCCCTGCGCGAGGAAGCCGCGCGCGCCGGCGGCGAGGACGCGGGGCAGGTGGGTGTAGATGTAGCGGCAGCCGCCGGCGAGGAGCCCGGGCAGGGTTTCGGCGGTGGCGGGCATGCCGGGGGTTTTTCCGGCGGCGCGGATGCGGGCCAGGGTGGCATCGATGGCGGCGGCGACCGGCGGGGCCTTGGGGTTGCCGGGGTGGCCCATGGATTGCGACAGGTCGGACGGGCCGATGAAGAAGACGTCGATGCCGGGGACGGCGAGGATTTCGTCGATATTGGCGACGGCTTGCTGGTGTTCGATCTGAACGCAGACCAGGGAATTTGCGTTGGCCTGTTCGGTGAAGTCGGGCATGCGGGCGCCGAGGCCCCAGCGGTCGGGCCGCGTGCCGGCGGCGAGGCCGCGGGCGGCGCCAGGGCCGAATTTCACCGCGGCGACGGCGCGGCGTGCGTCGTCGGCGGTGTTGATGTGAGGGATCTGTACGCCGGCGACGCCGCGGTCCATGACGCTCTGGATGTCGGCCGGCGCGTTGCTGCGGGGGCGGGCGATGGCGGTGATGCCGACGGCGTCGGCGGCCATGGCCATGATCTCGACGTCGGACAGGGCGAGGGAGCCGTGTTCGCAATCCAGCAGCACCCAGTCGAAGCCGGCGTGGCCGAGCATTTCGACGAGTTGCGGGGCGGGGAAC
>JADLHF010000270.1 GCA_020848935.1 Acetobacteraceae bacterium
GCAGCACCGGCAGCATGGTGAGTGCGACGGCGGCACCCTCGCCGATGTTGCCGCTGGCCAGGCCGGTCTGGTAGCTGAGCGTGGCGAGGACATGGGTGGCGTTCATCGGGCCGCCCTTGGTCAGGCCATAGACGATGCCGAAATCCGAGAAGGTCCAGATGATGGACAGCACCAGCGCGGTGAGCAGGACCGGCATGACCAGGGGCAGGGTGACGTAGCGGAAGCGTTGCAGCTTGCCGGCGCCGTCGATCGAGGAGGCGTCGTAGAGGTCTTGCGGGATGGCCTGCAGCCCGGCCAGGACGGTGATGGCCATGAACGGCACGCCGCGCCAGGCGTTGACCAGCAGGACCGAGAACAGCGCCAGGTTGGGGTCGGTGAGCCAGTTCAGCCCCTGTTCCATCAGACCGGAATGCACCAGGATGTAGTTCAGCACGGAGAAATTGGGGTTGAACATCCACAGCCAGGCCATGGTGCCGAGCACGGTGGGCACGATCCAGGGCAGCAGGATGGCGGCGCGGACCAGGCGGCGGAAGCGGAAGCTTTCGTTCAGCAGCAGGGCGAGGCCGACGCCGAGCAGCAGGCGCAGGGCGACCGAGCCGGCGGTGAAGATGAAGGTGTTGCGCAGGGTCTGGCGGTAGATCTGGTTTTCCCAGAGCAGTTCGAAGTTCTCCAGCCCGACGAAGACGCCGGGGTCGGCCAGGGTGCGGTCCGACAGCGCGTAGCCGATCGCCACCGCGAAGGGATAGGCGACGAGGGCGAGCAGCAGGATCACCACCGGGGCGACCAGCAGGTAGCCCAGCGCCTGTTCGTGGTCGATCAGGTCGGTGGCCAGGCTGCGCCGGACCACCCGCGGGGGGTGGCCCGGCGCGCTGGGGGCGGCGGTGTGCGCCACCTAGGTGCGGCTGCGGCGGCGGGCGATCTGCTGGTATTCCTTCTCGGCCCAGGCAACCGAATCGCGCGGGCTGAGCTGGCCGGTGCAGGCCTTGGCGAACATGTCCACCAGGACGTATTTGTTGACGGCTTCGGCCGCCGCCGGGGTGGGCGGGCCGGCGTAGCCCGCCAGGCGGTTCAGCTTGTTCAGCTCACGGAAGATCTTCAGCTTGGGATCGTCGGGCCAGACGTCCTCGCGGTCGAAGCCGGCGAGTTGCGGGATGAAGTAGGACTGGCCGGTCTTGGTCCATTTCGGCAGGAAGCCGCGGCTGAACCAGGCCTTGAGGAATTCGCGCTGGCCGGCCTTGTTGGGGCTGGAGGCGAAAGGCAGCCAGACGTTGATGTTGTAGTTGGCGAAGCGCCCGGCCGGGCCCGACGGCCACAGCGCATGGTCCATGTTTTCGACCAGCATCTTGCGGCTGGGGTCGGTGGCCGCGGCGGTGCGCGAGGCGAGGTAGATGGTGTTGACGTTGACGGTGGCCGAGCACTTGCCGGCGAGGAAGGCCTGGTTGTTGTCCGGGTCGAGCCAGGCGGTCGTGCCGGGGATGAAGTACTGGTAGATCTCCTTGTACCATTCCACCGCCGCCAGGGTGGCGGGCGAGTTGATGGCGACGGTCTTGCCGTCGGCCTCGAACTCCTTGCCGCCGAAGGCCCACAGCACCGGGTAGTTGGTGGAGCGGCCGTCGCCCGAGGCGTGGCCGAGGGTCATGCCGATCGGGGTGCCCTTGGCGTGCAGCGCCTTGGCCGCGGTCAGCAGGTCGGCGAAGGTGTCGGGGAATTTTTCGTAGCCGGCGGCGCGGAACATGTCGGTGCGCCAGTTCCAGGCGGCCGGGGCCTGGCCGATCGGCAGGCTTTTCCAGCGGCCGCCGACCATCGAGGTGGCTTTTGCGACGTCCATCCAGCCGCCATAGGTGCGGCCGATCTCGTCGGCGAGGTCGGTGACGTCGTTCAGCTTGGCGGCATAGACGTAGGTGTCGAACTCCACGCCGACGGCCATGTCCGCGCCGCGGCCGGTGCCGATGACGGCGGCGGTCTTGGTCATCAGCTCGTCGCCGGCGAAGCGTTCGATCTTGATGTCCATGCCGGAGTCGCGGCCGAGATCGGCGGCGAGCTGGTCGAGCATGGTGTTGGTTTCCGGCACATACCACTGGCCCGCGAGGATGGTCAGCCTGGTGCCCTTCAGCGCGCCCTGGGCGATCGCCGGGGTGGCCAGGGGGGCGACGAGCGCCGGGGCGGCGGCGGCAAGCACCCTGCGCCGCGTCAGGCGGGGTTGGCGATCCTGGGTCATCGGGAGCGTCTCCTCGTTGGTCGTTTCTTGGTTCAGCGGTTTCGGCAGCTAATATAATATTATGCAGCTTTCCGGCGGCTGGCCAGGGGTTTGCGGGGCATTTTGCGCCGGCAGGGGCGGTGCGCGTGGCGCCAGGGCTTGGCGTGGGCGAGCACCCTCCGCTAGATTGCCGCACCGCCGCGACACTGCGCGGCTATCCCCCTTTCCGGAGGACGAGATGTTCACGACGGTTCGAGCCGCGCTGGCCGCCACATTGCTGATGGCCGGCGCCACCCTGGTCACCGCCCCCTTGGCCCCCGCCAGTGCCGCCACGCCACGCGATGCATTGGTGATGGCGTGGAACCTGGATGCGCTGATCACCTTCGACCCCGCGCAGATTGCCGAGGTGAACGGCAACGACATCATCCGCAACGTGTGCACGCCGCTGGTCAACTACGACCTCAAGGACGTCTCGAAGATCGTGCCGAACAACGCGGCGAGCTGGTCGGTGTCCGATGACGGGCTGACCATCACCATGAAGCTGCGCCCCGACCTGAAGTTCCCGTCGGGCAAGAAGGCCACCGCATACGACGCCGAATGGTCGATGCACCGGGTGATCCAGCTGGGCTTCGGCAATTCGGCCAACTTCACCCAGTGGGGCTTCAGCCGCGACAACGCGGCGGAGACGATCAAGGCGACCGACGACCAGACGCTGGTGGTCAAGCTCTCCAAGCCCTATCCGATCGGCCTGCTGCTGTCCGCGATGTTCGCCTCCGGCTCCACCGGCATCCTGAGCAAGGAGGAGGGCGAGAAGAATGCCAAGGTGACCGACGGCAAGAGCGACTACGGCAACGCCTTCTTCAAGACCGCGCCGATCTGCGTCGGCCCGTATCGCGTCACGCGCTGGAACACCAACGAGGTGGTCATCCTGGAGCGCAACGA
>JADLHF010000271.1 GCA_020848935.1 Acetobacteraceae bacterium
GGTGCTGAAAGCAAGACTGGGCTCCGCCCAGACCCGCCTGGTCCGGCGCGCGCCTTCGCGCGACGGGCCGAGCCCCTGGACCTCAACCATAAGAAAGGATTGGGAGTCCAAAGGCTCCCGGCCTTGGTGGGTGCAGGGCAAAGCCCTGCTCTTGCCTGGATTCATGGGTCATTTTTTGACGGTTGGTATCGCTGCTGACGGACTTCCTGAATTTTCTCCTTGCACCGGATATCAATCCTAGGTAAATTAGCCTGGTGAAGCATTCCCCCACCCCGCTATCGACCGGGATCGCCGACCTGCACGACGCCGCGAGGGCGCAGCCGGGCACCGCCCGCTCGCGCCTGCCCGCCGCCCTGCAGGCCCTGATCACCGCCATCTTCGTCCGGCTCCTTGCCCGGCTGGAGCAGCTTGTCCTGCTCTGGCAGGCCGGCGAACTGCCTGTGCCGCAGGCGCGCGCGCATGCCTCCGGCGGGGCCACGCACATCGCCATCCGGGCCAGCCACCGCCCGGTGCCGATACGCCCCATCCCGACACGCCAGGCCTCGACACGCCAGGTTCCGACACACCAGCACGCTGACCTGCGCCCTGGCCGCGCCGGCGACCGGGCACGCGCGCCGGCATCCGCCGCGCGCCGCGCCTCATCCCCATCCCTTTCCCACGCGGTCTCGCGCCCTCCCATCCCGATGCCGGGCGCGGCGCCCCCGACACACCCCACCCACTCCGCGCGTCGGCGCATGGCGCGCGCGCCGCCCTCACCCGCCAGGAGTCCGTCAGCGGATGCGCTTTTTGCCGGTCGGATGATCGTGCCAATTTTGTTGCTATTTCGAAACTAATGACCCCCCGCCGGGCAAGCAGGCCGATCCGCCCGGGGCCGGGGCGAACGGACCACCCGCCGCCCGCCTCCGCCCCCGCTTCGGCAATGCCACGCCCTGCCTCGGCAACGCCCCGATTTGCGCGTAGCATGGCGCCCAGCAGTGGAGCCGCATGATGGACAAGAAGATCACCTACAACGCCTGGTATTTCGCCGCGGCACTTGCCGGCATCCTGCTGCTGCAAAGCGTCATCGCCGGCTTCGCGGGCACGCGGGCCATCTCCTACAGCGAGTTCCAGCAGCTGCTGCGCAACCACAAGGTGGAGGCGGTGGCGGTGTCGGACCGTTTCATCTCCGGCACGCTGAAGGAGCCCCTTTCCACCGGCGAGCAGCGCTTCACCACCACTCGGGTGGACGAGAATTTCGCCGACGAGCTGGGCAAGTACGACGTGAAGGTCAGCGGCCAGATCGAGAGCACCTTCCTGCGCGACCTGCTGTCCTGGGTGGTGCCGGTGCTGCTGTTCGTCGGCATCTGGTTCTTCATCATCCGCAAGATGGCCGCCGGCGGCGGGCTGGGCGGCGGGCTGATGGCGATCGGCAAGAGCAAGGCCAAGGTCTATGTCGAAACCGATACCGGGGTGACCTTCGCCGACGTCGCCGGCGTGGACGAGGCCAAGGAGGAACTGCAGGAGGTGGTGGATTTCCTGCAGAACCCCGAGCATTACGGCCGCCTGGGCGGGCGCATGCCCAAGGGCGTGCTGCTGGTCGGCCCGCCCGGCACCGGCAAGACGCTGATCGCCAAGGCGGTGGCCGGCGAGGCGAAGGTGCCGTTCTTCTCCATCTCCGGGTCCGAATTCGTCGAGATGTTCGTCGGCGTCGGCGCGGCGCGGGTGCGCGACCTGTTCGAACAGGCGCGCAAGCATGCCCCGGCCATCATCTTCATCGACGAGCTCGACGCCATGGGCCGCTCGCGCATGCCGGGCCTGACCGGCGGCGGCAATGACGAGAAGGAGCAGACCCTGAACCAGCTCCTGGTCGAACTCGATGGCTTCGACACCAAATCGGGCGTGGTGCTGCTGGCCGCCACCAACCGGCCGGAGATCCTCGATCCCGCTTTGCTGCGCGCCGGCCGCTTCGACCGCCAGGTGCTGGTGGATCGGCCGGACAAGATGGGCCGGGCGCAGATCCTGGCCGTGCATCTGAAAAAGATTAAGCTGGACCCCGACGTCAAGCCCGAGCAGGTCGCGGCCCTCACCCCCGGCTTCACCGGCGCCGACCTGGCCAACCTGGTCAACGAGGCCGCCCTGCTGGCCACGCGGCGCGATGCCATGGCGGTGGCGATGACCGACTTCAACAACGCCATCGAACGCATCGTCGCCGGGCTGGAGAAGCGCAACCGCCTGATCAACGCCCGCGAGCGCGAGATCGTCGCCTTCCACGAGATGGGCCACGTGCTGGTGGCGATGGCATTGCCGGGTTCGGACCCCGTGCACAAGGTCTCGATCATCCCGCGCGGCACCGGCGCCCTGGGCTACACCATCCAGCGCCCGACCGAGGATCGCTTCCTGGTCACCCGCGAGGAGCTGGAAAGCCGCATGGCGGTGCTGCTGGGCGGGCGGGCGGCGGAGTGGGTCGTGTTCCAGCACCTGTCCACCGGGGCGTCGGACGATCTGCGCCGGGTGACCGATATCGCCCGCTCGATGGTGGTGCAGTACGGCATGTCGCCCGATCTCGGCCCCGTCACCTATGAGCGCGACCAGCGCACCATGCTGGGCGGCATGGCGATGCCGGCCGAGCGCGCCTATGCCGACACCACGGCCAGCACGATCGACCGCGAGGTGCAGGACCTCGCCCAGCAGGCCTTCGACCGGGCGGTCGGCGTGCTGAACGAACGCCGGGCCCAGCTGGACGCCACCGCCGCCAAGCTGCTGGAGAGCGAGACGCTGGACACCGCGCAGATCGCGGCGATCATAGCCCAGGTGCCGGTTTCCGCTTGACGCCGACCCATATTCGGGAAAACCTCCCGAATATGGAAACCGTGGTGGAGAAGGACCGTTCGGCACTCGATTCGCGCCTGGCCGCGCGGCTCGCCGCCCTGCGCGCCGAACGCGGCTGGTCGCTGGACGAGCTGGTGCAGCGCTCCGGCATCCCGCGCACCACCCTGTCGCGGCTGGAGCGCGGCGAGACCAGCCCCTCGGCCGCCCTGCTGGGCCGGCTGTGCACCGCCTATGGCCGCACCATGTCGCGCCTGCTGGCCGAGGTGGAGGCCGAGCCGGCGCGGCTGCTGCGGCGGGCCGACCAGCCGGTCTGGACCGATCCGGCCAGCGGCTACGTGCGGCGCGGCGTGTCGCCGCCGGCCGCGGATTTCGATGCCGAGCTGGTCGAGGCGCGGCTGCCGGCCGGCGCGGACATCGCCTATGCCGCGCCGGGGGTGGCCGGGCTGGAGCAGCATATCTGGGTGCTGGACGGGGTGCTGGAACTGACCGTCGATGGCACCACCCACCGGCTTGCGCCGGGCGACTGCCTGCGCTTCCGCCTGTTCGGCCCCACCCGCTTTCGCGCGCCGTCCACCGATGGCGCGCGCTACGCCCTGGTGGTGTGCCGCCCGTGAGCGGTGATGTCACGGCCTTGACCGCCGATGAATTCGACCATTCGATCAACGAACTGGCGGATATTCTTCACGCCGCAATTCATGCCGGCTTCCTGCCGCCCTGCCCGCCGGCGAAAGCCACCTGCATGTTCAAGGAGTTGCCCGCCGATGCGTAATGCCGGGATTGGCGACAATGGCGGCCCGCCGCTGGAGGACGAAGA
>JADLHF010000272.1 GCA_020848935.1 Acetobacteraceae bacterium
CCGCGCGGCAGGCGGACGGAGGGCGCGCCGCCCCCGCGGCCGGGACGCGGGGCGCGCGGGCGCGGCCGCCGGCCGGCGGCGAGGTTGGCGAGCAGGCGGGCCAGGCGCTGGCGGGCGCGGTTGAGGCGATTGTGGAGCGGCGCGGCAAGGGTGCCAAAGGCGGCGAAACGGCCCCAGACAAGCGCGCAGAGCGCGGCCAGGATGCCGTCGAGCGCTGATGCGAGGGTGGGTGCTGGGGTCATGGGCGGATTTATATCCGCTTCGATGGACCGCGGCAAGGAAAAATATCATATCAGGGGAGGAGGGTCGGGTGGGCGGTGGGCACGGGGAGGAAGAAGAAAGGAAGTCTTCTTTTTGTGAACAAAAAGAAGCAAAAAAACTTTATTCGTAAGAGGGGTGGGAGGGGGGATTGGGGGTGGGGCCGCCCCCCTCCGGCTCCCCCCGTGAAGAACGGGGGGAGAGAAGGGTGGCTTGGTGGAAGAAGTTTTTTTGCTTCTTTTTGTTCACAAAAAGACGTTTTCTTCCTTGTCTTAGTTCTTTGCCTTGTCCACCAGCGCGTTCTTGGCGATCCAGGGCATCATGGCGCGGAGTTTTTCGCCGACCTGTTCGATCGGGTGGGCGGCGTTGCGGCGGCGGGTGGCGCGGAAGTTGGCCTGGTTGACCTTGTTTTCCAGCATCCAGTCGCGGGCGAAGCGGCCGGATTGGATGTCTTCCAGGACGCGCTTCATCTCGGCCTTGGTCTCCGAGGTGATGATGCGGGGGCCGGTGACGTATTCGCCGTATTCGGCGGTGTTGGAGATGGAGTAGTTCATGTTGGCGATGCCGCCCTCGTAGATCAGGTCCACGATCAGCTTCACTTCGTGCAGGCACTCGAAATAGGCCATTTCCGGCGCGTAGCCGGCTTCCACCAGGGTGTCGTAGCCCGCGCGGATCAGTTCGACGAGGCCGCCGCAGAGGACGACCTGCTCGCCGAACAGGTCGGTTTCGCATTCTTCCTTGAAGGTGGTCTCGATGATGCCCGCACGGCCGCCGCCGATGGCGCTGGCGTAGGACAGGCCGATATCCATCGCCTGGCCGGAGGGGTTCTGGTCGATGGCAATGAGGCAGGGGACGCCGCCGCCGCGGACGTATTCGCTGCGCACGGTGTGGCCGGGGCCCTTGGGCGCGATCATCAGCACGTCGATGTCGGCGCGGGGGTCGAGCAGGTTGAAGTGGACATTCAGGCCGTGGGCGAAGGCCATCGCGCTGCCGGGGCGCATGTTGGCGTGCAGCTTCTCGCGGTACAGATCGCCCTGGCCCTCGTCCGGGGTGAGGATCATCACCATGTCGGCCCAGCGGGCGGCGTCGGCGGGGTCCATGACCTTGAGGCCGGCGGCCTCGGCCTTGGCAATGCCGGCGGAACCGGGGCGCAGGGCAACGGCCAGCTCCTTGCAGCCGCTGTCCTTGAGGTTGTTGGCATGGGCGTGGCCCTGGCTGCCATAACCGACGATCGCGACCTTCTTGGTCTTGATCAGGTTCACGTCGGCGTCGCGGTCGTAGTACACGCGCATGGGGGAGTCTCCTTTGGATTTCAGGCAATAAGGAAAGGATGGAAGGCGAGGGCTCTGCCCTCGACCCGCTGGGGGGAGGCCCCCCAGACCCCATGAATGGGGGTCTGGGGCCCCCGGCCCCAGCGGGTCCAGGGCAGAGCCCTGGCCTTGTCTTGCTAGATCGTCGTTGTGCCTCGTGCGATGGCGGCGACTCCGGTGCGGGAGACTTCGGCGAGTCCGAGGCCGCGCATCAGGTCGATGAAGGCGTCGAGCTTGCCGGTGCTGCCGGTCATTTCGAAGACGAAGCTTTCCAGGGTGGCGTCGATGACGCTTGCGCGGAAGGCTTCGGCGAGGCGGAGGGCTTCGACGCGGTCCGCACCTTTGCAGACCATCTTGATCAGGGCGAGTTCGCGCGCGACGTGGGGGCCCTGCATGGAGAGGTCGGCGACGCGGTAGACCTGGACCAGGCGGTCGAGCTGGGACTTGATCTGCTCGATCACCATGTCGGTGCCGGAGGTGACGATGTTGATGCGGCTGTGGTTGGCGGCGGGATCGACGGGGGCGACGGTGAGGCTGTCGATGTTGTAGCCGCGGCCGGTGAACAGGCCGATGACGCGGGCGAGGATGCCGGCTTCGTTCTCGACCAGCACGGAGATGATCGCCGAACGCTGGTGGGGGGTGGTGGGCATTTTGGCGTGATCCTGACGGGGGAGGGGGCGGGCGGCTGGCGGGCGATGCGCTATACCAGGGCCAGTCCTTCGTCGGTCAGGGATTTGGCGCCGCCGATCTGCAGCGAGGTGCCGTGTTCCGGGCCGAGGATCATTTCGTTGTGCGGGGCGCCGGAGGGGATCATCGGGAAGCAGTTTTCCTTCTCGTCCACGCAGATGTCGGCGATGACGGTGCGGTCGAGCGAGATCATTTCGCGGATGACGTCGTCGAGCTCGTCGACGGATTTGGCGCGCAGGCCGACGCCGTGGAAGCTGTCGGCGAGCTTGACGAAATCGGGCAGGGCGGCGGTGTAGGATTCGGAGTAGCGGGCGCCGTGCAGCAGTTCCTGCCACTGGCGGACCATGCCCATGTATTGGTTGTTGAGGATGAAGACCTTCACCGGCAGGCGGTATTGGGAGAGGGTGGACATCTCCTGGATGTTCATCAGGATGGAGGCTTCGCCGGCGATGTCGATGACCAGGGCGTCGGGGTGGGCGACCTGGACGCCCATGGCGGCGGGCAGGCCGTAGCCCATGGTGCCCAGCCCGCCGGAGGTCATCCAGCGGTTGGGGGCGTCGAAGCCGAAGTATTGCGCGGCCCACATCTGGTGCTGGCCGACTTCGGTGGTGATGAAGGTTTTCTTCTGGAGTTCGCGGGTGATGTCGTAGAGGCGCTGGACGGCGTATTGCGGCTTGATGATCGCGCCCTTGGTCATGTCCTGGGTGAAGCGCAGGCAGTCGATGCCGCGCCAGGCGTCGATCTGGCGCCACCAGGCGGTGATGGCGGGGCGGTCGATTTCGGCGGGGTCGGTGTCCCAGGCGGCGAGGATGGCTTCGATGGCGCGGCCGGCGTCGGCCACGACGGGGATTTCGACGGGGACGTTCTTGTTGATGCTGGAGCTGTCGATGTCGATGTGGATCTTCCTGGAGCCGGGCGAGAAGGCGTTGAGGCGGCCGGTGACGCGGTCGTCGAAGCGGGCGCCGATGTTGAGCATGACGTCGCAGTCGTGCATCGCCCAGTTGGCCTCGTAGGTGCCGTGCATGCCGAGCATGCCGAGGAAGAGCGGGTCGCCGGCGGGGTAGGCGCCGAGGCCCATCAGGGTGGAGGTGCAGGGGAAGCCGGTCTTGCGGACCAGGGCGCGCAGGGCGGTGCTGGCGGCGGGGCCGGCGTTGATGACGCCGCCGCCGGTGTAGATGACCGGGCGTTTGGCCGATTTGAGCAGGGCGACGGCTTTGGCGATCTGGCTGGCGTCGGGCTCGATTTGCGGACGGTAGGAGCGGTGGGGGGTGGTGGCGGCCGGGGTGTACGGCGCGGGGCCGATCAGGATGTCCTTCGGCAGGTCGATGACCACCGGGCCGGGCCGGCCGGCACGGGCGACGTAGAACGCTTCGTGGACGACGCGGGCGAGGTCTTCGCTGCGCTTGACGAGGTAGTTGTGCTTGCTGGCGGGGCGCGTGATGCCGGTGGTGTCGGCTTCCTGGAAGGCGTCGTTGCCGATCAGGTGGGTGGGGACCTGGCCGGTGAGGCAGACGATGGGGATGGAGTCCATCAGGGCATCGACCAGGCCGGTGACGGCGTTGGTGGCGCCGGGGCCGGAGGTGACGAGGACGACGCCGACCTTTCCGGTGGAGCGGGCGTAGCCCTCGGCGGCGTGGACGGCGGCCTGTTCGTGGCGGACCAGGATGTGGCGGATGGCGTTCTGGTTGAAGATGGCGTCGTAGATCGGCAGGACGGCGCCGCCGGGGTAGCCGAAGATCACCTCTACGCCCTGTTCCTTGAGGGCGCGGAGGAGGATTTCGGCGCCCGCCGGCTGGTCAGGGGCGGGGGTGGCGGCTGGGTTCTGGCTCATGGCGGGGACATAGGGCCGGGGGGGCGGCGGCGTCAAGCGGGCGGGCGAATAATGCGGATGATTTCCTGCCGTTCGCTTTCCGAAAATTGCTCGAAATCAGTGATTCGCGCATGTATTATATGCGTGCGGGCGGGGTCGGCCATGCGTTTGTGGCGGAACCAGGTGGCCTGGCGCTTGGTGTACTGGCCGGTGGCGCGCCCGGCGCGCAGGGCGGCTTCGGCCAAAGGGAGTTCGCCGCGCAGATGGGCGGCGAGTTCGGGCACGCCATGGGCGCGCATGGCGGGCAGGGATGGCGGGAGGCCGAGGGCGAGGAAATCGCGCACTTCGGCCAGCGCGCCGTGGTCCAGCATGGCGGTGAAGCGGCCGGCGATGGCGTCGCGCAGGGTGTCGCGCGGCGGGTCGAGCAGGATTGCGGCGAAGCGCCAGGGGGCGGGGGTGCCGCGCTGCCGCTGCCAGGCGGCCAGGCCCCGGCCGGTGCCGCGCCAGACCTCCCAGGCGCGGGCGACGCGCTGGCTGTCGCTGGGGCGCAGGCGGGCGGCGGTGGCGGGATCGACCTTGGCGAGTGCGGCGTGCAGGGCGGCGGGGCCGTGCTCGGCGAGCAGCCAGCGGGCCTCGGCGCGGGCGGGCTCGCCGCATTCGGGGATTTCGGAGAGGCCGTCGGTCAGGGCGGCGAAATACAGGCCGGTGCCGCCGCAGAGGATGGGCAGGCGGCCGGCTTCGTGGGCTGCTTCCATGGCGGCCAGCGCGGCGGTGCGCCACCAGGCGACGCTGCCGGGCTGGGCGGCGGGGCGGATGCCGTACAGTGCGTGGGGGGCGCGGGCTTCGTCTTCCGGGGTGGGGCGGGCGGTGATGATGCGGAGCTCGCGATAGACCTGCATGGAATCGGCGTTGATGACGGTGCCGCCGAGGCGTTCGGCCAGGGCGAGGGCGAGGGCGGATTTGCCGGAGCAGGTGGGGCCGGCGATGAGGAGGGCTTGGGGGAGGATAGTCATAGGGTGAAGGCCAGGGCGCCGCCCGGAACCCGCTGGCGCCGGGGGCCGCCCGACCCCCGGAC
>JADLHF010000273.1 GCA_020848935.1 Acetobacteraceae bacterium
GAAACCCTCGCCGCCTACGCCGAGCACGAGCTCACGGCCCCCCTGTCCGACACCGTGCGCCACCACGCCCGCCGCGCCCTGATCGACTGGTTCGCCGCCCTGCTCCCCGGCGCCCTGCTCCCCCCCGCCACCCTGCTGGCCGAGGGTCTCGCCGACGAGATCGGCCACGGCCGCGCCATCGTCTATGGCCGCAACCTGCCCGCCAGCCTGCGCGCCGCCGCCCTGATCAACGCCACCGCCAGCCACACCATCGAGTTCGACGACATATTTCGCGACGCCGTCTATCACCCCGGCTGCCCGGTGATCGCCGCCGCCCTGGCCGCCGCCCAGGCGAAAGGCGCCACCGGCGAGCAGCTGCTGCGCGCCATCGTCGTCGGCTACGAAATCTCCACCCGCATCGGCGTCGCCGTGCAGCCCTCGCATTACCGCTTCTGGCACACCACCGGCACCATCGGCACCTTCGGCGCAGCCGCGGCCGTGGCGAGCATCCTGAAGCTCGACGCCACCCGCACCGCCCACGCCCTGGCCACCGCCGGCACCTTCGCCGCCGCCCTGCAACAGGCCTTCCGCTCGGATGCCATGTCCAAGCCGCTGCACGCCGGCCACGCCGCCGATGCCGGTGCCATGGCCGCCCTCGGCGCCGCCCAGGGCATCACCGGCGCGCTCGACGTGCTGGAAGGTGAAGCCGGCTTCGGCGCCGCCATGTCGGTCAACCCCGACTGGTCGAAAGCCACCGACGGCCTGGGCAGCCGCTACAACGTGACGAAAATGACCTTCAAGAACCACGGCTGCTGCGGCCACGCCTTCGCCGCCATCGACGGCGCCCTGGCCCTGCAACGCGCCCACGGCTTCACCCCGGACCAGATCGCCCGCATCGCCATCGGCGGCTACCGCGCAACCCTGGACGTCACCGGCCGCAAACAGGTCGCCACCGCCTTCGAGGGCCGCTTCAGCACCCCCTTCACCGTCGCCACCGCCCTGGTGCACGGCAATGTCCGCCTCGCCGCCTTCACCCCCGCCCGCCTCGCCGACCCCGCCACGCAAGCCCTGATGGCCAAGATCGATGTGGCCCTCGACCCCGTCTGCGACGCCGCCTTCCCCGGCGCCCGCTCGGCGATGGTGGAAATCACCCTCACCGACAACCGCACCCTGCGCCACCACCAGACCACCCGTCACGGCGACCCCGACGACCCGCTGTCCGATGCCGAGCTGACCGAAAAATTCTTCGAACTCACCACCCCGGCGGTGGGTCGCCCGGCCGCCGAGATGCTGCTCGCGCAGCTCTGGGCGGTGGAAAGCCAAGATGACGTCCGGTTTGCGCCGGCGTCATTGCCGCGCGCCGCGGAGTAGCGGGGCCCCGCCATGGCGCGTCGCAGCCTCAGGCGGATCGGCCCGGCCGATCGGGGCGAGGTGGAGCGGATGTGGTGCGAACTCGTCGTCGCACACCAGAACGCCGGCGGGTTCGGCGATCAGCTGGTGCGCCCCGACCGGCTGGCGGTGGAAGTGGCCAGCTGGTTCGCAACAGTGTTGGACGACGGCGGGGGTTTCGGGCTGGTCAGCGCGCGTGGCCCACTTCTGCTCGGCTTCATCGCCGTGGCACGGAACTGGCGCCCCTGGTTGCGTCCGCCGCGCAGCGCCACCATCACCGCCCTTTGGGTGGAGCCGCCGGTCCGGCGCCAGGGAATCGGTAAGCAGCTTGTGATCGGCGCGCGGCGACGCCTCGCCAAGGATCGCATCGACATCGTCGATCTCCATGCGATACCGTCTCCCCACGCAGCCGGCCAGTTCTGGCAAGACCAGGGCTTCGCGACGAAAACGACCTACATGCAGCGAGGCACCACCACCGGTCCGGCATCCGTGTGAGACGGCAAAGGAGGCGCCAGTGCAGATGCCCGTCCCGACAACGCCGCTGCCGTCCGTGCAGGGGTTCACCTTCACAGTTGGCAGCGCGATCGCCAAGATCGACAAGCTGTTGTTCAGTCCCGATCCCGGCCACGTCGACGAATTGCTGACCCTGGTGCTGCAAAAGGGGTCTCCGTGCGAAACCGATCACCTGCGGTGCGACGATCAGGGCGAGTTTCGCGGCTACGTGAACACCCAGTTCCAGCTCGGCGGCAAGGAGGACTACATCAAGCGGTCCGACCCGTCGAAGCAATCGACCTCGTTCACCCAGGTCAACGTCTCCGTCGCGGCCCGGCGCCACAACCTGTGCAACCAGGCGCTGCGTGACGCCCATGACTACAGCTACCACACCGGCAAGGTGGTGACGGTCGACCTGAAGGCGGGAACCGCCACCGTCGGCGTGAACACGCGCAGCGCCAAGGTCTCCACCATCACCTGCACCAGCTGCAAATACAGCAAGGTCCTGCCGTCCGGCGCCACAGCGCCCAGCAAGTGCCCACGCTGCAAGAAGGACACGATCGTCACAAGCTGACAACGATCGAACGCCGCAGCGCGATCGGCGGTTCGAGGTTCGCCGCGCGCCAACCACCATGGCGCGGGCAACGGACTGGCGCCCTACTCCACCCGGTTCACGATCCGTGTCGGCGACGCATGGATGCCCAGAAGGCGCAGCACGACCGTCCCCGGATTCCGGAACACATGCGGGATGCCGGCGGGCAGAACGATCATCTCGCCCGGGCCGACCCGCACGGCTGCGTCCAGCCCCTCGCTCCACGCCTCCATCTCGCCTTCCAGGACGAACAGGCTCTCGACATACGGATGCCAGTGCAGCGGAGTGCTGTAGCCGGGCTGGCAGGTCTGCACCCCCGTGAACACCGGATGGCCGTCATCGCCGGTCAAGCGCTGGTACTTCGCCAGCGGACCGAACGACACTTCCTCGGCATCGGCCAGGCGCACCACCCTCGGCTGAGAGACTGGCGGCGCGGAGACTCGCCGCTCGGAGAGTGGCGGCATTTGAACCTCCCGCAACGTTCTGGCCGATCCTAGCAATGCGCGACCTGCCCGGCGACCGGAATGTCGCCGCCGCTCACCCCGCGCCAAACGCCCGCGCCACCGCCAGCAGCGCCGCATCCGTCCCCCGCGCCCCGATGATCGACAGCCCCACCGGCGCCCCATCCACCACCGCCCCCGGCAGGTTCACCTGCGGCACCCCGGCATGCCCCGCCGCGCAGGTCAGCAGCGATATCCGCTCGCGTGGCATGCCCAGTTCCGACACCGCCAGCCCCCGCAGCGGTGCGGCAAACGGCGTGGTCGGCAGGCACAGGATCGTCCCCGGCGGCAACAAATGCGCCATCCGCGCCACCACCTCCCGCCGCGTCAGTGCCGCATAGCCGCGATCACTCTCGCTCCACGCGGCACCGGCCACCAGCCCGCGCGCCACGCTCCAGGCCAGGCGCGGATTGTGCCGGTCCAGCCACGGCGCGAACGTGGCATAGGCCTCGCTCTGCTGCAGCACCCGCTGCGCCCGCAACCACCCCGCCAGGCCGGACGGCGCCAGCGTCACATCGCGCCGCGCCCCCAGCAGCCGCCCCAGCCGATCGACCAACGGCATCAGCGCCGCCACCACCTCGTCATCCGCCTGCCCGAACGCATCGACGGCCACCAGCAACGTATCCGGCAGCGCCGAAGGCACCGCCTCGCCCAGCAGCACCCCACCCACGCGGGCAAACACATCCCCGTCGCGCGCCAGCCAGCCGCACGTGTCCGACGACGGCGACTGGACGCAGATGCCGGAGAAATCCACCCGCCCAAGCGTCGGCCGGATGCCGAACAGCCCGGAAAAACTCGCCGGCACCCGCACCGACCCGCCGGTATCCGTCCCCAGGGCGAAATCGCACGCCCCGCCCGCCACCGCCGCCGCCGACCCGGAGGATGAGCCACCAGGCACCCGCCCCGGCGCGGCCGGGTTCGCCGGCGTGCCGTCATGCGGATTCTCGCCCAGGATGCCCAGCGAGATCTCGTCGGTAATCGTCTTGCCCACCACGCTGGCCCCGGCCGCCAGCAGCGCGGCCACCACCCCGGCATGGCGCGTCGGCGTGCCGGCATAGGCGGGCCAGTCCGGGTTGCCACCCCCGGTCGGCCAGCCGGCAACGTCGATCAGGTCCTTGACCGCAAAGCCCAGCCCGGCCAGCGCGCCGCCCGCCACCCCGGCAATGCGGCAGCGCGGCCCGGCGACGAAGGCGTGAAGATCATCCATGGCGGGCTCCCGTGCGGTGCGGCGGCATCGGGGCCGCATGCTGCACCGCAGCGCGCCGCGCCTCAACCCCCGTCACGCCGAAGCGCGCAGGCTCCCCGGCGGCAGCCGCTTCGCGCGCCCCTGCGGCACCGCCACATGGCCGACGGGGCCGGCAACCATGTTCAGGCGATAGCCGGCCTCGTCGCTCAACAGCAGCAGCGGCCGGCCGCGCTCGGGCTCGATCTTGCGGCGCAGGCGATAGATATGCGTCTCCACCGTGTGCGTGGTGACATTGGCGCGATAGCCCCAGACCTGGTCCAGCAGCACCGCGCGCGGCACCGCCGCGCCACCGGCGCCATGCAGGAAGCGCAGCATCGCCGCCTCGGTCGCGGTCAGGCGAATGATCCGACCGGTCGCCACCTCCTCCACCTCGCGCTGCGACGGGCGGAAGCGATACGGGCCAAAGCCCAGCTCGGCGCCGGCGCTGCCGTCATGCTGGCGCAGTTGGGCGCGCAGCCGGGCGGCGAGTTCCAGCGGCCGCAGCGGGCGAACCATGCAGTCATTGGCGCCGGCATCCAGGCAGCGCACGATGGCGGCATGCGCGGATCGCCCGCCGGTGTCGGGATCGTGCAGCACCAGCACGGGAAACTGCCGGCCGGCGCGGCGCAGGGCGGCACAGGTCGCCGCGGCGTCCTGCCCCGCGAAGTCCGCATCCACCAGCATGGCCGCGATGCGCGGCCGCTGTTCGGCCATCAGGTCGCCCAGCGCCGCCATCCCCTCCGGCGCCACCACGCCGAAGCCGCACCCCGCCAGCTGCGCCACCAGTCGCCGGCATTCCGCTGCATCCTGCAATGCCAGCACAATCCGCCGTTCGCCCTGCATTGCTGCCTGCCCTCGTGAAGCGGTCTCGGGCACTCCGCGACGCGCGCTCACGCCGCGGTGACGGCGGGACGATCGGATGCAATGCGCGGCGGATTTTCCGCCACCCCGGCCATGCAGACGCGGTTCCGCCCGCCCTGCTTGGCCGCATACAGCGCCTTGTCGGCCCGCTCGACCCAGTCCGACAGCCGCTCGCCCGGGTCATAGCTCGCCCCGCCGGCCGAGATGGTGACGCTGCCGATGGACGTGCCGGAATTGCGCGCCACGATCGGCCGCCCCTCGAAGCCGCGGCGCATCCGGTTGGCGATCTCGGCTGCTGCCGCGGCACTGGTGGCCGGCAGGATCAGCGCGAATTCCTCGCCGCCATAGCGCGCCACGAAATCCTCCGCCCGCCGCCCCGCATTCAGCGTGGCGGCCACCAGGCGCAACACCTGGTCGCCGGTCTGGTGGCCCCACTGGTCGTTCACGCGCTTGAAGTGGTCGATATCGATCAGCACCAGGGTCAGCGGCTCGCCCGAGTTCATCGCCTGACCGGCCGCCTCGCGCAGCCGCGTGTCGAAACTGCGGCGGTTGTTCAGCCCGGTCAGCCCGTCGGTGGCCGCGTCATGACGCAGATCATCCAGCGAGCGCTCCAGCGTCTGGATGCGCTCGGCCGCCCCGGCCAGGTGCTGGCCCAGCATGTCGCTGCGCTCGGCCATGCCCTGCGCCTCCTCGCGCAGGCGCTGGATCAGCAGCGGCAGCGGCGTGGTGCCGGCGACAAAGGCGCCCGAGGTCTCGCGCACAGCCGCCCCGAAACTGCGCGCCTCCTGCCCGGCATCGCCAACCGCCGTGCCCACCTCCTGCAACAGCGCCTGCATCCGCTCCGAGGCCTCGCGCAACGCCTGGCGCTCGCGCTGGTGGGCGAAGAAGCGCCGGTGCACCGCCCGCATGGTCTGGTCGTCGCACTGGCCGGGCGAGCGCAGCAGCAGGTCGATCAGGTGGCGCAGCTCAGGATTGAGGCCACTATGGTACTCATACCAGATTGCAAAGTTGTCCGGCGTCGGGGTGATCCCGAGCCGGACAACCGAGTCAAAGGCGGCACGCCCGCACTCGGCCGGTTGATGGGTCAAAGGCGCTTTCCTTGTCGTTCGCGTTCGCAACGAAAATACGCCGGCGATCCCTTATATCCGGTAAATGGCGACGCGGCTGCACGCCCGCCCCCAACGCCGGCGGGCACCTGCGCGAAAGAGGCCCGGGCACGGTATCGCTGCGCATCATCACCGTCTATGGTGCGGAATTACAACGTAATGCTGGACTCCATGCGCAATACGCTCCTGGATCGGTGGTGGCGGCAGATCCGCCATCTTGGCGGGCCCAATCCGCCCGCGAATGCCCGCCCGGCATCGGGCCGCACCGCCGGGTTCGGCGAACGCGCCGCGCGGCTGGACGCAAGCCCCGCCGACCTGGAATTCCCCCGGGCCACCCGCGCAACCGCATTGGACCGATTGCCGGACGCCCCGCATGGCACGCCATTCCCCAGCACCGGCCCGCATGGCCACCGCCAGCGCATGCGCGAGCGATTCCTGGAACGCGGACCCGACGGGCTGGCGGACTACGAATTGCTGGAGATGCTGCTGTTCCTCGCCTTCAAGCAGGGCGACACCAAGCCGCTGGCGAAAGCCCTGATCAATCGCTACGGCAGCTTCGCCAATGTCATCGCGGCCCCGGCCGACGACCTGGCGCGCCTGCGCGGCCTCGGCCCGCACGCCGTCACGGCGATCAAGCTGGTCCAGGCCGCAGCGGTGCGCAGCGCCCGCGCCGAGCTGCTCGACCGGCCGGTCCTGAACACCTGGGATCGCCTGATGGACTACCTGACCGCGGTGCTGGCGCGCGAGAAGGTGGAGCAGTTCCGCGTGCTCTTCCTGGACACCCGCAACCGCCTGCTGGCCGACGAGGCGCTGGCCCGCGGCACCGTGAACCACACCCCCGTCTATCCCCGCGAGGTGGTCAAGCGGGCGCTGGAACTGCACGCCACCGCCTTGATCCTGGTGCACAACCACCCCTCCGGCGACCCCACCCCGTCCCAGGACGACATCTACACCACCAAGGACGTGCAGGCCGCGGCGACCGCTCTCGGCATCGCGCTGCACGACCACATCATCGTCGGCAACGGGAAATGGTTCAGCTTCCGCAAGACCGACATGCTCGACTGACCACGGCGGCCAGCGTCCCTCCCGCGCTTGCGGAACATGCACACCCGCGCCGGCCGCCGAAAATGCGAGAAGAATGGTGCTGCACGACAGGATTGAACTGTCGACCTCTCCCTTACCAAGGGAGTGCTCTACCACTGAGCTAGTGCAGCGCCGGGGCCGGGCGACCATACCGTGGTGCGGCTGATTAGCCGCCCGTCCCGCCCTGCGCAAGCCCCATCGGGCGATGGCGTGTCAATCCTGCTTGACGCAAATGGGCCGGCTGGCCATTGCTGGGCCGCCATGGACAAGCCGCCTCCCGGGTCACGACCCACCGTGAAAGACCGCGCCCTGGCCGAGCACGCCGCCCGCCAGGCGCGCGAGGCGGCGGCCCTGCGCGCCAACCTGCTGCGCCGCAAGGCCCAGGCACGGTCGCGCGCCGCCGCGCCGCCCGCACAAGCGCCCCCGGAGCAAGCGCCGCCGGAACAATCGCCGTCCCTGCAACCATCGCCGCATGAATCCACGGATGGCGACGGCCTTGGTTAGTGATTTCTTGACATAACCGGCACTAGGAAAGACGCAGCAGCCGTCGTGAGCCAAAATGTCGTCTTCCGTCGCAACGTCACCAGGGACCGATCTCGCGGCGCGCCAAGCCTTGCTCACCGGTCTGGCGCAGGCGCTGCGTCTGCTCGCGGACCATGTCCAACCCCATGCCAACGCAGCGGTGGAGATCGCCGAGTTGGCCGCGCGCGCCGAGGAGCTGGCCGCCGAGGCCTGGAAGCAAAGCGCCGCCCGCACCTCCGACCCCGCCGGCATCCGCGCGCTGGCCGACGCGTTCCAGGCGTTCATCGCCGAAGCCGCCGAACTGTCCTCCCGCGCCGCGCGCTCGGCCGCCACCACGCGCGAAGTGGGCACCACCATGGTCAGCCACGCCAAGGCATTGAACAAGCTGGCCACCAACAGCATCCCGCCCGACATCGCCACCCTGCGCGTCTCGCTGCGCCCGGTTGTCGCCTCGCTCGAGCTCCTGCCGGTGCGCCTGGCCGAAAACCGCGCCATGGCCGATGATGTCGCAAGCCTGGGCGCCAAGGCCACCGAACTGGGCACCCAGGCAATGAACCCGCGGGCGCATTCCCGCCCGGCCGGCGTCGTTGCCCTGGAAATCTACCGCAACCTGCGCACCCTGGGCGAAGAGGCGGCTGCCGTCGCCGACACCATGCGCGCCGACGTTGTGCGGATGCGCAGCGCCTTCAACGGCGTCGCCGGCCAGGCCGGCCGCCTCGCCACCGCCGGCCAGCCCCCGCCCCCCCCGCCCTCCGCCGAAACCCGCATCGGCAAGGTGGTGACGCAGGGCCGGGCTGTCGAATGGGGCACGGGCATCCGCCGGGGCCCAACCACGATCCCGTCTTAGGCCCCGCCCCGTCTTAGGCCCCGCCCCGTCTCAGGCCCTGCCCTACGCCCCGGCAGTGTTCAGGTACACCGCGTACAGCGACGTGGTGCCGCAGATGAACAGCCGATTGCGCTTGATGCCCCCGAAGCAGCAATTCGCCACCACCTCGCCGATCCGCACCCGCCCGATCAGCGTGCCGTCGGGCGCATAACAGCGCACCCCGTCCCCCGCCGAACTCCACACATTGCCGTGCCGGTCCACCCGCAACCCGTCGAACATGCCGACATCGCAGGTGGCGAACACCTCGCCGCCCGACAGCGTGTCGCCATGCACGCGAAAGCGCCGGATATGGCGCGGGAACTGCGCGCCGTGGCTGAACCCGGTATCGGCGATGTACAGCAGCGCCTCGTCGGGTGAGAACGCCAGCCCGTTCGGCTTGGCAAAGTCCGTCGCCACCGCGGTGACCACGCCGCTGTCCGGCGCAATCCGATAGACATGGCAGGCGCCGATCTCGCTGGGCGCCGCATCGCCCTCATAGTCGAAATCGATGCCGTAGCTCGGGTCGGTGAACCAGATGCTGCCATCGCCCTTCACCACCAGGTCGTTCGGCGAGTTCAGCCGCTGGCCCTTGAAATGGCTGGCCAGCACGGTGCGGCTGCCGTCATGCTCGGTGCGCACCACCATCCGCGTGCGGTGGTGACAGGTCACCAGCCGGCCTTGGCGGTCCACCGTATTGCCGTTGGAATTGTCGGCCGGCTCGCGGAACACGCTGACCGAGCCGTCGGTCTCGTCCCAGCGCATCATCCGGTTATTGGGAATGTCCGACCACACCAGGTAGCGCCCGGCGGCGAAATACGCCGGCCCCTCGGCCCAGCGGCACCCGGTGTACAGCGTGTCCACGTGAACATTGCCCAGCACAAGGCGGCCAAAGCGCGGGTCGAGAACCTCGAAATCGCTGGTCAGCATGGCGCGTTTCCCCCTCGCCGCCGAGACTGCGACGCCCGGCCCGGCCCGGCAAGCCGCCCCCGGCATTACCCCCCGACAGTACCCAGGCATCATCACGCAATTGTCGCCGCGGCAATGATATGCTGTGGCATCATCCGGTTCTGCGCTACAAGCCGGGCAACACGCGAGGAGACACAACCATGAGCGATGCCGCCGCCATCGGGACCGACGCCTATGCCATCCCGCTCGACCAGTTGAACCCCGCCCGGCCCGAGCTGTTCCAGGCCGACGCCCACTGGCCGTTCTTCGAGCGTCTGCGCCGCGAGGCCCCCGTCCACTACACCGCCGAGTCCGAGTTCGGCCCCTACTGGTCGGTGACCAAATACAAGGACATCATGGCGGTGGACACCAACCACGCGGTGTTCTCCTCCCTCTCCACCCTCGGCGGCATCTCGATCCGTGACCAGAACGCCGATTTCCCGCTGCCCATGTTCATCGCCATGGACCCGCCGCGCCACGACGCCCAGCGCCTGGCCGTCAGCCCGATCGTCGCCCCCGCCAACCTGGCCCACCTCGAAGGCCTGATCCGCCAGCGCGCCGCCGCCATCCTCGACGCCCTGCCGCGCGGCGAGGCGTTCGATTTCGTCGACCGCGTCTCCATCGAGCTGACCACGCAAATGCTCGCCACCCTGTTCGACTTCCCCTTCGCGGACCGCCGCAAGCTCACCCGCTGGTCCGACGTCGCCACCGCCGCACCCGGCAGCGGCATCGTCGACAGCGAGGAGCAACGCCAGGCCGAATTGCGCGAATGCCTCGCCTGCTTCATGGGCCTGTGGAACGATCGCCTGGCCAAGCCCGGCGGCAACGACCTCATCGCCATGCTCCAGGCCTCGCCCGCCACCCGCGACATGCCGCCGCAGGAGTTCCTCGGCAACATCATCCTGCTGATCGTCGGCGGCAACGACACCACCCGCAACTCGCTCACCGGCGGGCTCTACGCCTTCA
This sequence comes from Acetobacteraceae bacterium, assembly GCA_020848935.1. GTDB lineage: Bacteria > Pseudomonadota > Alphaproteobacteria > Acetobacterales > Acetobacteraceae > CAMDGX01. The sequence goes on from JADLHF010000273.1 coordinate 10,526, forward strand.
GCAAGTTCCCCGGCGAGTGGGAAAAGCTGAAGGCCAACCCCGCCCTGCTCGACAGCGCGGTGCCCGAGATCGTCCGCTGGCAAACCCCGATCGCCCACATGCGCCGCACCGCCCTCGCCGACGCCGAACTCGGCGGCCAGCACATCAGGAAGGGCGAGCGCGTCGTCATGTGGTACGTCTCGGGCAACCGCGACGAGGAGATGATCGACCGCCCGATGGAACTGGTGATCGACCGCAAGCGCCCGCGCCAGCACCTCGCCTTCGGCTTCGGCATCCACCGCTGCGTCGGCAACCGTCTGGCCGAGATGCAGCTGCGCATCGTCTGGGAAGAAATCCTGCGCCGGAAACTGGAGTTCGAGGTGCTGGAAGAACCGACCCGGGTCCTCTCCACCTTCATCAAGGGCTACGGCACGCTGAAGGTGAAGATCGCGGCTTAGCAAGCGCGTTCTTTCTTGAAAAAAGAACCAAAAAACATTCATGACTTGGTGGGTCGCGTGGCGCGGACTCCAATGGGTGAAGGTCTTTTTGCTTCAGAAAAAGAACGCCTTGCCTAACCTTCCCGACCGCCATCCCCACCCGACCTTCTCCGCCGTCTTGCGCCGCGACAGCCAGGCCGCCCAGGCGCCCAGCACCCCCGCCCCCGCCGCCGTCAGGCCGAGATCCAGCGCCCAGCTCCCCGGCGCCTGCTCCAACAGCGCCGACGCCCCCCACGACAGGAACAGGCCGAGGCAGAACACCTCCAGGCTGTGCCGCCCGATGGTGGCCAGCCACGCCCCGGCATGCCGGCGCATCCACCCGGCCTCGCGCGGCACGAACCGCGCCACCAGCCAGGCCAGCGCCATGGCATGCAGCAGCGCCGCCGCCGGCAGCCGCGCCTTGTCGGCCAGCCAACCCGGGTCGCCAAACGCCGCCACCCCCGGCAACGCCCCGTACTGCGCCAGCCGCTCCACCGCCGCCCCCGCCAGCAGCACCACCGCGGCCACCGTCGCCGCCCGGTCCCAGCCGCGCGGCAACGCCAGCGCCCGCCCGCGCAACAGCGCCCGCCGCCCCAGCCACGCCCCGCCCAGGAACAGCAGCTGCCAGGCCAACGGATCGAACTCCACCCCGGCCACCCCCCACCCGGTCGCATGCACCAGAGCATAGACGCCCAGCGGCAACAGGATCGCCCACTCCCCCACCCGCGCCCACAGGAAAGCAAACCCCGGCAGCAGCAGCATCCCCCAGATGAAGGTCGGCAGGATGCCCATGAACACTGGCTGATGCAGCATCAGCAGAATCCCCGGCAACACCTCCAGCGGCGTCGCCAGCACCCGCGTCCAGCCCATCCGGTCGCTCTCGCCGTTCATGAAGGTGTGACAGGCAATCGCGATCATCAGCCCGAACAGCGCGAACACCAGCATATGCGTGCGGTACAGCCGCGCCGCCCGCCCCAGCATGTCCCGCGCCGCCACCCCCCAGCCATCGCGCCCCTGCTTCAGCGCGAACACGCTGCCCAGCGTGAAGCCCGACAGCAGCACGAACAGCTCCGAGCTGTCGGAAAACCCCCAGGTGCTGTGGATCACCCAGCCACCGACGAATGAATAGGCGAAATGCTTGGCGAAGATGCTCAGCTGCAGGATGCCCTTCACCACGTCCAGCCGCTGGTCCCGCGCCGGCTTGGCCACCCCGCCCCCCACGCTCACGCCGCCCACGCTCACGTCCCCCA
>JADLHF010000274.1 GCA_020848935.1 Acetobacteraceae bacterium
GCGGCATAGTCCCAGGTCGGCACCGCCGGCTGGGTGGCATACCAGGATGGCGAGACATAGGCGTGCGGCCCGCCGAAGATCGCCAACCCCTGCCCGCCCGCCAGTTGCGCGCTTTGCGGGTTGGCGCGGCCCAGATGCCCCTCCAGCACCAGCACGTCCCCGTCGCGCGACACGGTGAAGGGGATGTGCGAGGCGCTCATCCCGTCCGCCGCCCGGGTCACCAGCACACCGAAGGGGTGTGCTGTCACCAGGGCAGCAATGCGCGAAAGGTCGGTCTCGGCAAAGGCCGGCCGCAGATACATCGATGCCTCCATTCCAATTGCAGGATGATACCGCCATAGCTAGGATTGGACTGTCATGGATAACCAATCCAGCCAAACCACCCTAGACCACTCGCGCCAGACTGCGGTGTTCGAGCGGCTGCGGGGCGGTATCCTGGCGGGAACGCTGGCGCCAGGGGTGCGCCTGCCGGCATCGCGCCATCTGGCGGAAGAGCTGGGAGTCGCGCGGCAGACAGTCGTGCTGGCCTACGAGCGGTTGGCGGCCGAGGGTTATGTGCGGGCGCGCATGGGGAGCGGCACCTATGTCGCCACCGACCTGCCGGACGCCGCTCCGCTGCCGGCCCGGGCGGCGGCCGGCACGGCGCAGGTGCTGTCGCGGCGTGGGGCAGCGATCGCAGCCACGCCGATGAGCGCATTGTCGCCCGGCGGGCCCGAGATCACCCTGCTGGCTCCTGGCGTTCCGGCCAACGACATGTTTCCCGCTGCCGCCTGGGCGCGCGAGACCGCGCGGGTGCTGCGCGCATTGCCGACGCAGTACCTGGGCTATCCCGACCCGCAGGGGCTGCCGGAGCTGCGCAGCGAGATTGCCGCCCATCTGGCCGCCACGCGCGGGCTGATCGCCGATCCCGGCCAGATCGTGGTCACCACCGGCACCCAGCAGGCACTGCGCGTGGCTGCCGACCTGGTGCTGGACCCCGGCGAGCCGGCCTGGGTGGAGGAACCCGGCTATATCGCCGGGCGCGGCGCGCTGATCGCCTCCGGTGTCGTTCCCGTCCCGGTGCCCAGCGACGAGGACGGGCTGGACGTCGCCGCCGGCATCCGCCTCGCCGCCACTGCCCGCCTCGCGCTGATCGCCCCCTCGCACGCCACCCCGCTCGGCGGTGCACTGACCATCGGCCGGCGCATCGCGCTGCTGGACTGGGCGGCCCAGGCCGGAGTCTGGGTGCTGGAGGACGACTGCGACAGCGAATTCCGCTGGTCCGGCAAGCCGCTGCCGCCACTGGCGGCTCTGGACGCCACGCACGGCGCCACCGGGCGGGTGATCTATTGCGGCACCTTCAGCAAGACCCTGGCCCCTGCCCTGCGGCTCGGCTTCGCGGTCATGCCGGCGCCACTGACCGCAGCCTTCGTGCGGGTGCGCGCACTGACCGATCGCGGGCCGGCAACGCTGCAACAGGCGGTGCTGGCCGCCTTCATGCGCGCCGGGCTGCTGGCGCCGCATATCCGCCGCATGCGCACCGAATATGCCCGCCGCCGCATTGCCCTGCTGGAGGCCCTGCGCCGGTACTGCGCCCAGGCAACGCCGCTGGCCGCCCCCGGCGGGCTGCACCTGGTGGTGACGCTGGCGCCCGGCAGCCACGAAGAGCAGATCGCCCGGGCTGCACGCGAACGCGGGTTGGCGGTGGCACCGCTGGGGGCCTATTTCAGCGGCACACCGGCCATGTGCGGGCTGGTGCTGGGCTTCGCCACCTGCCCGGTGGCCCTGGCCGGCGACGCTGCGCGGCGACTGGCGGCGGCAATCCGCGCCGGCTGATCGGCAGCAAGGAAGGTCTTCTTTTTCTGAAGAAAAAGAAGCAAAAAGACTTCATCCACTGTTCACCGTACGGCACTGCCGTGCCACCACACTCCAAGGAATGCACACTCCAAGGAATGGAAGTTTTTTGGTTCTTTTTTTCAAAAAAGAACATGCTTCCCTTCACCTTGGCCTCTGCTTCATCAGACGTCGAGATTGGCCACCTTCAGCGCATTGCCGACGATGAAATCCCGCCGCGGCTCCACCACGTCGCCCATCAGGGTGGAGAACACGCCCTCCGCCTCCTCGGTGTCGCCAACCTCGACTTGCAGCAGGGTGCGCACGGCGGGGTCCAGCGTGGTCTTCCACAGCTGGTCGGGGTTCATCTCGCCCAGCCCCTTGAAGCGCTGGATCGACAGGCCGCGCCGGCCCTGGGCGATGATGCGGTCGAACGCGGTGGCGGGGCCCTGGGCCGGCAGTTCGGTCTTGTCCAGCAGCAGGGTGGCCGGCGCGCTGAACCGCCGGGCCAGTTCGCCGGCGCGTTCGTTCAGCCAGCGCGCCTCGGCACTGCGCATGGCGTTGGCGTCCAGCTTGTGAATCTCGCCCACGCCGCGCACCGATCGCGCCATGATCAACCCGCCGCCGGTATTTGCGCTGGCCACCCAGCTGCGCTCGGCCGGCAGCGAGACCGCGTTCAGCCGCGCGCTGAGATCGGCGGCCACCGCGTTCACCCTGGTCTCGTCCGTGGTCAGCGCGCCGGCGATGGCGGCCTGTTCCAGCAGATAGACCGGGATGCCGCCCGCGGCGGTTCCGCTGGACAGGCGATGCAGCCGTTGGTGCGCCTCGCGCAGCCAGCCGGCCTCGGCGTCCAGCTCCGCGCCCTCGTAGTGGTCGCCATTGGCATAGGTCAGCTTGGCCTCGCCCAGCACCTTGTCCAGCAGGAAGCGCTCCAGCGCCGCGTCGTCCTTCAGGTAGCGCTCCTCGTTGCCGCGCTTGGCGCGGTACAGCGGCGGCTGGGCGATGTACAGGTAGCCGCGGTCGATCAGCTCGCGCATCTGGCGGAAGAAGAAGGTCAGCAGCAGCGTGCGGATATGCGAGCCATCCACGTCGGCATCGGTCATGATGATGATGCGGTGGTAGCGCAGCTTGCTGATGTCGAAGCCGCCGTGCTCCGGCTCGCCGCGGCCGATGCCGGTGCCGAGTGCCGTGATCAGCGTGCCGATCTCGGCACTGCCCAGCATGCGGTCGAAGCGCGCGCGCTCCACGTTCAGGATCTTGCCCTTCAGCGGCAGGATCGCCTGGTTCCGGCGGTCGCGGCCCTGCTTGGCCGAGCCGCCGGCGCTGTCGCCCTCGACGATGAACAGCTCGGACTTGGCGGGGTCGCGCTCCTGGCAGTCGGCCAGCTTGCCCGGCAGGGTGGAGACGTCCAGCACGCCCTTGCGCCGGGTCAGCTCGCGCGCCTTGCGGGCGGCCTCGCGGGCAGCGGCGGCGTCCATCACCTTCTGGATGATGCCCTTGGCCTCGCGCGGATGGGTTTCGAACCAGTGCGCCACCGCGTCGGCCACGGCGGCCTGGACCACCGGCTGCACCTCGGAGGAGACCAGCTTGTCCTTGGTCTGCGACGAGAACTTGGGGTCGGGCACCTTGACCGACAGCACCGCCGTCATGCCCTCGCGCATGTCGTCGCCGACCAGGGAAAGCGAGTCCTTCTTGCCCATCCCCTCGGCGTATTTCGTCACCACCCGCGTCATCGCCTGGCGGAAGCCGGCCAGGTGGGTGCCGCCGTCGCGCTGCGGGATGTTGTTGGTGAAGCACAGCATGGTCTCGTGGAAGCTGTCGTTCCAGCTCAGCGCGAATTCCACCCTGATGTCGGCCATGTTCACGCCCGGCGCACCCTCGCGCGCGGTCACGCTGATCGGCGGCGTGAACACCGGCGTCTTGGCGCGATCCAGCCATTGCACGAAAGCGACCAGCCCGCCTTCGTAGAAGAACCGGCTTTCCACCGGGGTGGCAAGGCGCTCGTCGCGCAGCACGATGGTCAGGCCGGAATTGAGGAACGCCAGCTCGCGCAACCGCCGCTCCAGCAATGCGTAGTCGAACTCCACGCGGGTGAAGGTGCCGGTGGACGGCTTGAACGTCACCTCGGTGCCGGTCGGCCCATCCGACTCGCCGACGATCGCCAGCGGCGCCTCGGCATCGCCATGGCGGAAGCGGATGAAATGTTCCTTGCCGTTGCGCCAGATGCGCACGTCCATCCATTCCGACAGCGCGTTGACCACCGCCGCGCCCACGCCGTGCAGGCCGCCGGAGACCTTGTAGGAGTTCTGGTTGAACTTGCCGCCGGCGTGCAGCCGGGTCAGCACCACCTCGGTCGCCGAGATGCCCTCCTCGGCGTGGATGTCGGTGGGGATGCCGCGGCCGTTGTCGCGCACGGTCACACTGCCGTCGCCGTTCAGGGTCAGCGACACCTGGTCGGCAAAGCCCGCCTGCGCCTCGTCCACCGCGTTGTCGATGATCTCGAAGGCCATGTGATGCAGGCCGGAGCCGTCATCGGTGTCGCCGATATACATGCCCGGGCGCTTGCGCACCGCGTCCAGGCCGCGCAGCACCGAGATCGAGGCGGCATCGTACGCATCGCCGTTCCCGGCGTCGCGATTGGTGCCATTCGGGGCGGCGGCATCGGGTTTCGGCGCGGCGTTGTCACTCATGCCGAGAGGGTACTCCGGGGTAGCGTGGGGAAGCCGACAATATAATGGATTTCCTGGAGTTTGGCCAGTTTTGCCCCGGCATCACACCGGGCCCGGCGGCGGAAATTCCGGGTCCGGCGCCAGCTCCGTGCCAGAGGCACCGCGCGCGGTGCGCCACGCCGTGGCATGGCCGCGCAGCGGGGCGAAAATCCCCGGATCGGTGCCGGTCAGCACGATCTGCCCCGGCAGGTGCAGCAGCGCGTCGAACAACGCCGCGCGGCGTTCGGGGTCCAGGTGAACGGCCGGCTCGTCCAGCAGCAGCAGCGGTGCCGCGCCGCGCGCCGCAGCCAGCAACCGCGCATGGGCCAGGATGACGCCGATCAGCAGCGCCTTCTGCTCGCCGGTGCTGGCCAGCGCGGCGGGCAGCCCGGTGGCAGCGTCCGCCAGCGCCATGTCGCTGCGATGGGCGCCCAGCGTGGCACTGCCGCGCGCGGCATCGGCGGCGCGGCTGGCGGCCAGGCCGTCGCGCAGCCAATCCTCCACGGCCAGTGCCGGCGCTGCCACCAGCCGGGCGGCGATCGCGCAATCCAACGCCAGCCGCGCGGCGGGAAAGGCGCCGGCCGGCGGCGTCGCGTTCAGCCGGGACACAAGCTCCAGCCGGGCGGCGGTGGCGGCCACGGCATGGCGGGCCATGGCATCCTCCAGCCCCGCCAGCCAGGCCGCGTCGCGGCGGCCCTCGGCCAACAGCCGGTTGCGCCCGGCCATGGCGGTCTCGTGGGCGGCAATCTCGCGCGCATGGCCGGGTTCCAGCGCATAGACCAGCCGGTCCAGGAAGCGCCGGCGCCCGCCGGCGGCCTCCTGGAACAGCCGGTCCATCTGCGGCGTCAGCCACACCGCGGCCAAGCGTGCGCCCACCGCCGCCAGGTTGCGCGGCGGCGCGCCATCCAGGCGAAAGGCGCGCCGCTCGCCCTGCCCATCGGGCGGCGTGCCGGTGCCCACCTCCATCGGCCCGTCGGCGGTGTCGAAGCGCGCGGCCACCGCCCAGGCGGCACTGCCCTGGCGCGCCAGCTCGCCGATGCGCGCCCCGCGCAGGCCGCGGCCGGGCACCAGCAGCGAGATCGCCTCCAGCAGGTTGGTCTTGCCGGTGCCGTTCGCGCCATGGAGCACGGCAATGCGCGCGCCGGGCCGCCAGGTCAGGGCAGCGTAGCTGCGGAAATCGCTCAGCGACAGGCGGATCAGGCGAAGGGAGGTCATGCAGACAGCAAGATGTTCTTTTTTGAAAAAAAGAACCAAAAAACTTCATCACTGGTCACGGTGCCATGGATGAAGTTTTTTTGCTTCTTTTTGTTCACAAAAAGAAGAGTCTTCCTCCCGGTCACACCCGCATCGGCATCAGCACGTACAAGGCGCTGGCATCGCCGCTGTCCAGGACCACCGTCGGCGCCGCCCCGTCGGAGAAGCGGAATTCCACCACATTGGTGATCTGGTCGGTGATGTCGTTCAGGTAGCGGGCCTGGAAGCCGATCTCCAGCGGTCCGGCCTCGTAGGTCACCCGGTCGCCGTCCAGCTCCTCGCTGGCGGTGCCCTGTTCGGGGCTGGAGGCGGACAGCACCAGCAGGTCGCGGGCCAGGGACAGTTTCACCGGCCGCGACCGCTCCGAGGAGATGGCGGCCACCCGGGCCACCGCGTCGGCGAAATCCTGGCGGCCGACGCGCAGCACCTTGTCGTTGTCGCGCGGGATCACGCGCTCGTATTCCGGGAAGGTGCCGTCGATCAGCTTGCTGGTGAGCGTCACGGTGCCGACCCGGAACTGGATGCGGGTGTCCGACAGGGCGATCTCGATCTCCCCGGTGGTCTCGTCCAGCAGCTTGCGCAACTCGGCCACCGTCTTGCGCGGCACGATCACGCCGGGCATGGCCCCGGCGCCCTCCGGCAGCGGCTCCTCCACCCGGGCCAGGCGATGCCCGTCGGTCGCCACCGCGCGCAAGACCTTGGCGCCGTCGGCCTCGGTGGCATGGACGTAGATGCCGTTCAGGTAGTAGCGCGTCTCCTCGGTGGAGATGGCAAAGCGCGTGCGGTCGATCAGGCTGCGCAGGGTCTGCGCCGGCAGGGCGAATTTATGCGGCAGCGTGCCCGCGGTCATCGAGGGGAAGTCGTCGGTCGGCAGCACCACCAGCGAGGTGGCGTAGCGCCCGGCCCGCAGCGCCAGCGGCGCGTCGCCGCCGGGGCAATCCAGCTCCACCATCGCCCCGTCCGGCAGCTTGCGGACAATCTCGTACAGCGTCGCGGCCGGGGCGGTGCAGGCGCCGTTGCGCGAACTGTCGGCGGCCACGTCCTCGACAATGGCGATTTCCATGTCGGTCGCGGTCAGCGTCAGCTTACCGTCGCGCACCGCGATCATGACATTGGCCAGGATCGGAATGGTGTTGCGCCGCTCGACCACGCTCTGCACATGGGCAAGGGCTTTGAGCAGGGTCGCGCGATCGACCTTGAACTTCATCGCATCATCCTCTGAGAGCGGCCGCTCGCCACGCCTGCGAATCGGTTGGCCAGTTTACCGCGCTTTGTCGCGGCGGGAAACCAGGGGCCGAATCCGACGACGTCAGGCAGGTTCACGCGAAAAGGGCGGCACCCTCGGGTGCCGCCCCTGTGGCAGGCGAAGCGCTATCAGTGCGTCAGGCGCGGCGGCGGCGCACGGCGCCCAGGCCGGCCAGGGCGACACCCATGAGCGCGAGCGTCATCGGCTCGGGCGTGGGGACGGCCACCGGCGAACCGTCCGGCGTGGCAGCCGCCAGAATGTACTGGCCGCCCATGCGGAACTCCGAAATCGACGCTGTCGGCAGCTCGATGCCGCGGAACTCGAAGGCATTGAGCGCGCCCGGCGTGGAAATCGGGGCAGCGATCGTCAAGTCCCACTCCTCCAGCAGCACGCCGTGGTCATCATAGGCGCCAATGACCTGCGCGGCGCTGTTGTTCGGGAAATAGTTGATGAACGCGCCGAAGGAGGACACCGGCGCGGCGAAGAGGAACGACATGTAGCCGCTCGGGCCATCCAGGCCGGCATAGACGGCTGTGCTGTCGAACGCGCCGTTGTTGCCCAGGCCATAGCTGCCCTGGCCGAGCACCGAGCCGAGGCCGGAATTGCTGTTGATCACGTGCGAGGTGAAGGTGATGCCGCCGGGGATCGCGGCGGGGCCGAAGGTGAAGTTGTAGGAGCCGTTCGCATAGGCGGTCAGATCGAGCCCCTGGCCGGTATAGGCGGCGAACGAGGTGAGCAGATTGGCCTGTGCGGTTGCGGCCCCGAAGGAGCAAAGCAGGGCAGCGGCGAACACCGTCTTACGCATGTTTCAAGCTCCTCGTTGAGATCAGTGACACGTTGGCGTCGTTCAGGTCGACGTCCAGCTGGATCACGCAACTTCCATGCCGCGGCGACATGTCAAGGAAAAACAACACGCTAGTTGGCTGAGAATTTGCCTGTTTCGCATTGATGTAAAAATTTCCGACAGGCGGTGCGTGAAACACCTCGACAAGCGGCCGGATGCGCGATTCACCCTGGCGCGCCAGGGTGGATCGCGCCGCAAACCGACGATGCAACCGGGACCTGGCCATGAGACTGTAAAATTCACGGACACCGGGTGGGCCAGGCCGCCGTGCAGGTGCTCGCGATCAAGGCCATACGGCATCAAGGTGCAGGCGACGGGGCCCCCCTGCTCTTGCTCAGCTCTCCAGCATCCGCCGCAGCAGCTCGACATCCTCGGCAAACGCCGCATCGCGCCCGATCAGCTCGGTCACCCGGCTCACGGCATGCATCACCGTGGTGTGGTCGCGGTTGCCGAAGCGCCGGCCGATTTCCGGCAGGGAGCGGCTGGTCAGCTGCTTGGCCAGGTACATCGCCACCTGCCGCGGCCGGGCGACGGCACGCGCGCGCCGGGCCGAGGACATGTCGGTCAGGCGGATGTTCCAGTGCTCGGCCACCCGCTTCTGGATCTCCTCGATCGTCACCCGCCGGTCATGCGCCTTGAGGATGTCGTGCAGCACTTCCTGGGTGGTTTCCAGCGTGATGGCGCGGCCGAACAGGTTGGCGTGGGCGATCAGCCGGTTCAGCGCACCTTCCAGCTCGCGGATGTTCGAGGTGATCTTGTGGCACAGGAATTCCAGCACCTTGGCCGGCACCGCGACGCCGGCGCGGGCAACCTTGGCGTCCAGGATGGAGACGCGCAGCTCGAAGGTGGTGGCGTGCAGATCGGCCACCATGCCGCTGCCCAGCCGCGTGCGCACCCGCTCCTCCAGCCCCGACAGGTCGGAGGGGGACTTGTCGGCCGAGACCACGATCTGCTTGCCGGATTCCACCAGAGCGTTGAAAGTGTGGAAGAATTCGTCCTGGGTGGCGTCCTTGTTGATCAGGAACTGCAGGTCGTCGATCATCAGCACGTCGACGCTGCGCAGCTGCTCCTTGAACTGGATGGTCGATTGGCTGCGGATCGCCGAGATGAAGCGGTACATGAATTTTTCCGCCGACATGTAGGCGACGGAAACCGGCGGCCCCGCCCTGTCGGGCGCCGTGAGCTCCCAGGCGATGGCATGCATCAGGTGGGTCTTGCCCAGGCCGACGCCGCCATACAGGAACAGCGGGTTGAATCCCTGGCAGGCCGGCTGGTCGGCCACGCGCCGCGCGCAGGCATGGGCGAATTCGTTCGGCTTGCCGACCACGAAATTGTCGAAGGTGAAGCGCAGGTCGAGCGGGGCGAGGCCGACATCGCCGCGATCGTCCGCGGCGGTGGCGGCGCGCGTCTCCGGCGGCGGACCTGCCGGGATCGGCAGGGCGGCGGCAGGCGACAGCGGGCCGGAGGATAGCGGGCCGGAGGATAGCGGGCCGGGCCGCCGCGGCGGGGTGACGCTTTCGGCCAGGCCGGTGCCGCCGCCATCGCCGACGCCGATTTCCACGCGGCGCACGCTGGGGTGATGCTCCTGCCACAGCGTGGTCAGCCGGTCGCCGAACTGGGCGCGCACCCAGTCGCGCAGGAAGCGGGTGGGCAAGTGGACGGTGATCTCGTCGCCGTCCAGCCCCACCAGCGCCATCTGGCGCAGCCAGGTGCGGTACTCCACCTCGCCCACCTCCTGTTGCAGGCGGCCGCGCACGCGGGCCCACTGGGCGGCAAGCTGGGTGTGGGGGGCGGATTGGTCCATTGTCAGCAAATGCTCCCCCCGAACTGCCATCTCTCGTCGTCATCCGACCGCCGCGGGCATGCCGCCTAAGGGGCACGCCCGAGGTCAAGTCGCTGTCCGCACAACCACCGTCGCTCGGCCAGGGCAGAGTGATGGCCCGTCACGGTCAGGGTAGGCCACCGGAAGCGGGGCCCGCCGATGAAGAAATGACTAAGCCCAAACCGCCGGCAAGGCAACGCCGATTATCCGAATCGTGGCCGAATTCGGCATCTCGATCGAAGAAGCTTAATATTCGATGGGGGTTTTATTGAAGCGATACTATCTCGCTTCACTAAGCCGGGCCAAGTGGTTGATCCCGGTTCAAGCCGCCCCGCCGGCGGCAGGCGGGGGGCGCAGGCACGGCAATTCCGGTGCCGCGGTGCAGCACCGGGTCCGCGCGGCGGATCAGCCGGCGGCCAGCGCCTTCACCCGGGCCGACAGGCGCGAGATCTTCCGCGAAGCCGTGTTCTTGTGCACCACGCCCTTGCCGGCGGCGCGCTGCAATTCCGGCTGCGCCTCGCGCAGGGCAGCGGCGGCGGCTTCCTTGTTGCCGCTGGCAACGGCCGTCTCGACCTTCTTGATGAAGGTGCGCATCCGCGAGGTGCGGGCCTTGTTGCGCTCGGCGCGGCGGGCGTTCTGGCGGATGCGCTTGCGGGCGGAGGCGGTGTTGGCCATGGGCTGATCGGGTTCCGGCTAAGGGGCGGACAGGGTGGAAGGCGGCACAGGCGTGCAAACCGCGAAGATGGCAGTTTGCCGGCAATCCCGCCTCGGCGACAAGATGCGGGTTCTATGGGGCCGGTCGCCGCGAGTCAAGGAAGCGGCGCAGGCTTGCGGCGCGCACCCGCTAGGCGCGGCCGAATTGCGGCTTCCGCTTCTCGGCAAAGGCGGCCATCCCCTCCCGCTGGTCCGGCGTGCCGAACAGCGACAGGAACAGCCGGCGCTCGAAGCGCACGCCCTCGTTCAGGGTCAGCTCGAAGGCACGGTTCACCGCCTCCTTGGCCATGGCCACGGCCACCGGGGAGAGTGCGGCCAGTTTTTCGCCGAGCTTCAGTGCCTCGGCGATCAGCTCGGCGGCGGGCACCACGCGGCTGACCAGGTTGGCGCGCTCGGCCTCGGCGGCGTCCATCATGCGCGCGGTGAGCACCATCTCCATCGCCTTGGACTTTCCCACCGCCCGGGTCAGGCGCTGGGTGCCGCCGGCGCCGGGGATCACGCCGAGGTTGATCTCCGGCTGGCAGAACTTGGCGGTTTCGGCGGCCAGGATGATGTCGCACATCATCGCCAGCTCGCAGCCGCCGCCGAGCGCGAAGCCGGCCACGGCGGCGATGACGGGCTTCTTGACCTGCAGCACCGTCTCCCAGCTCTTGCCGATGAAGTCGTCCTGGTACACGGCGGGATAGGTGCGCTCGCGCATCTCCTTGATGTCGGCGCCGGCGGCAAATGCGCGCTCGCTGCCGGTCAGCACGATGGCGCCGATGGCGGGGTCGGCGTCGAAGGCCAGGAGCTGGGTGCCGAGTTCCGCCATCAACTGGTCGCACAGCGCGTTGAGCGCCGTCGGGCGGTTGAGGCGGACCAGGCCGACGGGGCCGTGGGTCTCGACGATGATCATCTCGGGCATGCGGGGCCTCCTGCGTGTGAGGGGGGTGGTAGCTCAGCGTTGCAGGCGGGGGCAATAGAAGGTGCTGCGGGCGGACTGCACGATGCGGGCGATGCCGGGGCAGCCGGGCGGGCCGGGGCAGCCGGGACAGGGTTCGCCCTCGCGGCCATAGACCTTCCAGGCGTGCTGGAAATAGCCGAGTTCGCCATCGGGCTGGACGTAGTCACGCAGGGACGATCCGCCGGCGGTGATGGCTTCGGCCAGGGTGGCCTTGATCTCGCGGACCAGGCGGGCGAGGGCGCGGCGCTTGAGGGTGCCGGCCAGGCGGGTGGGCGACAGGCCGGCGCGGAACAGCGCCTCGCAGACATAGATGTTGCCCAGGCCGGCGACGGTCTTCTGGTCGAGCAAGGCGGCCTTCAGCGGCGTGCGGCGGCCGGCGAGGGCCTCGGCCAGGGCGGCGGTGTCGAAGGCGCCGTCCAGCGGCTCCGGGCCGAGAGTGGCCAGCAGGCGGTGGCTGTCCTCCGCGGCGGTGGCCACCAGATCGACGGAGCCGAAGCGGCGGGGATCGACAAAGCCGACCAGGGTGCCGTCCTCGGTCTCGATGGTCAGGTGCTCGTGGGCGGGGATGGCGTTGCGGCCGGTGCGCTCGATCAGCAGGCGGCCGGACATGCCGAGATGGATCAGCACGCTCTGGCCGCTGTCCAGCCGCATCAGGATGTATTTCGCGCGGCGGCGGAACGAGGCGATGCGGGCGCCGGTGAGCCGGGCGGCGAGGCCGGGGGGGAAGGCGAAGCGCATGTCGGGGCGGTGGATCTGGGCGCGGCGGATCACCCGGCCCTCCAGCTGGGCGCGCAGGCCGCGCATCACGGTCTCGACTTCGGGGAGTTCCGGCATGGGCGGGGACGCTATATGGTCGCGGCCATGTCCGACAATGCCCCGCAGCCGACGACCCATTTCGGCTTCCGCGATGTGCCGCTGGACGCGAAGAAGCCGCTGGTGCGCGCGGTGTTCGACAGCGTGGCGCGGCGCTATGACGTGATGAACGACCTGATGTCGCTGGGGGTGCACCGGCTGTGGAAGCAGGTGTTCGTCAGCCAGCTCGACCCGCGGCCCGGGCGCTCGCTGCTGGACCTGGCGGGCGGGACGGGGGACATCACGCTGCGCTGGCTGGAGGGTGGCGGCGGGCCGGCGATCCTGTCGGACATCAACGAGAGCATGCTGGCGGTGGGGCGGGAGCGGCTGCTGGGGCGGGGGCATGTGGCCGGTCTGTCCTTCCTGGTGGCGGATGCCGAGATGCTGCCGCTGCCGGACCGGGCGGTGGATACAGTGAGCATGGCGTTCGGGCTGCGGAACTGTACGGACAAGGATGCGGTGCTGCGCGAGGCGCGGCGGGTGCTGCGGCCCGGCGGGCGGTTCCTGTGCCTGGAGTTTTCCGCCGTGCAGGTGGCGGCGCTGGCACCGGTGTATGATGCCTGGAGCTTCAAGGTGCTGCCGCGTCTGGGGCGGGTGGTGGCAAGGGATGCCGAGAGCTACCAGTACCTGGCCGAGAGCATCCGGATGCATCCGGACCAGGCGACGCTGGCCGGGATGATGGGGCGGGCGGGGTTCGAGCGGGTGCGGGTGAGGAACCTGGCCGGCGGGATCGCGGCGATCCATTCCGGGTGGCGGCTGTGAGCGTTGCGGGGCGGCGCATCCTGCTGATCGTGGCGGGCGGGATTGCGGCGTACAAGGCGATCGAGCTGATCCGGCTGATCCGCAAGTCGGGTGGGCACGTGACCTGCGTGCTGACCAGGGGGGGCGCGCAGTTCGTGACGCCGCTGACGTTGCAGGCGATCAGCGAGAACCGGGTGTTCAAGGATATCTTCTCGCTGTCGGACGAGAACGAGATGGGGCACATCCAGCTTTCGCGGGCGGCCGACCTGGTGGTGGTGGCGCCGGCGACGGCCGACCTGTTGGCCAAGATGGCGGCGGGCTTGGCCGATGACCTGGCATCGACCGTGTTGCTGGCGACGGACAAGCGGGTGCTGGTGGCGCCGGCGATGAATGTGCGGATGTGGGGGCATGCGGCGACGCAGGCCAACATGGCGACGCTGCGGGCGCGTGGCGTGGCGGTGGTGGGGCCCGACGAGGGGGCGATGGCGTGCAACGAGTGGGGCGCGGGGCGGCTGGCGGAGCCGGCGGCGATCCTGGCGGCGATCGCGGCGATGCTGGACCGGCCGCAGCCGTTGGCGGGGCGGCATGTGCTGGTGACCAGCGGGCCGACGCATGAGCCGATCGATCCGGTGCGGTATATCGCCAACCGCAGTTCCGGGCGGCAGGGGCATGCGATTGCGGCGGCGCTGGCGGCGCTGGGGGCGCGGGTGACGCTGGTGAGCGGGCCTGTTGCGATGGCCGATCCCGCCGGGGTTGCCGTGCGGCGGGTGGAGACGGCGGCGCAGATGCTGGCGGCGTGCCAGGCGGCGTTGCCGGCGGATGCGGCGGTGTTCGCGGCGGCGGTGGCGGATTGGCGGGTGGCCGGGGCGGGGGAGCGGAAGCTGAAGAAGACGGCGGATGGGGCGCCGCCGGCGCTGGCGCTGGTGGCCAACCCCGACATTCTCGCCACCATTGCCGCGGCCGGGCCGCTTCGGCCGGGGCTGGTGGTGGGGTTTGCGGCGGAGACCCATGACATGCTGGCGCATGCCGCCGCCAAGCGGGTGCGCAAGAATGCCGACTGGATCGTGGCCAATGACGTGTCGCCGGGGACCGGGATCATGGGCGGGACGGAGAATGAGGTCCATCTGGTGACCGGCGCCGGGATCGAGCCCTGGCCCAGGTTGGGCAAGGAGGAGGTGGCGGCGCGGCTGGCCGCGCGAATTGCGGAGGCGTTGGCGTGAGGGTTGCGGTGCAGGTGAAGCGGCTGGCGCATTCCGAGGGGCTGGCGTTGCCGGCCTATGCCACGCCGGGGGCGGCGGGGATGGATCTGCTGGCGGCGGTGGCGGCGCCGGTGGTGATTCCGCCGGGGGGGCGGGTGCTGGTGCCGACCGGGTTGGCGGTGGCCGTGCCGGCGGGGTACGAGTTGCAGGTTCGGCCGCGCTCGGGGCTGGCGCTGAAGAACGGGATCGTGCTGCCGAACAGTCCGGGCACGGTCGATGCGGATTACCGCGGCGAGTTGCAGGTGATCGTGATGAATGCCGGGCCGGAGCCGTTCACGGTGGAGCGCGGGATGCGGATTGCCCAGGCGGTGCTGGCGCCGGTGGTGCGGGCGGGCTGGGTGGA
>JADLHF010000275.1 GCA_020848935.1 Acetobacteraceae bacterium
TGACGCGCGCCGCCGTTGAGGAGATCGTCCGCCACGGCGAGGGCCGCGGCTCCTGGCTGGTGTTCTGCTCCGGCGTCGCCCATGCCCGCCATGTCGGCGATGCCATCCGCGAGCATGGCGTCTCCTGCGAGACGGTGACCGGCGACACACCGGGCCCGGAGCGTGATCGCATCCTCGCCGCCTTCAAGGCCGGCCGGCTGCGCTGCGTCACCAACGCCAACGTGCTCACGACCGGCTTCGACGCCCCCGGCGTCGACCTCATCGCGCTGCTGCGCCCCACCAAGAGCGTCGGCCTCTACGTCCAGATGGTCGGCCGTGGCACCCGTCTCGCCGAGGGCAAGGAGGACTGCCTGGTGCTGGACTTCGCGGGCAACACCGCGCGGCACGGGCCGATCGACACCGTCGACGGCAGGAAGAAGGAAAAGTCGGAGGAACCTGGAGAGGCGCCGATCAAGGTCTGCCCCGAATGCCAGGCGATCAACCATGCCAGCATCCGCCTCTGCACCGCCTGCGGCTTCGAGTTCCCGCCACCCGTCGTGAAGGTCGCCGCCCGCGCCGCCTCCGATGCACTGCTGTCCACCCAGCAGACAGCGGAATGGAGCGAGGTCACCGGCGTCAGCTACGCGCGCCACGAGAAGCCGGGCAAGCCGGCCTCCCTGCGCGTCACCTATAGCTGCGGCCTCAGCCAGCACAGCGAATGGGTGTGCTTCGAACACACCGGGTATCCCCGTGAAAAGGCCTGTGCCTGGTGGCAGCACCGCGCCGCCGGTCGGCCCGTGCCGCGCAGCGTCGCTGAGGCATTGGAGGCAGCGCAGGCGCTGCCGGCGCCGAACGCGATCCGGGTGCGGCCGGTAGGCCAATACACCGAAATCGTCGGCGTGAGGTTTGGGTGAGATGCCGTACGTGCACACGCCCAGCCACGCACTGGGACTGGTTCCGCCGCGAGCGCGCGCTGCGCGTGCATTGGACGATGCCGACCTGCTCGCGCGTGTGCCTCGAGATCTGGAAGGAGCGTCGCATGGTTGACCCCAACGAGCACGAGCTCGCCGCCATGCGCCGCGCTGGCGATGCCGCGGGCGAATTCATCGATGCCCTCGGCCGCACCGACATGGCCACCTGGTCGCCGGCGGAATGGACCAGCTTCGTCGAGACGATCTGCGGCGGCTACGTCGACTCCCTGATCGAGCAGCAAATCGCGGTCAACACGGCAGCGAGCAAGGTGCAGGGGCTGCCGGGATGAGCGACAGCACACAGGTCGAGGAACATGCAGGAACGAGCGAACCAGACGGCGGTGCCGGGCTGGCCGATGCAGCCGTCGCGCTGGGCGTGCCAGTGTTCCCCTGCGACGCCAACAAGCGGCCCCTGACGCGGCACGGCTTCAAAGACGCCACCGCCGACCCTGCCGTGATCCGTCGCCTGTTCGCCAACCCTGCCGCCGTCATGATCGGCATGCCGACCGGCGAAGCGACGGCGCTGGTAATCGTGGACGTCGACGTCAAGGACGGCCGACAAGGCCGCACCTGGCTCGATGCCAACAGTCACCGGCTGCCGCCGACATGGACGGTGCGCACCGCCTCCGGCGGTCTGCATCTCTATTTCCGCCGGCCCGAGCAGCCGATCCGCAACAGCGCCAGCAAGATCGCACCCGGCATCGACGTGCGCGGCGATGGTGGATACGTCATCGCGCCACCGTCACCCGGCTATGAGGTGGTGAACGACGCCGAGGTGGCCGACGTTCCAGCCTGGCTCCTGCCGTCCCTGCTACGCCAACCCGTGCCGCCGTCCTCCCGCATCGCGTCTCGCCCAATACTGGAGCACGGGGGCAGCGCCATCGGACGGGTGGCGCTGGACGAGCGATGCGAGCAGATCCGCAATGCACCGGATGGCAGCAAGCATCAGGCGGTGAACGAAGCAGGCTTCGCCATCGGCGGCCTGGTTGCCGCGGGGCACCTCGATGAACGCAGCGCATGGAATGCGCTGGCAGATGCGCTATCCGTGCTGCTGCCACGATGTCAGGACCAGGGCGCCGCCGAGCGGACGCTGCAGCGCGCCTTCCGCGAGGGCATGGCACAGCCACAGCGTGTGCCGCAGCCTGAACCGGAGCCGGTCCATCCAGCCGCCCCGTTCCTGGCAAAGCTGCACGCCACCCGAGCGAAACAGCAGGCCGAGCCGCTGCCCGTGCCGGCCGGCATCGTGCAGCCCGGCGGCGTATTGCAGATGCTGGTGGAGGAGTGCGTCAGAACCGCCCTTCGCCCGCAGCCATTCCTCGCCCTCGGCGCCGCCATCTGCGCCATCGGGGTGCTGGCCGGGCGCAAGTATCGCACCCGCACCGACCTAAGAACCAACATCTACATCGCCGCCGTGGCCGAGAGCGGTGGCGGAAAGGACCACGCACCGGAGGTGATCAGGCGTTGCTTCGATCTGGCGCAGCTGGATCGCTACCTGGGCGGCGAAAGCCTGGCCTCCGGCCGCGGCATGGTATCCGCCCTGGAGCAGCATCCCGCGCGGCTGTTCCAGATCGACGAGTTCGGGCTGTTCCTCAACACCGTCACCGGGGGCAAGGCGCCGGCTCACAAGGCCGAGATCTGGTCCGACCTGATGAAGCTCTACAGTCGCGCCAAGGGCGTCTACCGCGGCACCGAGTACGCCAACAAGAAGGACGCACCTCGCGTCGACATCAACCAGCCCTGCGTCTGCTTCTACGGCACCACCACCCCTTCGACCTTCTGGAAGGCACTCGAAGGCGGGGCGCTGACGGACGGTTCGCTCGCACGCTTCCTGGTGTTCGTCACCGACAATGACCGACCCGATCGAAACCGCGACGCCGAGATCATCAACCCGCCGGCCGCACTGCTGGAAGCGCTGAAGACAATCATCCGCGGCCGGGGCAACCCGCTGCCGCCCGGCAACCTGCCGGAAGTGCATGTGGCGCCCATGACGGCCACCGAGGAGCCAGAGCCATACACCGTGGCCATGACGGCCGCCGCGGACGCCCTGCACAACCGCAAACTGGCCGAAGAGGATGCCTGGGCAAAGCGGGTTGCTGGCACCCCCAAGGCTTCGATCGTCAACCGGCTGGGCGAGAACGCCAGCAAGCTGGCCCTGATCTGCGCCATCAGCCGCAACCCGGCACAACCGGAGATCACCGAGGTCGAGCTGTCCTGGGGCTGGGCGCTGGCAGAGCACTGCACCCGGACCGTGCTCCGCGACGCCGAGCGCTTCCTGGCGGACAGCGAATTCGAAGCGCGCCTGAACAAGGCGATCAACATCGTCGGCAAGCACGGCCCCTGCAGCCGGCGCGACATGTTCCACAAGGGGCTGAAACTCGCCGAGCGGGAATTCAGGGATGTGATCAACGCGCTGGTGACGCACGAGGTGATCATCGAGATCCCGCCTCCCCCCTCCAATGGCGTCGGGCGGCGTCCTGGCCCCCGCTACGTACTGGCCCAGCCGCCCAGCGACCTGCCGGCCGATGAGGACACATGAGATGATTCACGCAATTCGGCGACCCCGACCTAAGCCTTTGAAAGAACGCCTTTGTGCATTTTGTGCTTTTGTGCGCGGGCACGGGGGGAAGACCAGCCCCACCCATACGCATGGGATCAGAGGAGAACCCCTCATACAATATAACAATAATAACAATAATATATATATCAATGATGTAGAGGGGAGTTGTGTCGTGCTCCGGGGGGTTTCGTGCGCGGCGGCTCGTCACCTCGGGGCGCTCGGCAACCCGATGGTGCCGGCATGACCCGTGCCAACACCAGCACAGTCCCTGGGGCACCTCGCGCGCCGCGCTCCAGCCTTGACCTGGGGCGCAGCACCGCCTCGGACGCAGACCTCGACGCAATGCGTGCCGCGGCCTGGCACCGCCATGGCGTCGCGGCCCTGGCCATCAACGACATCACCGATCCCTGGCTGCGCCAGGCCCTCATCAACGAGGCCACACGGCGCTGGGGGCGCCGCAATGGAGGACATGGCCATGGCCGGTAGGAAGAACCGTCAGAAGGAGCGCGTTGTCCTGGAGGATCTGTCGAAGCCGTCGCAGTGGCGGCTGCAGCACGGCGCATTCGAGCCTCGCAGCTTCGACGCGGACCCGGACACCGGGGTGGTTGTGGGGCACCATCGGGCCGTCGACACGCTGGGGATGATGCTGCGCAGCGGCACGATCGGCCAGGAACTCTACGACACCGGTGTGTTGTTCCGTGCGCTGTTCCGCAAGGCGGCGATCGATCGTGTGATGACGACGACGTTCCTGCGGATGCCGGGGCAGCGGGTGGATCACCTGTCGGAAACCAGCGTGCATGCGCGGATCAAGATTGCCAACGCGATGGATGTGCTGGGCGGCCACGACACCGCTGTCGGCTCCTGTGCCTGGCACGTGCTGGGCTGCGAGACCTCGGTGCGGGAATGGGCACTGCGGCAGGGTTGGTCGGGCCGGCCGATCGCGCCGCAGAACGCGCAGGGCATGCTTGTGGCAGCCCTCGGCGTGCTCGCGGTCCACTTCGGATTGCTGTCCCGGCCGCGGGCTGCATGACTGGAAGAAGGAGGCCAAAGAAAACGCGACGAGAGTAGTAGAGCGTAGAAACGCGAAAGAATGTCGTATTGAACAGCTGCAAATCACAAGGCTATAATCTGCCCACGGTATAAAGGTCTGCCCGGCATAGGGCGGATCAAAGTTCCACTCCCACCTGCATCGATCCCATGGTTCCTTCCTAGGCCGGATCGCTGCGGGGGGCATCAGCGCGATAGACGCCTAGCGCCAAGTCTCAATTTTGGTTCGCGGTGCGCACACTCCGGCGGAAATTCCCCTGAACTCCGCCACTTCTGACCGCGTCTTTCCCCCGCGCAGTTCGCACATTCCCCCAA
>JADLHF010000276.1 GCA_020848935.1 Acetobacteraceae bacterium
CCTTCGACATCGCGGGGCTTGGGGTCGCGAACCCGGTCGGCACGTTCTGGACGGCCAGCATGATGCTGGAACATCTGGGCGAGGCGACGGCGGCGGCAGCGCTGATGACCGCGGTCGAGCAGGTGTGTGCCGCCGGCATCCGCACGCGCGATGTCGGCGGCACGGCGACGCTCCGGCAGGTGACGCAAGCGGTGATCGCCGCGATCGAGGGGCGGAATTTCTGAGCCCGCCGGCTCCTATTCCGGCAACCCTGCCTGGCGCAGGGCGTCGATGAGCAGTGCATTGAATTGTTCGTCGGCGAACAGATACCTGATGCGTTCGGCGAAGACCCGTGCGCCGGAGGAATTCGCGGCCACGTAGCGCTGTGCTGTGACGCGGGCTTCCTCACGGCGGCCAAGTGCATGCAGCGCCGCGATCACCACCCGGTAGCCGGTGATGCGCCCAGGCTGCAGCGGGATGGAGCGCGTGCCGGCGTCCAGCGCCTCGGCATGCTGCCCAAGCATCAGACAGGCAAAGCCACGCCCCGCGAGGAAGAATGCCATCTCCGGGTCAAGCGGGCTGAGTCGCATGGCCCGATCGAACAACTCCACCGCGCGGCCGGCCATGCCCAGGTAGTTCAGGATCCATCCCGCACTGCCAAGCACCTGGGCGGAGTTGGGGTTCAGCGCCAGCGCACGTTCCAGCGCCGCCCGGCCGGCTGCGCGGTCCTGTGCCAGCCAGGCAATCGCCTGCCCGGCACAGCGCAAGGTTGCCGGGTCGTCTGCTGGATCGGCCAATGCCTCGCGCGCGAGCCTTATGCCCTCCTCCTGCGTGTCGGCAGCCGACCAGCCCTGGATTTCCTGCTGCACAAGACTGAATGCCAGGAAGGCCTTCGCGAGCGAAAAGCCGGGGTCGAGTGTGATGGCGCGGCGCAACAGCGCCAGGCACGCATCGTTGTCTGCCTGAGTCTTGGCGTAGTGGTGCGGCAGGGCACGCAGGTACAGCTCGTATGCGCCAAGGTTTTCGGTCGGCTTGCGTCGCGCGCGCTCGATCTCGGCAAGCCGTAGGCTGGGTTCGATGGCGCCCGCTACCGCTTGCGCCACGCGGTCCTGCAGCGCAAACACGTCCGCCATGTCGCCATCGAAGCGCTCGCTCCAGACATGGTGTGCGCTCGCGGCCTCGACCAGCTGGCAGCCGATGCGAACCTGGCCACCCGCCCGGCGCACGCTGCCTTCCAGGACGTAGCGCACACCCAGTGCGCGCCCGACCTCACGCACGTCGACCGCGCGCCCGCGATAGGTGAAGGCGGTGTTGCGTGCGATCACGAAGAGCCAGCGGATGCGTGCGAGGGCGCTGGTGATCTCCTCGACCATGCCGTCGGCAAAATAGGCCTGCTCGGGATCGCCGCTCATGTTCTCGAAGGGCAGCACAACGAGCGACGGCCGATCTGCCGGCGGGGCCAATATGGCACCGGGCGCGTGTGGCGAAAGCGTGACGGCCGGAGGTAGCGTGGCGGTCACCACGGCATCCAGCATGTAGCCGCGCCGCGGCACGGTGCGCAGCACGTGCCCGGCCTCGTCGCTGATGGCACGGCGCACTTCGCGCACCGCCTGGAACAGGCTGTCCTCGGTCACGTGCACGCCGGGCCAGACGGCATCGAGCAGGGCGGCCTTGCTGAGTGTGCGGCCCGCGTTCCGCGCCAGCACCATCAGGACGTCGAAGGGTTTTGGAGCCAGCGCGATTTCGCTGCCGTCGGCACCACTGAGGCAGCCGCGCGGGCCATCCAGCGTGATCCCGGCGAAGCGCAGGACCATATCCCCTGGCGTCTCGTCCATGGTCCCCCGACATAACGGCGTAGCCTCGGCCAACCATACACCAGGGATCGGCGGGAGATCAGGATCCTCTCGGGACGGTTTATGTCCCCCGCCCGAAACTTCCCGGACTGACGGCTTGCGTCAGCCGATCACGAACCGGGAGACGACCATGACCCCGACCCTGATACGCCCTGTGGCCGCGTCGGCCGGAAACTGCGAGGCCGCGCACATCGTGTGGCGGGCCGCACTGGACGGTCTGTCGTGCCTCGTCGCCTGCGCACGATCCGTTCGCTTGCGCGTTGCGGGCAATGCGCGGCTTGATCGGCGGATGCTGAACGATATCGGGCTGCTGCCCGAACAGTCACCCGATGCGCCGATCTGGGGACGTGGCGGGGTCATGTGGCGGCCATGAATTTCCCCGGATCGGACGGAGCGGGAGGTGGGGATGGGGTACGCGGCATCGCCGCCCGGCATGGCTGGCGTGGCGGATGCGCATTGGCAGGCGCGGCGGCGGCACTGCGCTGGCACAGGCGAGCAATGCGGCGATCGAGGGGCGGAACTTCTGACCGTACCTCGCTCACCGGCCACCCTCAGCACTGGCCGCCTGGAGGGTTCAGGTGATGCTGATCCGGCGGGTGATCTGCCCGTTGCTTTCCCAGTAGGTCATCTTGTCGGCGATCGACGGATCATCCATCGCGGGCTGGGTGTTTCCACCCTGGTCGATCGCCCGGGTCGTGACGGTGTGCTCGCCCGGCGCGGCAGCCCAGTCCAGATGCCACGATCGCCAGGTCGCCGCCGACGCCTGCGTGCCATCCAGCGTCGCCTTGACCCAGGGAGCGGTGTCGATCCTGACCTCGACCGCGGCGATCGGCAGCGGCCCCCAGGCCATGCCCTCGATGCGGTAGCCCCCGGCCGCCCTGGTCACGCGGGCCGGCGCCGACTTCAGCCGCGTACGGCCGACCGAGGTTTCGGTCACGACGGTCCGACCGCCGAGATTCTCCTCGCGGACCGTCACATAGTCGCGACCCATGAACCGCCCCATGAACCTGGCGGCACTGAGCTCGATCCGCCTCAGCCACTTGACGTTGGCAACGCCATACCAGCCGGGCGCGATCAGGCGCACCGGGAAGCCGTGCGTGCGTGGCAGCGGCGCGCCGTTCATCTCGTAGCAGAGCAGGATGGAAGGGTCGGTCGCGTCGTCGAGCGACATGCTGCGGGCGAAATTGCTGGTGATCGACAGTTCCAGCGGCGTGCCCTTGCGCAGCACCTCCTGGCCCTTGTCGGCGGCGAAGAACACGACCTCGATCGCGCCCGGCCTGACGCCCGCTGCCCGGAGGATCGGCGCCAGCGGCGTGCCGGCCCAGCGTGCGTTGCCGATGGCGCTGGTCAGGAACGACAGGCCGTTGTTGCCGGAGCACTCGATCGTGCTGGTGACCTCGTGGCGGGGCAGCGCCTTGATCTGGTCGAGCGTCAGGCTGGCCGGACGGTCGATCAGGCCCGCGATCTCGAGCCGCCAGTCCGCGGCGTCGATCGCCGGGAAGCCGTAGTGGCCGATGGCGAAGAACCTGTCGTTGGGCGTGATCCAGGAATCGAGGTTTTCCCAGGGTGTCAGCGACTGGATGACGCCGGAGAGCGCCGGCGGCACGGGTTCGGGCGGGTCGCTCCAGGGTACGACCAGGGCGGGTCCCGCCTGGGCCGCGGCGGTTCGTGGCATGGCGCCGGCTTGCAGCAGCGCAGCCCCGGCCAGCACGCCCGCCTGCGCCAGCACATCCCGCCGTTGCAGCTCGCCCATGGCACTCTCCCTCGGTCATCGCGTGTGCGGC
>JADLHF010000277.1 GCA_020848935.1 Acetobacteraceae bacterium
CCCGCCGCCGCGCCGCCTCGAAATCGCGCACCACCACGGCGTTGATGGCACCGTCATGGCGCTCGATGCGGGCCACGAAATGGTCCAGCAACTCGACACAGCCAAGCTTGCGCTTGCGCACCATGGCGGCAAGGCGCCGGGCGGATCGGTAGCACAGCTCGGTCATGTCCAGCTCCTGAAGAGAAGGCAGGAAGACTTCTTTTTGTGAACAAAAAGAAGCAAAAAAACTTCACTCATTTCCTGGCGATGCAACGCCGCGGCCACATCATGGCAAATTCATGAAGTTTTTTGCTTCTTTTTTTCAAAAAAGAAGCGCTTCCTTCCTACCCCATCGAAGAATTGAAGTTCCCGCCATCCATCACCAGGTTCTGCCCCACGATGAACCCGGCATTGGCGCCGCACAGGAACGCGCAGGCCTCGCCGAACTCCGCGGGATCGCCGATCCGCCCGGCCGGGTTGTTCTTCCCCATGTCCGCCAGCGCCTCCTCCAGCGTCTTGCCCGCCTTCTGCGCCATCGCCAGCGACGAGTTGCGGATGCGATCGGTGTTGAACGGCCCCGGCAGCAGCCCGTTGATGGTCACGTTGTGCTTGGCCACCTGCCGCGCCAGCCCGGCCACGAACCCGGTCAGCCCGGCGCGCGCCCCGTTGCTCATCCCCAGATGCGGGATCGGCGACTTCACCGAGGCCGAGGTGATGTTCACGATCCGCCCGAACTTGCGCCCGATCATCCCGTCCACCACCGCCTTGATCAGGAAGATCGGCGTCAGCATGTTGGAATCGATCGCCTTGATCCAGTCGTCGCGGTTCCAGTCGCGGAAATCCCCCGGCGGCGGTCCGCCGCAGTTGTTCACCAGGATGTCCGGGTTCGGGCACGCCGCCAGCGCTGCCGCCCGCCCCGCCTCGGTGGAGATATCGCCGGCCACAGTGGTCACGCGCACCTGGTACTTGGCGCGGATCTCCGCCGCCGTCGCCTCCAGCGCCTCCGTCCCGCGCGCCGTGATCACCAGGTCCACCCCCTCGCGCGCCAGCGAGATCGCACAGCCCCGCCCCAGCCCCTTGCTGGCCGCACAGACGATCGCCTTCTTGCCGCGAATGCCGAGATCCATGGTCAGTCTCCTCCGGTTCTGCTGATTTGTTCCAGTACCGCGCGCACATCGCCCGGGATCGGCACCGGGCGCATCGTCGCCCGATCGACATAGACATGCACGAAATGCCCCACCGCGGCGGCACTGTCCTCCGCATTGCGGAAGACGCCCACCTCGTAGCGCACCGAACTGCGGCCCAGATGCACCACCGCCAGCCCCACCGTGGCATCGTCGGGATAGGCCATCTGGGCGATGAACCGGCACCCGGTCTCCGCCACGATCCCCACCACCGCGCTGCTGCCGATCACCAGCGCGCCATGGTCGATCAGGAAGCGGTTCACCGCCGTATCGATCCACGAATAATACACCACGTTGTTCACATGCCCGTACACGTCGTTGTCCATCCACCGCGTGCCGATGGTGTGGAACCAGCGGAACGCGGCCCGGCAGGGCACGGGCGGACGGGCGGCGGCAGGCGGCGGCAACGACATGCCCCGGACTCAACATGGTTTGCCCTCCCAGGTCCAGGCGGCGCATTGGACACGGCCGGGCACCTTCGCTAAATCCCGGCCCCGCAAGGCGCGCCACCGCGGGCGCACAAGGAACCGGCCGCCATCCCGTGACAGCATTCCCCCGCCGCCGAGTCCTCGCCCTCGCCGCCCTGGCGCTATCGCCCGCCCGCCCGGCCCACGCCCACGCCATCCTGCTGGACAGCGACCCCCGCCACGCCGCCGCCATCCCGCCCGGCGAACGCACCCTCACCCTGCGCTTCAACAGCCGGCTCGACATCGCCCGCTCCCGCCTGGCCCTGCTCCGCCCGGACCGCTCCCTGACCGTGCTGAAGCTGCTGCCGGGCTCCGACCACGTCCTCGCCGCCACCGCCCAGCTCACCCCCGGCCGCCACGTCCTGCGCTGGCAGGTGCTGGCCATCGACGGCCACATCACCCGCGGCGAGCTGCCATTCTCCGTGACCGCCCCCTGAGATGGAGCTGCTGGTCGATCTCTTCGGCTACCTGTCGATCGTCCTGCACGGCGTCACCCTGGCCGCCCAGTCCACCGCCCTGGGCAGCGCGCTGTTCCTGGTCCTGCTGGCCCAGCCGCGCGCCTGGCTGCTCGGCGCCGCCGGCCAGCGCATCGCCGACACCACCGCGCGCATCGCCGTCTGGGCCGCCCTGGCCATGGCGCTGGCCGCGGCCGCCGGCCTGGCCCTGCCGGCCGCGATCCTGGCCAGCACGCTGGACATGCCGGTCGCCGACGCGCTGGGCGCCCAGTTCGCCCTGGCCGGTGCCGCGCGCATCGCCATGGTACTGCTGCTGGCCGCGGTGATCGCGGCCTTCGGCGCCCGCGCGCCATGGTGGCTGGTGCTGCCGCTGGTCGCCGCCACCCTGGCGGCCGCCACCTTCTCCACCCACGCCGCCGCCCGCCTGACGGACGGCACCGCCCTGCTGGTCATCTCGGCCATCCACCAGTTCGGCGCCGCCCTGTGGATCGGCGGCATCCCCGCCTTCCTCGCCGCCCTCGCCCAGGCCCGCGCCCCCGCCACCGCGGTGGTGGTGGGCGAGCGCTTCTCCACCCTGTCGATCATCGGCGTCGCCTGCCTGCTGGCCTCCGCCGCCGCGCTGGCGGTCGCCTATATCGGCGACCTCGCCGGCCTCTACGGCACCGCCTATGGCGTCATGGTCTCGGCCAAGGCCGCCATGTTCGCCGGCCTGCTCCTGCTCGGCCTCGGCAATTTCCGCCTGATCCGCCGCCTGCGCCGCGACCGCACCCAGTCCCCCACGCGCCAATCCCCCACCCGGTTGCGCCGCTTCGCCGAAGTCGAACTCGGCGTCGGCTTCACCATCTTCTTCGCCGCCTCCTCCCTCACCTCCGTCCCCCCGGCGGTGGACCTGCGCGACGACCGCGTCACCTTCCACGAGATCGTCGAGCGCAACTGGCCGCAATGGCCCCGCCTGGAATCGCCCGAGCACGGCGAACTCACCCAGCCCGCGCTGCAGGCCCAGCTCGACCGGGAAGCCCGCCTCGCCGGCACCAAGCCCCAGCTCGCCTTCGTCCCCGGCGCCGGCGTGATCCCGCCGCGCAACGCCGCCGACCTCGCCTGGTCGGAATACAACCACCACTGGGCCGGCATCTTCGTCGTCGCCATCGCCCTGATGGCCCTGCTCCACCGTGCCGGGCTGCGCATCGCCGGGCACTGGCCGCTGCTGTTCCTCGGCCTCGCCGGCTTCCTGTTCTGGCGCTCCGACCCCGAGGCCTGGCCGCTCGGCGCCATCTCCTTCCTCGACAGCCTGCGCGATGTCGAGGTCCTCCAGCACCGCTTCGTCGTCCTGGTGCTGGTCTGCTTCGCCCTGTTCGAATGGCGGGTGCGCATCACCGGCCAGCGCCAGGGCTGGCAGCCCCTGGTCTTCCCGCTGGCCACCGCCCTGTCCTCCGCCGCCCTGCTCACCCACTCCCATGCCATCGCCAACATCAAGGAGCAGCTGCTGATCGAGATCACCCACACCCCGCTGGCCCTGGCCGGGCTCGCCGGCGCCTGGGCCCGCTGGCTCGAGCTGCGGCTGGAACCGGGCACGCCGGGCCAGCGCATCGCCGGCTGGGCCTGGCCGCTATGCTTCCTGCTGGTCGGCCTGACCCTGCTGATCTACCGCGAGGCCTGAGCCCGCCGCCGGAAAGGTTTTCCACACCCCGCCGCTGCTGTACGCTCCCCCCACGCCGCCCGCACGCGGCACCAGGGAGCGCACGCCATGCACCGCCGGAGGTTTCTCGCCGCCGCCGCCATCACGGCCACCACCGGCGGCCTCGCCCGCCCCGCGCTCAGCCAGACGCCAAGCCAGGCGGGCGGCCAGGCGGGCAGCCGCGTGCTGAAATTCGTCCCCCAGGCCAACCTCGCCAACCCCGACCCGGTCTGGACCACCGCCACCGTCGCCGCCAACCACGCCTACATGGTCTGGGACCAGCTCTGGGCCTTCGACGAATCCCTCACCCCCCGCCTGCAAATGCTCGCCGGCGCCACCACCAGCGACGACAAGCTCACCTGGCGCCTGGCCCTGCGCGACGGCCTGCTGTTCCACGACGGCGAGCCGGTGCGCGCCGCGGACTGCATCGCCTCGCTGGCCCGCTGGATGAAGCGCGACGGCATGGGCCAGCGCATCGCCGCCCAGCTCAACGAAATGCGCGCCGTCAGCGATCGCGGCTTCGAAATCCTGCTGAAGAAGCCCTTCCCCCTGCTGCCGATGGCCCTGGCCAACAACTGCCACATGATGCCCGCCCGCATCGCCGCCACCGACGCCTTCCAGCAGATCACCGAATACATCGGCTCCGGCCCCTTCCGCTTCCTGCGCGACGAATGGGTCTCCGGCGCGCGCGCCGCCTATGCCCGCCACGACAGATACGTCCCCCGCAGCGACCCGCCCTCGAACATGGCCGGCGCCAAGCTGGTCAATGTCGACCGCGTCGAATGGATCGTCATGCCCGACCCCGCCACCGCCGCCGCGGCGCTGCAGACCGGCGAGATCGACTGGCTGGAACGCCCGCTCGCCGACCTGCTGCCCATGCTGCGCCGCACCCGCGAGGTGGCGGTGGACGACAACGACCTGCTCGGCGAGCTCGGCATCGTCCGCTTCAACCACCGCCAGCCTCCCTTCAACGCCATGAAGCTGCGCCAGGCCGTGCTGGCCATCGCCAGCCAGAAGGACTACCTCGCCGCCGTGATGGGTCCCGACAGCCCCTACACCACCCAGCCGGTCGGCATCTGGACCCCCGGCACCCCGCTGGCCAACGACGCCGGCATGGAAAGGATCACCGGCAAGCGCGACCTCGCCGCGGCCAGAAAACTGGTCGCCGAAAGCGGCTACAACGGCGAAAGACTCGTCCTGATGGCCCCCACCGACTTCCCCACCCTCAACGCCCTCGCCCAGGTCACCCGCGCCCTGTGCGACCGGCTCGGCCTGAACGTCGAATACGTCGCCACCGACTGGGGCTCGCTGATCCAGCGCCGCGCCAGCCGCGAGCCGGTGGACAAAGGCGGCTGGAGCATCTTCTGCACCTCCGGCGGCGGCTTCACCTCCTCCAATCCCGCCGTCTACACCGCGCTGTGGGGCAGCGGCCCGAAAGCCTGGTTTGGCTGGTACAACTCCCCCGCCATGGAAGCCCTGCGCGACGCCTGGTACGACGCGCCGGACCTGGCCAGCCAACAGCGCCTGGGCCGCGAAATGCAGCTGCTGGCCTTCGAGGAAGTGCCCTTCGTGCCCACCGGCATGTGGCGCTCCCCGCTGGCCCGGCGCAGCAGCGTCACCGGCATCCTGCGCGCCGCCCGGCCGCTGTTCTGGAATTTGCGCAAGGGATGAAGGAAGGAAGCTGTTCTTTTTTGAAAAAAAGGACCAAAAAACTTCCGTTCCTTGGAGCGTGGGGCGACGGCGATGCCGCACACTCCAATGAATGAAAGTCTTTTTGCTTCTTTTTCTTCAGAAAAGGAAGATTCTTCTTTTCTAAAAACAACCCGATGACCCCCGGCTGGAACGCCTTCTGGACCGCCATCGCCATCACCCAGATGGCCGGCTCCGCCGCCGTCACCGTGCATGTGCTGCTCCATCGCCGCAGCCCGGTTTCATCGTCCGCCTGGATCGGCCTGGCCTGGCTCGCCCCCGGCTTCGGCGCCATCCTGTACGTGCTGCTGGGCGTCAACCGCATCGAGCGCCGCGGCCGCCGCCTGCATCGCCGCCAGCTGGCCGCCCCCGACGAGCCCGCCTGCACCGCCATCGCCCCCGCCCACCTGATACCGCTGGGCCGCGCCGCCACCGCCATCACCGGGCGCAGCATGCTGGCCGGCAACCATGTCGCGCCGCTGCTGCACGGCGACGAAGCCTATCCCGCCATGCTGCGCGCCATCGCCGGGGCCACCACCAGCATCGCGCTCAGCAGCTACATCTTCCGCGCCGACACCTCCGGGCGGCACTTCATCGCCGCCCTGGCCGCCGCGGTGGCGCGCGGGGTGGCGGTGCGGGTGCTGATCGACGGCTTCGGCGGCGGCTTCTTCAACGCCGGGGCGTGGCGGCAGCTGCGCCGCGCGGGCGTGCCCTCGGCGCGGTTCCTGCACTCGCCGCTGCCGTGGCGCATGCCGCTGCTGAACCTGCGGTCGCACAAGAAACTGCTGGTGGTGGACGGGCTGGTCGGCTTCGCCGGCGGCCTGAACATCGGCGACGAGAACCTCGACCCCGGCCGCCCGAAGCGGCCCCTCCTGCGCCTGCGCCGCCGCGGCATCCGCGACATGCATTTCCGCGTCGAAGGCCCCGTGGTCGGCCAGATGATGGCCGCCTTCGCCGAGGACTGGGACTTCGCCGCCGGCGAGGAACTCCAGGGCCCCGCCTGGTTCCCGCCCGGCGCCGCGGCCGTCACCACCCCCGGCCCCACCCCCGGCCCCACCCCCGGCCCCACCCCCGGCCCCACCCTGGCGCGCGTGGCAACCTCCGGCCCCGATCACGAGCTGGAGCGGATCAAGCTGCTGAAGATGTCCGCCCTCACCACCGCCCGCCATCGCATCCGCGTGATGACACCCTACTTCCTGCCGGACGACGCCCTGGCCAGCACCCTCGCCCTCGCCGCCCTGCGCGGAACCAGGGTCGAAATCCTGGTCAGCGCCCGCAGCGACCACAAACTGCTGGACTGGGCCATGCGCGACGGGCTGATCGCCATGGCCGAAGCCGGCTGCGACGTGCAGTGGAGCCAGCCGCCCTTCAACCATACCAAGCTGATGACCATCGACGGCGCCTGGTGCCTGGTCGGCAGCGCCAACTGGGACATGCGCAGCCTGCGGCTGAACTTCGAACTGGATATCGAATTGCGCGACCCCGAACTGACCGCCCGGCTCGATGCCCTGATCGACGCCACACCCAGCCGCCCGGTCGGTCTGCACGAACTGCGCAATCGCACGCTCGCCATCCGCCTGCGCGACGCGGCGGCGCGGCTGCTGCTGCCCTATCTCTAACAGGTGGCGAAAGAAAGGTCTTCTTTTTGTGAACAAAAAGAAGCAAAAAAACTTCATCCGATTGCCTCGGAATCCCCACACACTCGCCGTCACCCTGAGCGATACCAGCCCGCGAAATGGCCGACTCTTCCGGCCGCTTCGCGGGCTGGTATCGCGCGCGGGGCTGGCCGGTGGCCGCGCGCAAAGCAAAGACTCATGCCAGCCTCCGCGCCCCGCCTTCAGGGAATCCTCTTGCAGCGGTCCAGCGAGTTAATTATAATCCCATCAAATGTTATCACACCCTCCCACCCTGGCCGAACAGATCGCCAGCATGCGCACGCCGGGCCCCGCGCCCGCGTGGCTGCCGGAGGCGCTGCACGCCCTCATCATGGCCGCCCTCGCGCGCCTGCTCGGCCGGCTGGAGGATCTCCTGGCACTCTGGCAGGCCGGCAAACTCCCCCCACCCGCAATCCGCCACCCCGCCCCCGCGTGCCGCACGTCGCGCCCGCCCCAGACCCGTCACCAGACCCGTCACCAGACCCGACATCAATCCCGTCACCGGACCCGTCCGCGCGCCGCGGCCGAACCGCACCCGCACGCCCGCGCGCCATTCCCCCTCCTGCCGGCCGCACCCCCGCGCCCGATCGCGCACCCCGCGCGCCCGCCCGGCCGCCCGCCATCCTGCACACGCCGAACGCCCCCGCGCCGCGCGCGCGCGCCGCCACCCGCCGCCCGAACCCGTTTCGCGCCCTCTCGCGGGGGCGCATCCGCATGTCCAATTCATTGCGATATCGAAATCAATAGTCGCCGCCCTGGCCTCGCCCGCCGCCTTCCTCTACGGATGAAGCCTGCCGGAGGAACCGCCATGTCCGTGCTCGACCGCTTCCGCCTCGACGGCCGCCGCCTGTTCATCACCGGCGGCAGCCGCGGCCTCGGCCGCGAAATGGCCCTGGCCATCGCCGAGGCCGGCGCCGACGCGGTGATCGTCGGCCGCGACCCCGAAAGCCTGGACCGCACCGCCGCCGACATCCGCGCCCGCGGCCGGCAATGCTGGACCATCGCCGCCGACGCCGCCACCCCCGCCGGCTGCCAG
This sequence comes from Acetobacteraceae bacterium, assembly GCA_020848935.1. Taxonomy (GTDB): domain Bacteria; phylum Pseudomonadota; class Alphaproteobacteria; order Acetobacterales; family Acetobacteraceae; genus CAMDGX01. Next base: position 8,141 of record JADLHF010000277.1, read on the forward strand.
GCCGCCTGCCACGCCGCCCTGGCGCTGGGACCCATCGACATCCTGATCAACAACATCGGCGGCCGCCGCATCGACGTGCCCATCGAGGACCAGTCGCTGGCCGACTGGCAGGCGATGATCGACCTCAACCTGACCAGCACCTTCCTCTGCACCAAGCTCATCGGCGGCGCCATGCTCGCCCGCACGAAATCGGGCGAAGCCAAGTCCGGCCGCATCATCAACACCGCCTCGATGAGCGGCCTGATCGCCAACCGCGGCATCGGCGGCCGGCACTACGAAGCCGCCAAGGCCGCCGTCATCCATTTCACCCGCGCCACCGCCGCCGACTGGGCGCCGCACGGCATCACCGTGAACGCCATCCTGCCCGGCTACTTCATGACCGAGCCCAACCTGCGCTGGGCGCGCGACAACCCCGCGATGATCGACAGCATCCGCGCCGCGGTCCCCATCGGCGAGCCCGGCCAGCCAGAAGACCTCGGCCCCCTCGCCGTCTATCTCGCCAGCGACGCCGCCCGCTACATGACCGGCAGCGCCCTGCTGATCGATGGCGGCTACACCATCTGGTAGCGCGCCTGCCCGCCCCCCGCCCCCCGGGCTCCCGGCCCGGCCGGGGCATCCCAACCAGGCCGGAGACCCCATGACCATCACCCGCGCCGACCTCGCCGCCCTGGACCGCGACGATCCCCTCGCCCCGCTGCGCGACCTGTTCGCCCTGCCGGACGGCGTCATCTACCTGGACGGCAACTCCCTCGGCGCCCTGCCAAGGGCCACCCCCGCCCGGGTGGCCCAGGTGGTGCGCGAGGAATGGGGCAGCGGCCTGATCCGAAGCTGGAACGACGCCGGCTGGATGGCCGCCCCCGCCCGCGTCGGCGACAAGATCGCCCAACTGGTCGGCGCCGCCCCCGGCAGCGTCATGGTCGCCGATTCCACCTCGGTGAACCTGTTCAAGCTGCTCGGCGCCGCCCTGGCCGCCCGCCCGGACCGCCGCGCGATCCTGTCCGAACGCGGCAACTTCCCCACCGACCTCTACATCGCCGAGGGGCTGGCCGCCCTGCTGGACCGCGGCCACCAGCTCCGCCTGGCGGAACCCGACGCGATCGCCGCCGCCCTGGACCCGGACGTGGCGGTGCTGATGCTGACCCACGTCAACTACCACACCGGCGCCCTGCACGACATGGCCGCCCTGACCCGCGCGGCCCATGCCCAGGGTGCCCTGGTGCTCTGGGACCTCGCCCATTCCGCCGGCGCCGTGCCGGTCGATCTCGCCGGCTGCGACGCCGACCTGGCCGTCGGCTGCGGCTACAAGTTCCTCAACGGCGGCCCCGGCGCACCGGCCTTCCTGTACGTCGCGCCCCGGCTGCACGAGGCCCTGCGCCTGCCGCTGACCGGCTGGCTCGGCCACGCCGCCCCCTTCGCCTTCGAGCCCGGCTACCGCCCCGCCCCCGGCATCGCCCGCGCCCTGGTCGGCACGCCGCCGATGCTCAGCCTCGCCGCGCTGGAGGTGGGCGTGGACATCGCCCTGCAGGCACCGATGGCGGCGGTGCGCGCCAAGTCGCAGCAGCAGACCACCCTGTTCGCCGCCCTGCTGGAACAGATCGCGGGCACCTGGGGCGCCCGCCTCGCCTCCCCGCGCGACGCCGCCCGCCGCGGCAGCCAGGTCTGCCTCGCCCACGACCAGGCCTACCCGATCATGCAGGCCCTGATCGCCCGCGGCGTGATCGGCGACTTCCGCGCCCCCGACATCCTGCGCTTCGGCATCACGCCACTGTACACGCGCTACGTCGATCTGTGGGACGCGGCGGCGGCATTGGGCGAGGTGATGGCGCGCGGCGAGTGGCAGGAAGCGCGGTTCCAGGTGCGCCTGGCGGTGACGTAGGAAGGAAGTCTTCTTTTTCTGAAGAAAAAGAAGCAAAAAGACCTTCATTCATTAAGACAACACCGGTAGCAACCATGAGGAACTTATGACAAAAAGTTTTTTGGTTCTTTTTTTCAAAAAAGAAACTTCTTCCTCGGCCAAACCCGACCGCGCATCTCGGGCGGCAGGAGGTCGGCGGGATTGCCCGGCAGGCCGCCATGGACCTGGAAGAAATGCGTGCCGACCGCCTCGATGCGCCCGATGAACTCGGCCAGTTCGGCCGCGTTGCGGACATGGGGCGTCTGCTTGGCCAGCGAGGCGCTGTGGTAATGCAGCGCAAAGGTCCGGCAGCCGCGCCGGATCATCGCGTCGATCAGTTGCATCTGCTCGGCCGCGGAAAAGCCCTCGGGCGTGAGGGTGACGGTATTGGCCAGGCCCAGCCGGGCCAGCATGCCCTGAGGATGCAGCCGCGGCGACCGCGCGCCGATCAGCCCGCGCGTCATCGGCACCGACAGGACGCCGCCGGCGCGATACGGCACGCATTCGACGCGGCGCAAATCCGGCCCGCCCTGCGCGCGCAGATCGGCATGCGGCAGCAGGCTGAAATCGACCTGGAAGCCCACGTCGCCCAACAGGCCCATGGTGTTCGGCCCGACGCCATGGCGCCCGGCGCGGAAGAACAGCGGCGTCACCCCGAAGTTCCGCTCGATCGCCGCCACCAGGCTGCGCAGCTTGCGGGCCTCCTCGAACGGCGGCGTGACCCCGGCATGCATCTGCGCCCCGATCACGCAGCCGTGCCGGTCGAGGATTGCGCGCAACGGCTCGTAGCCCTCCGGCCGGGAGGCGACGGCATCATCGGCGACATAGACCGGCCGCACGCCCCAGGCATCGAACAGGCGCTGCGCCGGCGCCTGCTGGTGCATGGCCGACACCGCGCGGCCGGCCGCCTCGGTCCGGTCGATCTCGGCCTCGGTATCGATCACCACGTAAAGTGTGGGGGGCTCCTGCGACGGCGGTACCGGATGGAACTCCACCCCGCCAATCCTGAGCGATGGCCGCACCGCGTTGGTGGGCCGCGTCTGCGGCCGCGAGACGCCCAACCGGTTGGTCGCGAATCCGGCCAGCGCCGCCCAGGCGATGCGTCGCAGCGGGGGCCGCCCCGAGGCGGCCGCACTGAACGCGCCGTGATGGCGCAGCGGCATGACGAATTGCCCGGCACGAACCGAGGACTGCACCACGCCCCACCACAACCGCGCCGCGCGCCGGGTGACCTCCAGGCGCTGCGGCGCGGTGAGGGCATGGCGGTCGCCGAGCGCATCGATGATGCGATCCAGGAAGCGTCCGGTGCGCACCATCTGGCCCGCATCCGCGAACGGCTCCTGGGCGACCATGTGGTTGGCCATCAGCCGCGCCTCGTCCGCGCAGGTCTCGCCGAGCAGGCGGGCATAGGCCTGTTGCAGCACGGCGGCAGTCCGTTCGAGCATGGTGATGCGGCGCAGGCGCGAGATGTTCGCCTCGTGTCGCCGGTAGAGCACCAGGTATTCCGGAAGTTCGCAGATCTCCCCGACTGCCAGGAGCCGGTGGAGGAAATCGAAATCTTCCGCGTATGCCATGTCCTCGCGCTGGTACACGCCGAGGGCGGCAACCGACGCCGCGCGAAACATCAACGATGCGTGGCCGATCGGATTGCTGAAATGCAGCACCGCCCGCACGACCAGGGGGTCGGTGCCCGCCGGGGCGCGCAGGAACCGAACCGTGCCGTGCTCCAGGATCGACTGGCGCGCGCATACCCCGGCCACGGTTTCATGGGTGTCCAGGTACTCCACCTGGCGCACGAAGCGGTTGGGAACCGAGATGTCGTCGGCGTCATGGATCGCGATGTAGCGTCCTCGGGCCGCGGCAATCCCGCGGTTGCGTGCCGCCACCACCCCGCAGTTTCCGGGGCTGTCGATGATCCTCACCCGGGGATCATCGATCGCGGCAACGATGGCGCGGGTGTTGTCCGTCGATCCGTCGTCGACGACCAGCAGCTCGAAGTTCTCGCAGGTCTGGGCGAGTACGCTCTGAACGCTTTGCCGGATATAGGCTTGCGCATTGAAGGCCGGCATCAGGACGCTGATCAAAGGCGCTTGCGGTGTCTGTGGCATCGACGAGGGATCCTGGATCTTCGCCACCGCGCGCTTGTTTCCCGGTGATGTCAGGCAGGCACCAAGCATTGTCCACCGCGAATGGTCAAGCAGGCGTTGCGGTTGCTCACCGGCAACGGCGATAAGCCGCCAGGCGCAGGCGCTCGGAAGGATACGACATGCGAATCTCGGTGGTGATCCCGACCTACAATGCCGCCGGCCGGCTCGGCCGCACGATCGCCACGGTGCTGGCGCAGACGCTTCCGGCGCACGAGGTCATCGTTGTGGACGACGGCTCGACCGACGCAACACCTTCGGTCTGCGCCGGTTTCGGCCCGCGCATCCGCACGCTGCGGGTGGCCAATGGCGGGCAGCAGCGCGCCCGCAATCTCGGCGTGGCCGAGGCGAGCGGCGAGTGGATCGCACTTCTGGACCACGACGACCTGTGGGATGCCGACTACCTGGCCGCCACCGGGGCGCTGATGGCTGGCGGCGAGGTGGATCTCATCTTCTGCAACAGCCGCACGCTGGACGAGCGCGACGGGCAGACCACCGTGCGCGTGGCGGACCGCTTCCGCGATGGCGCGCCAGCCGGCTATTGGGCGGCAATGGGCATCGTCGCGCCCCAGCGCACCAGCGTGCTGACACGCTACACACTTGCCGCCTACTTGGCCTATCACCCCGTGGTGCCCACGGTGACCACCATCCGGCGCGACTTCTACCAGGCGCTGGGCGGGTTCAACCCGGCGCTGCGCGGCAGCGGCGCGGAGAATTTCGAATTCGAACTGCGGGCGTTGCGCCGCGGCCGCGTTGGTCTGGTCTGGCAACCACTGGCCAGTGTGGTGCGCTACGGCGGCAATGCCAGCGCCGATGGTGGCCGCATGGCAATGGACCTGGTGGCCTGCCTTGAATTCGTGCTGGCCAGCCATGAACTGGACCCGGCGGCGAGCGAGGCTGTGGCCGCCGAGTTGCAGCGACGCCTGCCCCCAGCCATTGACGGCGCCTTCCTGCACCGGGCCTATGATTCACTGCGACACTACGCCGGCCTGGCGCGGCATCCGCTGGCGGCCAAGGCGCAGGTGAAATGCGCCGTCGCCCGGCTGCCCCGGCGGCTGGCGGATCTGTGCGCCACGATCCTGACCCGCCCCGGCGAAGCCCGCGAAGGTCATCCGGGACGGTGACGCGACACGTGTGTTGCGGTATTAAAGCGCGACGTCTCCGTAGCTCAGCAGGATAGAGCACCAGATTCCTAATCTGGGGGCCGTGGGTTCGAATCCCGCCGGGGACGCCACGATTCCTGGGCCAAACCTGTCTCCCTTGGTGAGACGGCGTCGAAAGCCCCAAGTTCTCTGCGGGGTTTCCCGGTGCACTTGGGGTTCCGTGAGCGCAACGAACGCCCGAATCGCTCTCCG
>JADLHF010000278.1 GCA_020848935.1 Acetobacteraceae bacterium
CTCTTAATCAGCGGGTCCCAGGTTCGAGCCCTGGTGCGCCCACCAATCTTTTCAACAGCATAGATAGAGATTGGCGGCCCGGGCAGAGTGAGGCGCATTGATGGGGCTTCACGCGTGCTGCGTTACCGCCCCGGCATCCGTCGCCAGCGCGTCCAAATGCTGCACCAGATCGCCGACCTTCATGGCCAGGAGATAGTCCCAACGGCCAAACTCGCCGGTGGCATTGATCGCGGCGCACCACCGTTGGGCGGCCTGTGCCTTCACCTCGGTCAGCCCATCCCAATCCGCGCCTTTCACTTCGGTGATCAGGTATCGTTCGCCGTCGCCCGCCAACCGCGCCACAAAGTCAGGCACGTAGTCATGCGACTCGCCGTTGTGCTGATACGGAATCACGAAATTCAGGCCATGGTTCTTCACGAACGCCCGCACCATCGGGTGTTTGTCCAGGTGATAGGTTGCCGTCTGCTCCCAATTTGCCGTGTCGTGCACCGCCAGGTTCACATGGCTATGCACCACCTCGCGAACGTCCTTCGTGGTGAATACGCTGATATCGACGGTAGCGGTGGGGTGGTCACGGTCGATATCCGGTAGCTCCGGTGCCTCGCCGGCTGCTGTGTCCGGTTGGATCGCCGCCGCCAATCGTTCGATGATCCACCCCCAATAGGGGCTCAGGAACGCATCCAGCTTCGCCGCAGGCGGCACCGGCTGTACCTTTTCGGCGTGGTAGCGACGGACAATGGCCAGCACTTGCGGGAACAGCACGTGCGGGGGGGCCTCGCAGGTCGCCTGTGTCACATATTGCCGGGTCAAGGCGGCAGCCATTTGGAAGCACAATTCCTGTTCCCGGCGGCTCGCACGGAACGCACTCAGATTGGCGTCGCGCACGCCGCCCGGCCCGCTAACCGATGGGCGGCCCTGGTTCAGCATGGCGGCAAGCTGCGACTCGGGGGGGATGGCCATGGGGTCGATCGTCAGGCTGGCCACCGTTGACCAGTCAGGCACCGTCACCCGGTTGCGCACGCCGATGGCGTAACCCATCACCCGTGGGATGGTGATGGCATAGGCGGCCTTCTCGGGCACCGCATAGATGCGCCGCTGCTTGGGCTTCTGCTTGGGCGTGCTGCCGGTGGCCTTGAACGGCACCACCTCGAACGGCACGCCGAACACATAGGCTTCCTCCTCCGCCAGCTTGCCGTCCTCGCCCAGGTCATAGGAGCGGCGGCGCAGGGCGCGGCCCACCACCTGTTCGCACAGCAATTGGCTTTGGAACGGTCGCAGCCCGATCACGTGCGACACCGTGTTGCAGTCCCACCCCTCGGTCAGCATGCCCACCGAGACGATGCAGCGCACGTCGCGGCCCGGCGGGTGCAAGGGGCGACCCAGCTTCGCTGCCAGCGCCTCGAACCCGTCCGGGTAGATCGGTCGCCCCTGCGCGTCCTGCGGCCATTGCCGCTTGCCCACCGTGTCCAGCGTCAGGCGCATCCAGGCGGAGTCGTCCGACTTGGCGTTGCCGCTATCCGTCTCATGCACCACGCCGGTATCCACCCGGATCGTCACCACCCGGTCGGCCGTGTTCATCAGGTGCGGCACGCCCAGCTTGGGCACTGCGGGCGGCGGCTTGTCCTCGCCGATCCACTCATACAGCGCGCGGGCGATGCGCTTGTTCTTGGCGACCAGGATGAACACCGGCGGGCGTGGGTCGTCGCCGGTGGCCAAGCGGTCCAGGTCCTGCGCCCACATGCCGCCCAGCGTGGCGATGGAATGGTGCGCCCATTTCAGGATCGCTTCCGGCTGCGGGCTGCCGCGCTTGGTGCCGCGCTCCCGCGCCGTCAGTTTCGGCAGCAGCCACTTCCAGATGTTGAAAAACGCCGGCATCGCCTGTCCGGTGCTGTCGCGCGCCACCAGTTGCGGCACCTTCACCAGCCCGCTCTCGATCGCATCCGTCAGGCTGAAATCCGACACCACCCAGGGAAACACCGTGTTGGTGGCATCCCCCATCCGGCCGAGGAAATACGGCGTCGCCGACAGGTCGATGCACTGGTTGATGCCGCGCACCTTGTGGATGCGGTCCAACCCCTCCACCCAAATTGTCGCCTCCTTGCGGGAGATTTCCTCCTCCTCCGCGTCGTCCTCATCCAGGTCGAGTTCTTGGTTTTCCTCCTCTACCTTGGGCGGGATGCGATAGGCGTGGTGCGCCTCGTCGTTGATCACCAGGATGTTCTGCCGGCTGCCCGACCGGCCCAGCACCCGCGCAACCAGCGCCGTGTCGCTTTCCACGTAACGGGTGGATCGGATCATCGCGCGTTTCAAAGACCCATCCGCGTTGCGCTCCTCCTTCAGCACTTCCAGCGCACCGCTTGCCTGCCCCGCCTCATAGGCGGGAAGGTCGAAGTATCGCCCGCCCCGTGCGCTTGTCGTACGCGCCGCGATGGTAATCCACTCTGTCCGCACCTCCGGCACCCCGCGCCGATCCACCCGCGCCCCGCCCGGCTGGCGTTGCTCGAAATCGTGCCAGTTGCGGATGATCACCCGTCCGCGTTTGAGATCGTCCATCATCCCCGGCGGCACCAAGTCGCGGGTGCGATACAGGCTGGCCTCGCCCTGTTGCGGGTCCAGCTCGCCCAGGCGGGTGCGGATGGTCACGTTCGGGCAGACGATCAGCACCGTGTCGGAGAATCGCGCGTCGCCCCGGTCGGCCTGCTTGTTCAGGATCGACCACGCGGCGAGCATGCCAGCCACCGTGCTCTTGCCGCTGCCGGTGGCCATCTTGGCGCAGTGCCGGCGGAACGCCGCGAACCCCGCCGCCTTGCGGTCCTCGGAGGGTTCATCCGGCGGCACCACCAGCCCTTGCAGGAAATCGGCGCGCGCCTCGGCCAGGAAGATCACCGTTTCGGCCGCCTCGCGCTGGGCGAAGAACAGGCGCGGCTGGCGCCCTTCGCGTTCCCACCACGCCATCAGTTCCGCCGTGGTGCGGGTGACGCCGGGCCGGCCGGCGGCCTGCCATTCCGCCATGCGGGCGCGGATGGTGTTGACCAGCGCCATGTCGCGCCACACGCCCCGGCTGCCGCCGCTGTCCTGCACGCCGCCCTTGGGGTCGCGATACCAGTAGCCGGCGGCCCGGCGCCCCGGCAGCCGTTTGGGCGGTTCGCCCTCGCGCAACAGCCAGTGCTCGGCCGGCGGGTCGAACGGTCCGTTCAGGATCGGTTGCGGAACCTCGAACCCGCCCGCCGCGCTGGCGCTGCCGCTCATGTCACGCGGCCCCCCCACCCTTACTCCCAAGCGTGCGGATCACCGGCAGTTCGTTGCCGCGATCGTCCAGCACCTTGACCGCAATGGCGCTGCCCACCGGGGCGGCAAACGGGGCGGAGAGGTTGCCGGCCAGATGCTGCCACACGCTTTCGTCGTGCGTCGCTTTCAACGCCTTGCGCAGGCTGTCCCAGGCCGAGGTGCGCGGGAAGAACACCTGGTCGGCATGGAACACCAGCCCGTTCCAGCGCGTGTCGAGCATCCAGGCCGGCACGTCGGTGCCGCTCTTGTGGTCGGTGGTCATGTCCACCGGGTTGAACACGTCCAGCCCCACCAGCCGGATTTGCCAGCGCGGGGTGCCATCTGCCTCCGACTCCGGCAGGCGGACCACCTCGATTTCCGGCAGGCCGCAAACGGCAAAGATTTGGCTGCTGCGCTGGTTGCGCAACAGATCGCCCATCTGCAAATCCATGGTTGCGGTGACATAGGTTGCCGGCAGGCCCAGCGCGTCCTCGCCGCCCTCGATTTCCGCCCGCCCCTCGGCCGAGATGGCAAAGCCGATGGCGAACAGGTGGGAATAGCCCTTCACGTTGGCTTCCTTGGCGGCATCCAGCACCGCCCGCCCGGTGATCGGCCCATCGGCCGGGCCGAACAGGATGGCCACGGGCTTGGAAGAGAACGCCAGCCCGCCGGTATTGGCCTCGTGCGCCGCGTCCACGGCGGCATCCAGCGCCGCGGTGCCGCCGGACGGGTCGTGGTCCACCATGGCTTCGGCCGACAACGACAGGCTGCGCGCCGGGCGGCGGATGTTCTTCAGGGTCACGCGCCGGTTGCCCGCCAGCGCCAGGGTCGGCGCGCGGCGCAGCACCTCGATCATGCGGGCGATGTGGTCGCCGGGTTCGTCGGCCGGGGCGGCGGGGGCGGCGGCGTCGCCTTCGGGCGATTGCGGCGTGGGCAGGGTGGCTTCCACCACGAAGGGGCCGGTGACGCGGGTGATTGCATTGTCGGTTTCCGGCCGGTCCACCAGCACTTCCTCGGCCGGCGGTTCGTTGTTGGCGATGGATTTCAGGGTGATGTGCGGCACGATGCCGCCGACTTCCTCGCCCTTGCGGTTCTGCTTGCGGGCATAGACGAAGCCGGCGGCGGGGCCGATCTTGTCGTCGCGCAGTCGGTGCCAGGGGAACGTGGCGGTCAACATCCGCTGTCGGGCCAGTGCCAGCGGCACGCGCGAGGTATCAATGGTGATCCAGCGGCGCCCCCATTGCTCGGCGACAAAGGCAGTGGTGCCGCTGCCGCAGGTCGGGTC
>JADLHF010000279.1 GCA_020848935.1 Acetobacteraceae bacterium
ACTCTTCCGGCCGTTTCGCGGGTTGGTATCGCGCGCGGGGCTGGCCGGTGGCCGCGCGCAAAGCAAAGACTCATGCCAGCCCGCGTTGACCCATACTTCATGGGTCAACCTTTATGCGGGCTGGTATAAGACTCTTCTTTTTGTGAACAAAAAGAAGCAAAAAAACTTCACCCATTAAGACACTTACTTCCCTCCCCCCGCGAAGCGGGGGGAGCCGGAGGGGGGCGCACACCCCACAAGACAATCTCGCCGAATCCGGAAAAATTTCCGCACACCCTCTTGCACCGCCCCTGTCAGTTATATATATTGCTCTCGATGTTATCACCCCAACCCACCCTGGCCGAGCAGTTCGCCACCCTGCGCCACGCCGCCGAAGCGGACGAGGCGCGGATCCGGACCCTGCGCGCCCTCATCATGGCCTGCCTCGCCCGCCTCCTCGGCCGGCTGGAGCAGATCGTCCTGCTGTGGCAATCCGGCCAGCTCCCCCCGCCGCCCGCCCGCCGCACCCGCGCCACCACCGCGCCCGCCACCCGCCGGACCAGCCGCGCCCGCGCCACCCCCCGCGCCAGCCGTCGCCCTCATCGCCCGATCGATCAAACCCGCGCACCCGCGAATGGCGCGCCCGCGCCGCGCGCCCGTCCGGCACGGGCAGCGCCCACGCACCCGCCCCGCCAACTCCCCCCGATGCCCGGTCGCGCAGCAACCCGTCGCGCCCGCCGCAGGACCGGCCCGGCACGCGCCCCGCCCATCCCCGCGCCACGAAATCGCACCACGAAATCGCGCCTGTGCGCGATCAACTCCGCTGGCCTATTTTATTACGATATCAATACGTTCGCAATGCGACCACGCGCCCGGCATGGCGGCATCCGCGAGGCGTCCGGCAATCCGTCAACTGGCCCGGACGAACATGTAGTCACTGCCGCCAACGGTCCCGAAGCTGGCCACCAGCCGCCCATTCGTCAAATCGCCGGTGTCGTAGCCGGCCAGGGTCAGCGAGCCGGTCGGGCGGCCGGGCATGCTGGCATGCAGGGTCAGCCCGGTAGCCCCCGCGGCGCCGGCGCCGTCGCGCCAGCTCAGCGTGGCGGCCTCGCTGGTGACGCCCCACAACGTCACCTCGTCGCCGGACTGGAAATTGGCCACCGTGCTCCACACATCCGCGGCGGCGTCGCGCAGATCGACGAAGAAGGTGTCCCGGCCGAACCCCCCGGTCAGGAAGTTGGAGCCGCCGCCGCCGTCGATCACGTTGGTGCCGCCGCGGGCCGCAATCGCGTCGGTGCCGTTGCCGGTGCGGATGAACCAGTTGTCGGTGGTCGCCGCGATCACCAGGTTGTCCGGCGTGATGCTGATGAACTGGTGCTGCAGGTCCGAGACCGGGCCGGCATAGGCTTCGGCCGCCACGACCGTGCTGGTCTCGCTGGTTCCGTCGGCCACCACCACCGCCGCGGCGGCGGCATCGACGGCATAGGTATAGGCCACCTCCACCACCGCACCCGACAGCGCCGTGATCTCGGCCAGGAAGCTCGCCGGTCCGGTGACGACGCCGCTGCCCTGGGAATCCAGCACCAGCTCCTGGCTGCCGCTCCCGGTGAAGGCGGCGCGGCTGGCGGCGTCACCCAGCGTCACCGCCTGGGCCTTGGTCATGTTCCAGCCCGCCTCGCCGACACCGCCGGAACCGGCGAAATCGTCCACCCCGTCGGCCGCGCCGAAGCTCAGCACGCGGTCCACCGTGGCCGAGCTGTCGGTGATGCCGACCGTGCCGCGTGCCAGCGTGGTGGTGGCGAACTGCGACACCTCGGCCCGGCCCGCGGCCGCGCCATGGTTCTCCACCGATGCGCTGGCAGCCACCGTGCTCACCAGCCGCACCTGCACCGCCAGCAGCGTGCCCAGCGCCGGGTCGAAGCGCGCCACCGGCAGCGTCTCCTGCCAGCCGGTGGCGCGGGGGTCGAAGCTGAACACCTGTGGCGGGCCGGTCACGGTGACCGTGGCGCCGAAACCGGGAAAGGGCGTAGGGGGAACGATCACTTCGCCCCCGCCGCCGCCATCGTCGATCGGCTTGGGGGTGTAGTCGTAGGCCAGCCGCACCTCGCCGCCAACCGACGCCGCGGCCTGCACCCGCATGTTCGCCGGCCCGGCGATGCGGTTGGTGGCATAGTCGCCGACCGGCAATGCCACCGTGCCGGTGCCAAGGAACGGTGCCGCATCCACCACCCCGCCCGGCGTCGCGCCGGCCACGCCGTCGACCGCCGCCGTCACATCCAGCAAGGTGCCGGAGGCGCCGGCGAAATCCACCCCGCCGTCAAAGGCTGCCAGCGTCACCGTCTGTTCCCCGGCCACCGCCTGCTCATCCAACAGCGCCCCGCCCGGCGCGAACACGCTGACCAGGGCATTGGCGCCATAGGTCAGCGAGACCGCCCTGCCCTCCATGTTCTCCACCGACAGCCGGCCGTTGACCGTGGCGGAAACCTCCACCCGCACGCCGCCCAGGGCGCCCTTGGCGGGGTCGAACTGGTCGAAGGTGAGGAACCGCGCGCCATAGCCGGCGGGGTCGTTGAACGCGCGGGATTGCACAACCATGGCGGGCATCGCATTGCCTCAATAATTACTCAAAGTCTAACATAACGGGACTCATGATGCAACGACGTACCGAGCTTGGCAAGGCTTTGACCCCTCGACCGGCAGGCGCCAGATTGGCGCCAGCGGGAGAAATCGCCATGGAACAGGTGGATTACATCGTCGTGGGCGCCGGGGCGGCCGGTTGCGTGCTGGCCAACCGGCTGAGCGCCTCGGGCCGGCATCGCGTGGCGGTGCTGGAGGCCGGCGGGCCGGACCGCAACATCTTCATCAAGATCCCCGCCGGGTTCAACAAGACCGTCTACAACCCCGCCCTCAACTGGGGCTACGAGACCGCGCCGGGCCCGCATATCGACAACCGCCGCATCGCCTATCCGCGCGGCAAGGTGCTGGGCGGCTCCGGCTCGATCAACGGCCATCTCTACGTGCGCGGCCAGTCGGCGGACTACGACACCTGGGCGCAACTCGGCTGCCGCGGCTGGTCGTGGGACGACGTGCTGCCGTATTTCAAGCGCGCCGAGACCCGCGGCAACGGCGGCGGCGACCCTGCCGTGCGCGGCCAGGACGGGCCGCTCAACATCCAGGACCAGCGCGACCCGCATCCGCTGTCGGACGCCTATATCGCCGCCAACGAGGCGCTCGGCCTGAAGCGCACGCCCGACTACAATTGCGGCGACCAGGAAGGCACCTTCCTCTACCAGCAGATGATGAAGGAGGGCCGCCGCTGGTCGCCGGCCGATGCCTATCTGCGCCCGGCGCTCAAGCGGGAGAATGTCCGCCTGATCCAGCACGCCATGGTCCGCCGCATCGTGTTCGAGGGCACGCGCGCCGTCGGCATCGCCTATTCGGTAAAGGGCGGGCCGGAGCAGATGCTGCGCGCCGGGCGCGACATCGTGCTCTCCGGCGGCAGCATCAACACGCCGCAACTGCTCCAGATCTCCGGCATCGGCGACCCCGGCTGGCTGACCGATATCGGCGTTGCCGTCCATCACGCCCTGCCCGGCGTCGGCCGCAACTTCCGCGACCATTACGCCGCCCGCGTCTCCGCCCGCGTGACGGGCACCGGTTCGCTGAACGAGCGCGCCCGCGGCCTGCGCCTGGTGGGCGAGGTGCTGCGCTACGCGATCAGCCGCAAGGGGTTGCTGACCGCCAGCCCGAGCCATGCCGGCGGCTACTTCAAGACGCGCGAGGGCCTGGAGACGCCCGACATGCAGTTGTACTTCGCGCCAGCCAGCTACGCCGCCGGGCAGTACGGCACCGCCGATCTCGACCCGCTGCCCGGCATGACGCTGGGCTGCTCGCAGTTGCGGCCGGACAGCGTCGGCCACCTGAAGGCGCTCTCCGCCGATCCGCTGGCCAAGCCCGAGATCCAGCCCAACTACCTCGCCACCCAAAGCGACCGCGACGCCCTGCTGGCGGCGCTGAAATACCTGCGCCGGCTGCTGCACACCCGCCCGCTGGCCGATTTCGTCGATCACGAAAACTTCCCCGGCAAGGACGTGGTGACCGACGAGGACTGGATGGCCCATGCCCGCGCCACCGGCTCCACCACCTATCACCCCGTCGGCTCCTGCAAGCTCGGCACCGACCCGATGGCGGTGGTCGATCCCGCCAGCATGAAGGTGATCGGGCTGGAGGGGCTGCGAGTGGCCGATGCCTCGGTGATGCCGACAATGGTCAGCGGCAATACCTATGCGGCAACCAACATGATTGCCGAGAAGGGGAGTGATCTGATTCTGGCACAGGCAAAGTAAGCGCGTTCTTTTTTGAAAAAAAGAACCAAAAAACTTCTATTCATTGGAGGCATGGCAACCGAGTTGCTAATGAATAAAAGTCTTTTTGCTTCTTTTTCTTCAGAAAAAGAAGGCCTTCTTTCCTGCCCCTACAGCCGTGCCCGCAGGAAGTCGCAGATCGCCTCATACTCGGCCCGTGCCGCCGCGCCAGTAAAGCGCGCGCGCATGAAGCCGTGGATCATCCCGCGCGCCTCGCGATAGGTGACATCCACCCCATCCAGCGCCAGCCGCGACGCATACAGCCGGCCATCATCGCGCACCGGGTCGAACTCGGCGGAATGCACGAAGGCGGGCGGCAGGCCGCGATAGTCGGCGGCTTGTGCCGGGCGGGCGTAAGGCGGGCTGTCGCCATCGGAGAACAGCATCCGGTAGTATTCATGGCACGCCGCCGTGGTCAGCCCGAAGCCGGTGGCGTTTTCGCGGTACGACGGCATGGTCATGTCGGTGCCCGTCACCGTGTAGATCACCGCCTGGGCGGCGATGGCAGGCGCAATCCCGTCGCGCGCCGCCAGGCACAGCGCCACGGCCAGATGCCCGCCGGCGCTGTCGCCCACCACGGCGATGCGCGCGGGATCGATGGCAAAGGCGCCGGAATGCGCCGCGACGTGGCGCAGCACGCCCAGGCAGTCGTCGAAGGCGGCGGGGTGCGGATGCTCGGGGGTCAGGCGGTAGTCCACGCTCACCACCGTCGCCGCGGTGCGGTCGCAGAAGCCCCAGGCGATCGGATCCGAACTGTCCAGGTCGCCCTTCATGAAGCCACCGCCATGCATGTACAGCACGCAGGCGCCGCTGGGCTGGGCGGCGCGATAGACCCGCACCGGCACGTCATGCACCGGCAGCGCCAGCACCCGGTCGTCCACCAGCATGCCGGCCGGCCGGGGTGCGGCGATCGATGCGGTGTAGCGGCCCCAGGCGCGCCGCTGCTCGGCGATGGTGGCGCCGCCATAGGCACCCTTCTGTGCCGCGGTGATCACCGCCATGTCGGGATGCAACGCCATCACGCGATCGCCCGCGCCAGGAAGGCGTCCATCGTGGCATTGGCCGCCCGCGACAACGTCAGCGGAAAGCTGGTGAAGCCATGGGCACCGCCGGGATAGACCGCCAGTTCCGCCGCGTTGCCCGCCGCCGACCAGCGCCCCCACATGAACAGCGAATCGTCGATCAGCGCGTCCCTGGTGCCGATGGTGAACAGCGCCGGGCACAGCCCGCGGACATCGGCGTAGAGCGGCGAGATGTCGGGCACCCGCCGGTCGGCGATCCCCGGCAGGAAGGCGTCGCAGAACTTCTCGATATCCAGCGTGCGCAGCACCAGCCTTTCGTTGCCGAACGCGCGCTGGCTGGGCGTCATGCCCAGGTCGAAGGCGCCGAACACCAGGTTGGCGCCGCGGAACCCGGCATAGCCGTGGCGGTCGCGCATCCGCAGCAGCGTGACCGCCGAGAGATGCCCGCCGGCCGACTCGCCGCCGATGGTCAGTTTCTCGGTGCCGAATTTCTCGCGGGCGTTCTTCACCAGCCAGACCGCCGCCGCTTCGCAATCGTCGGGGCCGGCGGGATAGGGATGCTCCGGCGCCAGGCGGTATTCGACGCTGACGCAGGCCATGCCGGTTCCGGCCGCGATCCGCTCCAGCATCGGGTCCTGCTGGTCGCTTTCGCCCAGCACCCAGCCGCCGCCGTGGATGTGCAGATACACGCCGGTGGGCTTCTCCGGCGCGATCACCCGCAGCGGGATGTCGCCGCCGGGGCCGGGGATCTTCCACACCTGGGCGCGCGGCGATTTCGCTGCCTGCGGGAACGGTCCGCGCCCCTGG
>JADLHF010000280.1 GCA_020848935.1 Acetobacteraceae bacterium
GCGGGCGAGGATGGCGGTGATGAGGGCGTGCAGTGCCGCGGGCATCAGGAACGGCGCCGCGCTCGCCGTGGTGGCGGTGCGCAGGCTGGCGATCCCGGCGGCCAGTGGAGTTGGTGTGATTAACATACTATGTTATTAACCGGTCGCGGGGGTCGCGCCAAGGTTTTTTTTCGGGGGCGTGGGCCCCCCCTCCGGCTCCCCCCGCGAAGGGCGGGGGGAGAGAAGTGTAGGGTTTTTACTTGTGAGTGAAGTTTTTTTGCTTCTTTTTGTTCACAAAAAGAAGACTTTCCTTCCTTGCTACCGCCACCGCCGGTGGAACCAG
This sequence comes from Acetobacteraceae bacterium, assembly GCA_020848935.1. Lineage (GTDB taxonomy): Bacteria > Pseudomonadota > Alphaproteobacteria > Acetobacterales > Acetobacteraceae > CAMDGX01. Next base: position 323 of record JADLHF010000280.1, read on the forward strand.
AGCCACTGGGCCGGTTCCTCGCGCACCCAGTCTTCGACCACGGTGTTGATCATCTGGGTGGCGGCGGCGATGTCGATCTGGCCTTCGGCGTCGCGGGGGAGATCGAGCGGGCCGGTGGTGGCGACGTGGAAGCGCAGGCCGGGGCGGCGGATGACGCGCACGCCGTAGACCGGGCAGTCGAAGCGGCGGGCCAGGCGGGCCAGGGTGGGGTTGGCGCGGGTTTCGCGGCCGAAGAAGGTGATGGGCACGCCGCGGCCGAAGAACTGATCGACCAGCATGCCGAGATGTTCGCCGCGTTCCAGGCTGGCTGCCATCTCGAAGGCGCCGGCGCGGCGGGCGCTGATCAGGCGGCCCATCAGGGGGGCGCGGATGGCGACGATCTGGTCGGCCACGGCGCGATTGTTGGGCATGCGATAGACCACCGCGGTGGGCAGGCCGTGGCGCTGGGCGGCGACGGCGGGCAGTTCCCAGTTGCCGAGATGGGCGGTGAACAGCAGGGCGGGCAGGCCGTCGTCGCGCAGGCGCTCCAGCACTTCGCGGGCGTCGGTGGTGACGCGGCCGGCATCGGGGTTGTGCTCGTCGTAGTCCCAGATGCGGTCGAGATGGACATACTCGCCGGCGACACGGCCGAGATTCTCCCAGGCGTCGCGCAGGGTGGCCTCGACCCAGGCGGGGTCGCGGTCGGGGAAGCTGGCGGCGAGCTGGCGGCGGCCGACCTTGTGCTCGGGCAGGAAGGGGCCGATGCGGCGGGCGAGGCGGCCGATGAGGTTGGAGGCGCGCTGGGGGGACATGCGGCGGAGGAGGGCGAAGAGGGTGGCGGCCAGGACGCCGAGGAAGCGGTCTAGCATAGGAAGGGAGATTCTTCTTTTTCTGAAGAAAAAGAAGCAAAAAGACTTTTTATGAATTTAGGTTTGGGGCTGGGGGCACCCCTCACCCCGGCCCTCTCCCCCAAGGGGAGAGGGGGCGTTGTATTGATGGCGGGCGAATGGATAAAAGTTTTTTGGTTCTTTTTTTCAAAAAAGAACATGCTTGCTTGCCCTATAGGCTGACGAGGATCTTGCCGAACACGTCGCGATGTTCGAGGCGGGCGAGGCCCTCCGAGAAATTCTCGACGGTGTATTCGGTGTCGATCACCGGGCGGATGCCGGCGGCGATGCGGGCCAGGGCGGATTCGATATTGGCGAGGCGGCAGCCGAAGGAGCCGGTGATGCGGTATTGCTGCTGGAAGAGCTGCATCAGGTTGATGCTGCCGCTGGGGCCGGAGGTGGCGCCGCAGGTGACCAGGCGGCCGCCGCGCTTGAGCGACAGCAGCGAGCCCTGCCAGGTGTCGGCGCCGACGTGTTCGAAGACGACATCGACGCCTTTCTTGGCGGTGAGGCGGCGGACGACGCCCTCGAAACGGTCTTCGCGGTAGTTGATGACGTGGTCGGCGCCCAGCGCGCGGGCTTTTTCGGCCTTGGCCTCGCTGCCGACGGTGGTGATGACGGTGCAGCCGAGGGACTTGGCGATGCGGATGGCGATGCTGCCGATGGCGGAGCCGCCGGCGTGGACGAGGATGGTCTCGCCGGGTTCGAGGCGGGCGTTGTCGAACAGCATGTGCTCGACGGTGCCGTAGGCGACGGTGACGCAGGCGGCGTCGGCGGTGGAAACGGCGTCGGGGACGGGGACCAGGAGGCGGGCGGGGTGGTTGGTCAGCTCCTGGGCGAAGCCGTCGATGTGGAAGCCGCGCACGCCGGCGACATTCTCGCAGAGGTTGTCGCGGCCCTGTTGGCAGGCGCGGCAGGTGCCGCAGGTGATGGCGCCGAAGGGGACGACGCGCTGGCCGGGTTTCAGCGTGGTGACGCCCTCGCCGACCGCGGTGACCTCGCCGGCGGCCTCGGCGGCGACGGCCAGCGGGAGCCTGCGCTTGGCGAAGGCCATGCCGCGGTAGCCCCAGACGTCGAGATGGTTGAGGCCGACGGTGCGGACGCGGATCTGCGCCTCGCCGGGGGCTGGCGGGGGTGGGGGGGCGATGTTGACGAGGCGTACGTCGCGGTCGCCGTGGAGCTGGATGGCGCGCATCGGGGAGTCCTTGGGCGGAGTGGCGTAGCAGGCTGTACGCAGGGATGCGGGGGAAGGCAAGGAAGGGTTCTTTTTTGAAAAAAAGAACCAAAAAACTTCTGTTCGTTTAGTTCGGAATTGGTGGATGGCGGTTCGCTTATCCACCCGACGGGACTTGCTGGCAGGTATTGCTGGTGTATCTACCCCTCACCCCGGCCCTCTCCCCCAAGGGGAGAGGGAGTCATTTTGCAATGGATGAAGTTTTTTTGCTTCTTTTTGTTCACAAAAAGAAGAGTCTTGCTTGTTAATTTCTCGGGATTCCGAGCGAGGCGGTGAGGCCGCCATCGACGGGGATGGTGGTGCCGGTGATGTAGCTGGCGGCGGGGGAGGCGAGGAAGGCGACGGTGGCGGCGATTTCCTCGGGGCGGGCGTAGCGGCCGGCGGGGATGCGGGTTTCGGTGGCTTTGCGGTAGTCGGCGAAGGCGGCGACCATGTCGGTGTCGACGAAGCCGGGGGCGATGCAGTTCACCGTGACGCCGCGGCGGGCGGATTCGATGGCAAGGGATTTGACGTAGGCGGAGAGCGCGGCCTTGGAGGCGCCGTAGGCGGCGTTGCCCTGGCTGGCCTGGGCGCCGACGACGGAGCCGATGGCGATGATGCGGCCGGCGCGGGCGCGGGTCATCGGGCGGATGGCGGCGCGGGCGAGGCGGGTGAAGGACCAGAAGTTCACCTGCATCAGGGCTTCGGCGGCGGCCTGGTCCATCATGGCGGCGAGCATGTCGTAGGTGGTGCCGGCGACGTGGACCAGCACGGCGAGCGGGGGGGCGTCTTCCAGCGCGGCGGCGAAGGAGTCCACGGACTCGCGGTCGGCGAGGTCGAGGGGGTGGGGGGTGATGGTGCGGCCGGGGAGGCTGGCGGCGAGGGCGGCGGCGGCTTCGGGGTTGGAGCGGTAGGTGAAGGTGACGTCGTGGCCGGCTTCGGCCAGGGCGGCGACGGTGGCGGCGCCGATGCCGCGGCTGCCGCCGATGACGAGCGCGGTGGGCATCAGGCGGGTTCGGCCTGGAGCACCAGGCAGACGTTCTGGCCGCCGAAGCCGAAGGAGTTGGAGATGGCGCAGGTGACCGGGGCGTCGCGGGCGACGTTCGGCACGCAGTCGACCGGCAGGGCGGGGTCGGGGGTGGTGTAGTTGATGGTGGGCGGGATGCGGCCGTGGCGGATGGTGAGCAGGGAGAAGATCGCCTCGATGGTGCCGGCGGCGGTGAGGGTGTGGCCGATCATGGATTTGTTGGAGGAGATCGGGATGCGGCCGGCGCGGTCGCCGAAGACGGTGGAGACGGCGAGCCATTCCATGCGCTCGTTCTCCGGCGTGGAGGTGCCGTGGGCGTTGATGTAGTCCACGGCGTCTGGCGTGATGCCGGCGTCGGCGAGGGCTTCGTGCAGGCAGGCGATGACCGGCTTGCCGTCGGGCGAGGAGCGGGTGCGGTGGAAGGCGTCGGCGCGTTCGCCGCAGCCGGAGATGACGCCGAGGATGCGCGCGCCCCTGGCGAGGGCGTGGTCCATGCTTTCGAGGACCAGGGCGCCGGCGCCCTCGGCCATGACGAAGCCGTCGCGGTCCCGCGAGAAGGGGCGGGAGGCGGCTTCGGGCGGGTCGTTGCGGGTGGACAGGGCGGAGAGCAGGGAGAAGCGGATCAGCGATTCCGGGTTCACCGAGGCGTCGGTGCCGACGACCAGGGCGGCCTCGGACAGGCCGGCGCGGATGGATTCGACGGCGAGCTGGATGGCGGTGCCGCCGGAGGCGCAGGCGGTGGAGGTGGCGATGGGCGAGCCCCGGGTGCCGAAGCGCTCGGCGAGGTGTTCGCCGATGGAGGCGAACAGGAAGCGGCGGTAGGTGGCGCGGAACTGTTCCTGGTCGGCGACGGCGATGAGGTCGGCGTAATCGACGCCGTCGTTGCGGCCGGTGGCAGCCGCGAGGGCCTGGCGCTGGGGCCATTCGAGCTCGACGGGGGGGAGGGCCATGAAGAGCGGGCCGGGGAAGTTGCCCCCGCCGCCTGGTTTCAGTGTGCCGATGGCGGCTTCGGCGATGGCTTCCTCGGCGACGCGGTCGGCCAGGCGCTGGGAGAGTTCGGGGGCGCAGAGCGGGTCGGCGGGGACGAAATCGACGGTGCCGGCGATGGTGGTGCGCATGTGGTCGAGCGCGAAGCGGGTGATGCGGCGGATGCCGGAGGTGCCGGCGGTGAGGCGGGCCCAGTTGTCGGCCTGGCCTTCGCCGAGGGAGGTGAGCACGCCCATGCCGGTGACGACGACGATCGGGCGGCCGTGGGAGTCGGTGTGGGGCATGGAAGACTCCTAGAACAAGGCCAGGGCTCTGCCCTGGACCCGCTGGGGGCAGAGGCCCCCAGACCCCATGAATCGAGGGTCCAGGGGGCTCGGCCCCCTGGCGGGTCCAGGGCGGAGTCCTGTCTTCACTTTGTCACCAGCGCCATGCCCTCGCCGCGCCAGTGGCCCCAGCCGGTGACCAGGGCGTGATGCAGCGGGGTAGCCATGGCGGCTTCGCCGGGTTCGAGCGGGGCGAACAGGGTTTCGCGGGCGACGGCGTCGGCGGCCAGGGCGATGTTGGCGATGAAGCTGGGCTCCATGGAGTGGCCGAGGGCGGTGGCGGTGGCGCGGATGGGCAGGGCGATCGTGTCGAGGAAGGCGAGTTCCTCCCGGGTGGCGGCGGCGGTGCCGGTGGCGCCGGAGAGGATGGCGGTGTGGGCGGGGTCGTGGGGCATGGCGGCGAGCTGGCGGGTGGCGTTGGCGGTGGCCTGGCCGGGGGCGCGCGGGCAGCGGTCGGAGGCGACGGCGGCGATGCGGGCGATGATGGCGGCGCCGCGGGCCTGTGCGTGGGCACGGCTTTCGATCACCAGGAAGGCGCCGAGGGAGCTGAGGGCCATGCCGCCGCCTGATGCCTGGCGGGCGCGGATGGGGGCGAAGGCGCCGGCCAGCAGGGTGTGGCCCATGGCGTAGTGCATGGGGGTTTCCGGGCGCTGGGCGTTGTGGGAGCCGCCGACGAGGAAGAGGTCGCCCTGGCCGGCGCCGATGCGGGCGACGGCGGTGCGCACGGCGTCGATGCCGGCGGCTTCCTCGCCCATGAAGGTGCGCGACGAGCCGACCACGCCGTGGACGATGGAGATGTTGCCGGCCAGCAGATTGGAGAGCTGGGCGAGGAACAGGGTGGGGCGCAGGTCGGTGAGCAGGTGCTCGTTGAGGAAGGCGGCGGGGTTTTCGGCCTTCGGCAGGCCGGAGAGGATGGCGGCATCGACGGCGGCGTCGCGCTCGCCCCCGCCGGCGGCGACGATCATGTGGGTGCGGGCGAGGAGGTCGGGGTTGCCCTTGATGCCGGCGGCGTCGAGTGCCTGGCCGGCGGCGTAGGTGCCGATGCGCTGCCAGGGCTCCATCTGGCGCTGGTCCTGGCGCTTGGGGATCTGGCGTTCGTACTCCAGGGCGACGATGGGGTGGACGGGGTAGGGCGGGAAGGAGGTGGCGTCGATGACCGGGGTGAAGCCGGCGGGCGCGTTGAGCGCGGCGTGGTGGGCGGCGAGGCCGTCGCCGAGGCAGGAGACCAGGCCGATGCCGGTAATGACAGCGTCGCGCTGCGATGCGGCAGTGTCGCGCGGTGACTGCTCAGGCATCTTGCATCAGCTCCGCAGGGACGCCGACGCGGCGGGCGACTTCGAGCAGGCCTTCGCGCAGGGCGGGGTTGGGGAAGTTCATGACGCGGTAGGTGATGGTGGCTTCGCAGACCAGCTTGCCGGCGGATCTGATGCGGCCGGAGACGATGGCGTAGCCGGAGCCGTCGTGGTCCTGGGTGGCTTCGACGCGGATGGCCTGGCCGGGGGCGAGGAAGCTGCGCATCTTGGCCTCGGACACCTTGGCCAGGAAGGCCATCTGGCGGAAGCGCAGCCCGGCCATGACCAGCCAGCCGCCGGCCTGGGCGATGGTTTCGATCATCAGCACGCCGGGCATGATGGGGTAGCCGGGGAAATGGCCCTCGAAGATCGGGCTTTGTTCCGGCAGGGTGCAGTCGATCGCGATGGTGCGCGCGGCGAGGTCGAGCGCGGCGATGCGGTCGATCATCTGGAAGTATTCGAGGCGCATGGGCGGCGCTTGTCCCTCTCCCCTTTGCCGGGTCCGGGCGGATCAGGCCTTGGCGGCGACCAGCTTGTCGATATTGGCGCAGAGGCCCTTGAGGACGAAATAGGTGTCGCCGGAGACGCCGCCCTCGTTCACTTCCTGGGTCCATTGTTCCAGCGGCATCTTGATGCCGAAGGCCTTGTCGATGGCGAAGGCGACGTCGAGGAAGTCCAGGCTGTCGATGCCGAGGTCGGTGATCGCGTGGCTGTCCGGGGTGATGGTGGCACGGTCGATGCCGCAAATCTCGGCGATGATGTCGGCGACCTTGTCGAACGTGGTGGCGGGCATGGGCAGGGCCTCACTGGAGCGGAACGGAATCGGTGCGCGCCCGACGCGCGGGCCCGGGTTGTTGCAGGGCAGACACCACAAGACGCCCGCGGACACAAGCCGCGCCCAAGCAGGGCTTGTGTTCCCGGGCGTCAGGCGAGGGTGGCGGTGACCTCGCCGAGGCCGGCGAAGGCGACGGAGATGTGGCAGGGGCGGTCGAGCCAGATCGGCGGGGTGACGGAGCCGAGCATGACGACCTGGCCGGCCTTGAGTCCGCCGAAGGCGGCGGCGGTGGGGGAGGCGGCGAGCCAGGCCAGGGCGGCGATGGGATGGCCGAGCAGGTCGCGGCCGTGGCCGGCGGCACGCTCCACCCCGTCGATGGCGACGCGGCCGGGGATGGCGGCGAGGTCGAGGCGGCGCCAGTCGGCGGGGGCGGTGCCGAGGATGGCGGCGCGGTGATAGACCTGGTCGGCGATCAGGGTGGGGGTGCCGATGCGGGCGAGGTCGCCCAGGGGGGGCGTGCCGTAGCGGTTCTCGACGATCTCGATGGCGGCGAAGACCTCGGCCACGGCGGCGAGGGCGGTGGCGTGGTCGCAGGGGCCGGGGGGCAGGTCGCGGGCCAGGCGCAGGCCGATCTCGCATTCGGCGCCGGGGCCGCGCAGGCTGGCATGGGACAGGGTGGCGCCGCTGGCGCGCAGGTTGGCGGCCAGCATGTAGCCGGCGGCGGGGCCGTCCAGGCCGAGATAGTCCTGCATGCGTTTCGTGGTGGCGCCGATCTTGAAGCCGGCGGGGGGGATGGCGCCGGCGCGGCGGGCGCGTTCGCGCTGGACGGCGACGCCCCGTTCGACGGTGGCGGGGCGGATGGCGTCGGGCAGGGATGATTCGGTGCCGGTGCGGCGGGCTTCGTCCAGCGCGGCGGCGGCCGGGGCGGGGTCGTACATGGAGAAATCCTTCAGCGCCGGGCCAGTTCGTACAGCGCGACGGCGGCGGCGGTGGACACGTTCAGGCTGTCGAGCAGGGCCGACGCGCCGGGCATGTGGATCGCGGCGGTCTCGTCGCAGGTCTCGCGGGTGAGGCGGCGCAGGCCCTCGCCTTCGCTGCCGAGCACCAGGGCGACGCGGCGCTGGGCCAGGGCCGGGCCGGAGAGCGGGCCGCCGCCGGCGTCAAGCCCGACCACCCAGAAGCCGGCGGCGCGCAGGGCGACCAGGGTGCGGGCGATGTTGACGGCGCGCAGGAAGGGCACCGTCTCCAGCGCGCCGGAGGCGGCCTTGGCCAGGGCGCCGGTTTCCTCCGGCGCGTTGCGGTCCTGGGTGATGACGGCGGCCACCCCGAAGGCGGCGGCGGCGCGCAGGATGGCGCCGACATTGCGCGGGTCGCTGACCTGATCCAGCACCAGGACCGGGCCCGGGCGGGCGATGGCGGATTGCAGGCTGGGGGGTGCGAGGGGTTCGACCAGCAGGGCGGCGCCCTGGTGAATGGCGCCGGCGCCGAGCAGGTAGTCGATGCGGCTGCGCTCGGTGCGCTCCACGCCGAGCGCCCAGGGGCGCTGCAAGCGGGAGGCGATGGCGGCCTCGGCGTCCTCGGTCAGCAGCAGGCGGCGCAGATGGCGGGCGGGGTTGGCCAGGGCGGCGGCGACGGCGTGCAGGCCATAGAGCCACAGGGAATTGCCCGGTGCCTCGCGCGGGCCGGCATCGCGCCGGCCGTGGGGCGGCCGCTCGGGGTGGCGCGGCCGGGGGGCCGGGCGCTCGCGGGCGCGCAGGGTGGTGTCGTCGCGGCCGAAGGCGCCGTCATTGGCCTGGCTTGGGTCGCCCTGGGGCCGCGCGGGGCGCGCCTCCGGCAGCGGCGCGGGGCGCGGGGTGTTGGGGCGGGGAGTGTTGGGGCGGGGAATGTTGGGGCGGGGGGTCGATGGGCGCGGGCCGCCGCTGCGGTCGGGCGGGCTGCCGCGGCCGGAGCCGCCGCCATGGCGGGGACCGCCGCCGGCCTTGCCTGGGTGGCCCGAACCTGGGCGGCCGGAGTCGGATGGGGGGCGGCGGGGGGGCTTCATCGCGCGGGTATAGCGGGCGGCGGGCGGGGCGACAATTCGGCCTGTCGGTGCCATGCGGCGGCAATTGACAAGCAGGGGCGATTGGCCATAGGTCGGCCCTCCACGCGCCCGGCCGATCGGGGCGCGCCGCGATGGCGGAGGGGTGCCCGAGTGGCTAAAGGGGGCGGACTGTAAATCCGCTGGCGCACGCCTACGTTGGTTCGAATCCAACCCCCTCCACCAACTCATCCGAGCGGCGGCGGTTCCGGTGGCGCCAGGTCCTGCGGCGCGGGTGTAGCTCAATGGTAGAGCTCCAGCCTTCCAAGCTGGCTATGAGGGTTCGATTCCCTCCACCCGCTCCAGTGGGCCGCTCCAGCGGGCCGCTCCAGCGGGCCGCTCCAGCGGGCCGCTCCAGTGGGCCGCTCCAGTGGGCCGCTCGGGCCGGCCGCAAACGCCGCGGTCGGCGCGGTGCCCTTGACATCCGCGCCCGCGCGCTCTTTCTACGGCGCCCGGGCAGCGTGCAGGCGCGGGTCCGTGCCGTTTTGCGGATTGCCCGCGGAGACGGGATGCAGGGGTGTAGCTCAATTGGCTAGAGCGCCGGTCTCCAAAACCGGAGGTTGGGGGTTCGAGACCCTCCACCCCTGCCAGCTCGGCGTAGCGTGGGCCA
>JADLHF010000281.1 GCA_020848935.1 Acetobacteraceae bacterium
AAGCAGCGCAACGTCGCCGGCGCGCGCATTACCTGGAAGTTCACAACCGAGAAGGCGCGCAGCAAACTCGCACGCGCATATCCCGATAGGGTCAACGAGTCAGAACCACTGTGACGAGGTACTAGTCGTGAAATCGGCCAAGGATTCCGCAAAAATCATGGCCGAGGCAAGCTGGTTCGCCGCCTTGCCGCCGCCGCTGCGTGCACACGTCCCGGCCTTCCTGGGCGTGCGCGAAACGGCAAACGGCCCCGGCTATGCGCTCGAATACCTCTATTTGCCGACGCTCGCAGACCTCCATGTCTTCGGCCGCCTGTCGACCGGGGCCTGGACGCGCATCTTCGATGCATGCGACGAGTTCCTCGGCGCCTGCGCCTCCTACCCCGCCCCGGATACGGCGGCTGAGCATGCCACCGGGCTCTACCTTGACAAGGCGCCGCAGCGGCTCGCCCGCTTCGCGCGCGAAGCGGGCGTCAGTATCACCGCCCCGTGCCGATTCAACGGCCGCGCACTGCCGTCGCTCCTGCGGATGGCAGAGATCGCGGCGCAGGCTATTCCGCCCGCTGACCCCACATCTCATCTGCACCTGATGCATGGCGACTTCTGCTTCAGCAACATCCTCTACGATGCGCGCGCCTCGCTGGTGCGGGTAATCGACCCGCGTGGCGTGGCGGCCGATGGCACCGTCACGCCGTACGGCGATATCCGCTACGACCTAGCCAAGCTGTACCACTCTGTGGTCGGCCGCTACGATCACATCCTGGCAGGATATTATAGGCTTACCCAAGACGGCCCCACCGATGTCACGCTCGAACTGCGCAATGAGAAGGCCTTGCGCGACATTGAGGCGCTGTTCATGGCCCGCCCCTTCGCCGGGATGCTTCCGCTCGAGTCGGCGAGCCATGCCATATGCATTCTGCTGTTCCTGTCGATGCTGCCCTTGCACGCCGACGACATCCGCCGACAATGCGCTCTGATGGCTAACGCGATGCGGCTTTTCTCCACCCTCGACGCGGGCGGGACCATCGCATGATCGTGATTCCGATGGCCGGCCTCAGCCGGCGCTTCACCGAGGCCGGATACGCGCTGCCAAAGTACATGTTGCCGGCGCACGGACGCAGCCTGTTCGCCCATGCCGTCAGCAGTTTTGCCGCGTATTTCGAGTCCCTGCCGTTCATGTTCATCCTGCGCGATGTTGCTGGCACGCGTGATTTCGTCGTCGACGAGTGCCGCCGCCTGGGTATCCGCGACGCACGCATCGCCACGCTGGACGCGCCGACCCGCGGCTAGGCAGAGACCGTGGCCCTCGGCCTGGAACAGGGCGGAGCGGCCGACGCGCCGCTCACCATCTTCAATATCGACACGTTCCGGCCGGGTTTTCGCTTCCCTGGCACGTTCGATGTCTCCGCCGTCGACGGCTATCTGGAGGTGTTCCGCGGTGCCGGAGCCAACTGGTCCTATGTCCGGCCCGCCGCGCCAGGATCGGATCGCGTGACAGAGACGACCGAGAAGGTGCCGATCTCCGACCTTTGCTGCACCGGCCTCTATCATTTCCGCTCGGCCCTCCTGTTCACCAAGGCATACGCCCCCTTCGCCGTGGGCGGCGCGGAGGCGATGGGGCTGCGCGAGCTGTTCGTGGCCCCGATGTACAACAACCTCATCCGCCAGGGCCGCGACATCCGCTACCACTTGATCGCGCGGGACGAGGTGATCTTCTGCGGCGTGCCGTCGGAGTACGAAGACTTCCTCGCCGCTCCCGCCCCCCTGCCGCCCGCCGGCGCGCGCCCATGACCAGCGCGCTGCGGATCGCATTCTGCATCTCCGGGCAGTTGCGCGATGACCATCTCCATTTTCCCGCCATCGGCGCGCTCGCGCGGGACCTCGATGCCACTGTCTTCATCAGCACGTGGCGGCGGCGCGGCACCAAGACATCTGGTGTGACCAACCGCGACCAGTTGATGCGCATGTTCGGCTACGAGGTGGGCAGCGCATTGCCGGCGCCACTGGTCGGCGAGACGCGGTTCAACCATGCGATCCCCGACTACGAAGCGACGGTGCTGTCGACGTTCCACAACAACGAAGTCACGATCGCGCAGCTGCACGCCAACATACCTGGCGCCATCGTCGACATCGAGGATGAGGTGATGTCGCTGGATTTCCACGCTCCTGTCCCCTCCGATCGCAACAGCGTGCGCATGCTCTACAAGATCTGGCGCTGCAACGAAATAAAGCGGGCGGAAGAGAAACGCCTAGGGACGCCTTTCGACATCGTCGTGCGCTTTCGCCCCGACGTGCTGCCCGACCTCAGCCCAGAATCGCTGGCCCCGCTCTGCGCCGAGGGAACTGCGCCCATCGCGCTGTTCTACCGCGGTACGCCCGGCGCGACCCATGTCGGCGATGTCATCACAGTATCGACTTCGCCGATCGCCGATCAATTGGCGCGTCTGTTCGCACGCGCGGTCGACCACCCGGACCGCAACTGGGACTTCATCCACCACGAAATCCCCCGGCATCTGCGTGACCTGGGGATCGCCATAGGCCACGTCGAGCTCAAGCAGTGGGTGACAGAGGATTCCCGCAACAATCAGCCGCGCAACCGCCGGCTGCTGCTGCGGCTGCTAGCTGAGGGCCGCTTCGACCCCGCCTTCTTTCCCAAGCCGACCACTTGGGAGGCCACCCGCCGGCTGATCGAAGCGGCGGTGGCGCTGGAGGATGGGCGGAACCGACTGGAGGTGGAAGAACGCATTGCTGCGATCGAACTTGAGCAGGAAGATACTGATTTTCTGGTGCGCACCGCATTCGTCCTCGCACGTGCGTATGGCAGGGCGCGTGAAAATGCGGGTGTCTACGTCGCCACTCTGATCGGACTCTACTGCCGAATTGGGACGACGGGCGACGCCGATCTGACTGCGAAGGAGACGCTCGATGAACTCGATCGACTGGAAAGCTTGGCGCCGACCCTAGGCGTGACCGAGTCGCTGGCTTGGCGCTCCGTCGAATGTTGTCTGGCGCCTGCGCCATCAGCGAAAACACTGCGCCAGCTTGCCTCCGCCGCGCAGTTGGTTGTTGGGCTGCCCGGCCTGCTGCAAGCCGAAAGGATGTTGCGTGCGGCCCGGCCCGCCCTGTTCCCAGTTTCGCCGAACTGCTCTGATTTGCTCGACCGAACGATGGATCTGATCGCGGAGAACCGCATTCAGGACGCGCTAGACACGGCGCAGAAGGCCGTCGCGAACGACGGCGCCGATCCGTTGCCGGTGGCGTATCTGGCCGATCTCTGCCTGTCGCTGGGCAATGGTCGGGTGGCCGCGCAAGCCTATGCCGCCGTGGCATCCAGGGGCGCTGCGGCCGACATGCACGCCATGGCCAGCGTTGCCTTTGAACGCAGCGGCGATGCGGACGCCGCGCTCGCGGCGGCCCAGCACGCGGCGGCCGCTGCGCCGGCGAATCCCATTCTGCACGCCCGCCTTGCGGGATTGTTGCGGGCGGCCGGGCGCCATGCCGAAGCCGAGCCATCCTGGCGCTCGGCCTTGGCCCGGACCCCGCAGGACCCGGCCCTGCACCACGCCCTCGGCCAGACACTCCTGCAACTGGGCCGCACCACAGCTGCCAGGGAGGCGATTGCACAGGCAGCATCACTCATGCCGGACAGCCCGACACTCCGGGCCGAGTTGCAGGCGCTCGGCGAGGCCGTGCTCCCCGCACCCCCGCCCCCTTTCGTGCGACTGCGTGCTGTCACGCCCCCCACTCCGGTCGAGCCGAGGGAAGCGGCCGTCCAGACTGTGGAGCCCGCCTCAAACACGCTAGCGTGGCAGATCCTGCGCGGCGACGCTATGGCAACGCCCGCTCGGCCCACGGCAGCACCACCGCCGGCGGAACGACGCGGGCTGTTCTCGCGACTATTCGGCCGCGGCAAGAGATAATGAGAGCGTGTTTGAGACGTCCATACACCTACGGGGGTGAGCCTGAGCACCGTTGTGGTCGCGGCGATATGAATGGCCTCGCGTTCGGCGCGCTCGCATTGGGCCATCTGCGCGGCATTGTGGATGCACTCGCACACGCCGTCAGCCCACCAATGCCGGAAGTAGTAGTGGACGGTCTGCCAGGGGGGGAAGTCTTGCGTCAGTAGGCGGCCGGGCCTGGCGCCGGCGCTCCAAGTGGGCATCATGACCACGGCATACTACGCGTACTGGAATAGGTGGTTTTTCGATCCCAGCCCCTCTCGCACGAGCGATAGGTTTTGCGAACTCGGCGCCCTGCCGACCACTGGCAACACATTGAATTGTCATCGTTTTCGAGAAGCGTACTAAATCTCGCCAGTCCACAGGTCCGGAGACATCCGGACCTCGGAGACCCGATTTTGCCCTTCGTTGCGCCCCTGGCAGTCAACAGGTCTGCCCGGAACACCGCAGGAAACCTGCGCTTTTCGTGGCCGGTCGAACGAACGGAGAACGAGTTGCATAAGGAAGTTGGCGGAGGGAGTGGTGCCGGGAACGAAGAGTCTCCGGGTTGAGGTTGGGCGAATGGGGGTTCGAATCAGTCGATGGCAAATGGTCAAACGGCTGCAGTGCGGCCTCGCCGTACGAGGGCCGCGGTCCGGATCCAGTAGCATTCGAGGCTGGCGATAGTGACCTCCAGCACTTGAGAACCGGCTATCGAAAGTGCGGCGCTGCCGGCCGTCCAGCGCCAGTCGCCCTCGCTTCCCTGCCAGCCCCCAGCCAATCGCGCGTCGTCAAGAGTGAGCGGGCGACCGTCCAGCACCAGCCGAGTCACGGCAACGCCAAGGCGGCGCCCGTCGCTGCTGTCCGGCCTTGTCTCCGCCGGAACGGTGGTGCGCGAGACCAGCCTTACATCGCGGGCACGCCGCGGCAACTTGAAGCAGTAATTGTCACCGTCACGCTCCGCTTCCACGACGGAGCCGTCCACCACCAAATGCAGTCCGGGATCGGCGCTGAGGACGTGGCCCAGTACCGTCGCCTGCGCCACGAGCGACACCCGCGTTGCCTCGACCACGGGTCCTTCCAGCACCAAGGGCGCGCAGCCGCGCTCCCAGGCTTCGCGGGCGAAGTCGGGGTGCGCCTGTACGACCGACCCATCATTGACGAAGGCGGCACGGTTGCCGGTGTCGAGATAACTTTCCGTAGGCAAGCCTTGGGCAAGAACGACGTCGTGCACCGCTCTACCATCAGTAGTGGCTAATTCGACGTGGTAGTAGGTCACCTCCGGCACGTTCTCCTGCACAATGGTCGCGCCATTGACGAGGTAGCGGATGGGGATCAGCACGCCGTCCACATAGACAGCGTGATCTGGACTGAGCCGCAGGTCACGATTGGGCAGGCCTTCGCCGAAAGCATCCCTGCAGATCCGCACCGGCTGAACGTCCCACGGTCGCGGATGCGCCGTCAGGCGAACTCGCCGATGTCCGATCCAGCGTACCTTCCGCATGCCGCAGGCCGAGTGCACAATGACAAAGTCGCCTTCCATCAGGTCCTCAACTGCCTTATCGCCATGATCAGTCAGGAGCCGAGTGCCTGCGGCAAAACAGGGTGCAGCATTACTGTCGAACTTAAGGTTATCTGCTATCAGATCAGTCAGCAATACGTTTGCCAGCTTCAGTGTATCGTTATTACCAAAATCGAAGAAGGCATCCGACCCATCTTGCACACCAAGCGCGAGGACATCTGAAAGAGTGTGGATCGTAGGTAGCCGTGAAAGATCCAACTTAGCCTTGCTGTCGACGCCTGCGATGAATCCATAAACGATATCGGCTCCGGCGCCGTCGTCAATGGTTACGGTGCCTTCTCCTGTCACAGAAATGGTGTCATCACCATCTCCGCCCAGCAGCGTGTCGGTGCCTCCCGAGCTTTGGAGGTAGTCGTTGCCAGCACCACCGGAGAGTGTGTCGTTGCTGCCGCTGCCGCCCGCGAGGCGGTCGTCGCCAGTACCACCCAAGACCGTCACGTTCTCAATGTGTGAGAGGTCGACCTGATATTGGTAACCTCCGTTGTATGGGTAGCTCAATCCCCCAACGCCGATGCGATAGACGTTATAGTAATCTCCCGACGTAACACCCTCCGAGAACGATGAAAAATCCACGACGGCTGTGTCAACTCCATCGGAACCTTCCCAATACTGACCGGAACCCGGTGACTGCGGGTTGAAGTTCGTGTTGGTGAAGGTGACTTTGTCGTCGCCCGAGCCAGTCGTAAGATAGAGCCACTCCATGTTCTTGACGGTGGTACCGTCCGCCAAGCTGAACTGGTAGTGGCTGCCGTCGCCGTCGTTCACCACACCAACCGTGGTCGATGTCGTCAGGTCCTG
>JADLHF010000282.1 GCA_020848935.1 Acetobacteraceae bacterium
CATGGTATTAGTTCTTTAGTTGTCGCCTACCCTTTCGGCAGCCTTCCTTGCCGCGCCTGCCTTGACCTTGTCCTCGATCCGCTGGCCGATTCCGACATCGACGCTCTTCCAGTAATCCAGGGCCCGACTGAGCACCGGTTCACGCACGCCGCCGAGCAGGCTGCCGGCCACCTGATCGACCAGCTGGTTGCGCTCGGAGTCGCCGAACACCTCACGTACCAGCGTGCCGGCCTGTCCGAAGTCGTCGTCCTCGGCGTGCAGGGTATAGGCGCTGCGGACCATCGCGCCGTCGGCCTCCCAGCCGTCCGCGACCGGTCCGGTCTGATCGGCCCAGGGACGGCCGCCACTGTTGGGGGCATAGGTCGGCGCGGCCCCGGCGTGGTGAAAGGTCATGTGGCCGTCGAACTGGTAGGTGTTGACCGGGACCTTGGGTTGGTTGACCGGCAGTTGGTTGAAGTTGACGCCGATGCGGTTCCGCTGGGCGTCGTTGTAGGCGAAGGCTCGGCCGAGCAGCATCTTGTCCGGCGACAGGCCGATGCCGGGGACGGTGTTGCCGGGCGAGAAGGCTGCCTGTTCGATCTGGGCGAAGAAGTTCTCGGGGTTGCGGTTCAGCGTCATGGTCCCGACAGGGACGAGCGGATAGTCCTTGTGCGACCATGTCTTGGTCAAGTCGAAGGGATTGAACCGGTAGGTCGCCGCCTCGGCATAAGGCATGATCTGCACCGACATGTCCCAGACCGGATGGTCGCCGCGGGTGATGGCATCGAACAGGTCGCGGCGATGGAAATCGGCGTCCGCGCCGGCCATCTCCGCCGCTTCGGTGTTGGTGAAGAAGGCCATGCCCTGGCGGGTATGGAAGTGATACTTGACCCAGAATTTCTCACCGGCGGCGTTGATCCACATATAGGTGTGGGAGCCGTAGCCGTTCATGTTCCGCCAGGTGCGGGGCAAGCCACGCACGCCCATCAGATAGGTCACCTGGTGGGCCGTCTCCGGGTTGCTGGTCCAGAAATCCCACTGCATGTGGTTGTCGCGCAGCCCGGAATCCGGAAGCCGCTTCTGACTGCGGATGAAGTGCGGGAACTTCATCGGGTCGCGTACGAAGAAAATCGGCGTGTTGTTGCCGACCAGATCGTAATTGCCCTCGGTGGTGTAGAATTTCAAAGAGAAGCCGCGCACGTCGCGCCACGTGTCGGGGCTGCCTGACTCGCCGGCGACGGTGGAGAAGCGGGCCAGCATCTCAGTCTTTGCGCCGGGTTGGAACAGGGCAGCCTTGGTCCAGGCCGAGAGGTCGTGCGTGGTCTCGAACACCCCGAATGCCCCGGCACCCTTGGCGTGCGGTTGGCGCTCCGGCACCTTCTCGCGGTTGAAATGCGCCATCTGCTCCAGGAAATGGACGTCGTGGAGCAGGATCGGGCCGTCCGCCCCGGTGGTCAGGGAGTTTCGGTCGCTATCCGCCGGTGCGCCGGTGCTCATGGTCGAGCCGGTCGATGTCTCAGTCATGGAATTCTCCTCTTCCGCCGGTTACCGGCGCTACC
This sequence comes from Acetobacteraceae bacterium, assembly GCA_020848935.1. Lineage (GTDB taxonomy): Bacteria > Pseudomonadota > Alphaproteobacteria > Acetobacterales > Acetobacteraceae > CAMDGX01. The sequence continues at coordinate 1,539 of JADLHF010000282.1, forward strand.
AAAGGGCCGCGCTAGACCCCGTCAAGCGGTGAGCCTGTCGTCCCGATTTCCAAAGACGATCCGCTCCTCGGTTGCGGGCAGGGTTGCCATGCAGGCCGTCATATCCTCCTTACCGACATAGGCCTGCATCAGCGATAGACAAGCCCGCCGTCAATCGGCGGAGCTTGGCCTGTCATCCAATCTGAACCCGGGCCTGTGAGCAAGGAGGCGAAAGCCGCAACACCCTCCGGCACTTGAGCCCGGCCCACGGCAATACCTTCGATATGCCTCCAGCATGTCGCGCCCAATCCGACGCCGATGATCGCCGCGAATCGCTCGTCGATCTCGATCCATATGTCCGTGCCGACGATGCCGGCGTTGCTGACCATCATGTCGAATCCGCCAGTCCCCTCGAATCCGCCAGTCTCCTCTCCGCGTGGTCGATGGCTGCGCAAATTTGGTCCCGCTTCGCGACATCGGCCCCGAATGCAGTCGCCTTGCGACCGATCTTCCGCCGAGCTGGCCGGTGCGTCGCGTGTCATGCGGCGGCGGTCCACCCAGCAATGACGCCGTGGAGCGCGGGCGCGGCGAGGGCGGCGAAGATGGTGAAGGTGGGCACATCCGCCGGCGTGTACCATTTCGCGGCGTGCAGCAGATTCAGCATGCCGATGGTCTTGCCGTCCCAGCGCACCGGGATGTTCACGCAGCTTTCGCAGCCCAGCGAGCGGATCAGCGCGTGGTCGGGGAAGGCCGCCTTCACGTCCTCGTAGGTGTCGAGGAAGCGGCATTCTCCATCCAGCAGGCGGGCCATGCTGCCCGGCGCGATCGGCTTGGCGCCGCCAACGGGATAGGCCTCCGGCAGGCTGCTGTAGCAGCGCTGGTTCTCGTGCTGGTCCCAGTTGATGACCAGCACGGTGAACAGCTTGTGGCCGATGCCCTCCGCCAGCGCGCGGTCGGTGGCGGCCAGCCGGGTGGCGGCGGTATCGGCGGAGGCCGTGGCAAGGAAGCCGGGAAAGCGGTCGTACTCGACATGTGACCGGCGCATGGTCGGGCTGCTCCCATCTGTGCGGGCGCGATCATAGGCGCGCGCGGCCCGCCGGCCAGCCCCCTTCCGGTCCATTGGCGTCAGCGATGGCCATCCACCACCAGGGGCGCCAGCCAGGTATTCTGCGCGCGGAACCACAGCCGCAATTGCCGGCGTTCGGAACTGCGGCCGTCCGGCAGGCGAGCCTCGATCTGGCCAATATGCACCGCCATGCCGTCGAAGCGCCATGCGCCCTGGGCGTCGGTGGTGACGCTGCGCTGTTCGACGTAGTTGAGCATGCTGCGCTCGAAGAACACCACGCGGGCACCGGCGATCGGCCGCCCCGTGGCATCGACCACGGTGCCGGCGATGATGCCGCCATCGTTCATGCCGACATAGATGTTCCAGCCCAGCGCCACCACGAACAGGCCGAGCGGCACGGCGACGAAACGGTGGCGCAGGATGGCGAGCCAGCTCATCCCTTGGTCGCCCCGGAGGTCAGGCCCTGGATGAATTCCTTCTGCGCCATCAGGAAGATCGCCAGGCCCGGCACCAGCACCAGGACCACGAAGGCGTACAGCGCCCCGGTGGTATTCTCCATCACCGACAGGAAGCGCGCCAGGCCAAGCGGCAGGGTCTGCATCTCCGGCGAGCGGGTGATGATCAGCGGCCACATGAAGGCGTTCCACGACCAGATCGAATTCAGGATCACGTTGGTGGCAATCGCCGGCTTGGACAGCGGCAGCATGATGCGCACCATCACCCGCCATTCCGACAACCCGTCGATGCGCGCCGCGTCGATCAGCGAGCGCGGCACCGCCTCGAAGCTCGCCTTGAAGATGAAGATGCAGATGATGGTGGACAGCATCGGCAACGCGATGCCCAGGTGCGTGTTGAGCACCCCCAGCCACGACGTGATCAGGTAGGCGGGGATGATGGTGGCCTGGAACGGGATCAGCATGCAGGACAGCAGCAACAGCACCACCCAGCGCTTGGCCGGGAAATCCCGCGTCAGCGCATAGCCCGCCGCCGTGTTGAACAGCAAGTTCCCGCACACCGCCATCAGCGTGACGATGACGCTGTTCAGCAGGTAGCGCGGGAACGGAATCATGTACCAGACATCGACATAGTTGAAGAGGTGCGGGTCCACCGGGATGATCGCCGGCGGATAGGCGTAGATGTTCTCCCCGGTCAGCGAGGTCTTCAACACCCAGTAGAACGGGATCAGCATCAGCACGCAGATCACCACCATGGTGACGTGGCGTGGCCAGGTGGGGGGGCGGCGCATGGGTCAGTGGCCCAGGAGGAAGGAGGAAGGATTCTTCTTTTTGTGAACAAAAAGAAGCAAAAAAACTTTATCCATGGGTTTGGCGGCGACGAAACGGGTGGTCGATCGTAGAGTCGGTGCTTGCTCCGGGACAAGTGAATGAAGTTTTTTTGCTTCTTTTTGTTCACAAAAAGAAGACCCTTCCCTTGCCTTCACCCTTCCCTGCTCCCCGCATTGCCACCGGCCGCCCGGTTGGCCACCCAGGTCAGCACCACCAGCAGCAGGAACTGCACCACCGTCAGCGCCGCGGCGTAATCGAATCGCGTCTGTCCGAAGCCGGCCTTGTAGATCAGTGTGATCAGCAATTCGGTGGCATGTCCCGGCCCGCCATTGGTCATGACATAGACCAGGTCGAAGGCGGTGAACGAGTTCAGGATGCCGACCACAAGGCACAGGAAGATCGACGGGCGCAGCAGCGGCAGGGTGATCCACAGGAAGCGGGCGCGGGCCGGCACGCCATCGACTCTTGCGGCTTCGTAAAGGTGTTGCGGGATGCTTTGCAGCCCGGTCAGTAGGATGATCATGTAGAAGCCCAGCACCTGCCAGAAATCGGCGACGATGACGCTGGGCAGCGCCATGTCGAAGCTTTGCAGGAATTTCAGCGGCTCGGTGATGAAGCCGGCCTGGCGCAGCACGTAGTTGATGAAGCCGCCGCGCTCATCATAGAGCCAGCGCCAGATGATCCCCACGGCCACCGTCATCAGCGGGTAGGACAGGAAGACGATGGTGCGATAGATGGCCGCACCCTTGAGGTCGCTGTTGACCAGCAGGGCGATGCCCAGTGCGGCAGCGATGGCCAGGGGCGAGCAGCCGATGAAGATCAGCGTGTTGCCCAGCGCCTGCCAGAACACGTCGTCGTCCAGCAGCATTTCCTGGTAGTTCTCAAGCCCGATGAACTGCGCGGGCTTGAGCGGCGACCAGGCCTGGAACGACAGCCACAGGTTCCAGCCCAGCGGCAGGATGCGGTACAGGAAGAACAGCACCAGCGCCGGCAGCAGGAAGCACACCACAGTCGCGATCTCGCGCGTACGTTTGCGGCGGTACCAGTCGGGGCGGGTATCAGTCATGCGCGGCCTCTCCCGCCACGCCCTCGCGCGGGCGCGGCGGGATTGGCTCAGGCCCGGCGCAGTTCACGCGCCACGCGGCGTTCGGCATCGGCAAGGGCGGCCTTCGGAGTCTTGCGGCCGAGCACGGCGCTCTGGAACTCCGGCCAGAAGGCGTCCTTCACCCGGCTGTCATTGCCCAGCCGCCAGTTGCCGCACATCTTGTCGGTGAATTCGAACTGGGTCTTGAGCACGTCGTAGGCGGCGGGATCGTCCTTCTGCAGGCGTGCCAGCTGGGCCTGGTCCACGGTGCGGTTGCCGGTCAGCACGCTGGCGGTGCGCGCCAGCGAGTCGGCCACCACGTTGCCGGTGATGTGCTTGACGAAGGCCCAGGCCAGCTCGGGATTTTTCGAGCCCTTGGAAATGCCCAGCCCGTGCGAGTTCGGCGTCGCCCAGCCGCCCGGCACGTGGGTGGCCCCCACCGTCTCACCGTTGATCCAGGGACCCTTGCCCTTGATCCAGAAATACGCCGGCGCGTGGGCGTGCAGCATGCCGACATTGCCGGTGGCGAAGGCCTCGTTCGGCTCCACCCAGCGCCCGGTCCAGGAGATGCCGTTGATGGCGCCGGACTTGGTGGCATCGGCCAGCACGCTGAGCACCTCGGCGGCCTTGGCGGTGTTGAAGGTCGGCGTCTTCAGGTCCGGGCTCAGCAGGTCGATGCCGTTCATCTGCATGAATGGCCAGTACAGCCAGTCGAAGTTGAGCGTCAGCAGCCCGGTCTTCTCGCCACCCTTCATCTTGTCGGCAAAGCCGATGATCTCGGCGAATGTCGCCGGCGGCTTGTCCAGCCCGGCATCGCGGAAGCGGTTCTTGTTCCAGAATAGCAGGGTCTTGGAGACGTAGTAGGGGACCATGTAGTTCTTGCCCTCGAACACCCAGTTCGACAGGTAGTCGGCGTCGTAGTTGGCCTTCACCGCGGAATCCTTGGCCAACAGGGCGGTCATGTCCAGCAGCGCGCCCTGGCCGGCGTATTCCAGACCCAGCGCGCCCTGGATATCGATCACGTCGGGCGGCGTGCCGGCTACCAGCTGGGTCTGGTAGAAGGCCGGCAGTTCCGGACCCTTCTTGTCGATCCATTCCACCTCGGCGCCGGGGTTGGCGGCCACGAAACCGGCGATCCACTGCTTGATATGGCTTTCCAGGTGCACGAGGTTCCAGGTCAGCCAGGCGATCTTCTTCGGCGCCTGGGCGATGGCCGGCATCGGCAGCGCGGCGGCGGGCATCAAGACAGTGGCCTTCAGCAGATGGCGGCGACGCATGGTGATCCTCCCTCGAATTCCTGATGAGCAGTCAGATGCGCTGCCCGGTTTGCTGGTCGAAGACGTGGATGTTGTCCGCCGCGACGGCGAGCGGCACCATTTCGCCGGCGCGCCGCACCGAACGCGGCGGCAGGCGGGCGATGGCCGGGGTGCCGGCGACCTCGAAGCTGACCAGTGTGTCGGAGCCGAGCGGCTCCACCAGCGTCGCCCTGGCATCGATCAGCGGCAGTGTGCCGGGGGTGCCGGCGGGCACCAGGTGCTCGGGCCGGATGCCGGCCAGCAGGGCGCGCCCCTCGGCTGCCCCGATGCGTGGCATCGCTGCGCCACCGGCGATGGCCAATGTTCCGTCCTCCTGGCGCGCCGGCAGCAGGTTCATCGGTGGCGCGCCGATGAACGAGGCGACGAACACCGTGGCCGGCGTGTCGTACACCTCCTCCGGCGTGCCCACCTGCTCGATGCGGCCGTGGTTGAGGATCACGATGCGGTCGGCCAGCGTCATTGCCTCCACCTGGTCGTGGGTGACGTAGATGGTGGTGATGGCCACCCGCTCGCGCAGGCGCTTGATCTCGGTGCGCATCGCCACCCGCAGCTTGGCGTCCAGGTTGGACAGCGGCTCGTCGAACAGGAACACGCGGGGGTCGCGCACGATAGCGCGACCCATCGCCACGCGCTGGCGCTGGCCGCCGGAAAGCTGGCGCGGCATGCGGGCAACCAGGGATTCGATGTCCAGGATGCGGGCCGCCTCGTCCACCCGCCGCCGGATCTCGGCCTTGGCCACGCCGCGGTAGCGCAGCGAGAACGCCATGTTCTCGAACACCGTCATGTGCGGGTACAGCGCGTAGTCCTGGAACACCATCGCCACGTCGCGGTCGCTGGGGTCCAGCTCGTTGACCACGCGGCCGTCGATGCGGATCTGCCCGCCGGTGATGTCCTCCAGCCCCGCGATCATGCGCAGCAGGGTGCTCTTGCCACAGCCCGAGGGGCCGACGAACACCACGAATTCCTTGTCCGCGATATCGAGATCGACGCCATGCACCACCTGCGTGCTGCCATACGCCTTCACCACCCCGCGCAACTGCACGCCCGAACTCAGGCTGGGGCTTGCGGCTTCCTCCACAGCGGCGATCGGCGGCGGCATTGGCATTGCGGGACCTTTTCGCTGGCGTATCCTGGCATGCCGGCGCGCCAAGTGTCACGCGCCTGGGCTATGCTGTGGCGCGTGGTTTCTGATGGGTGAGGGCGGCATGCCGAACGTGGAGATTCGCCCGGCGCGGGCGGACGAGATGGCGGAATACGCGCGGCAGGCCGCCCGCCAGCTTGCCTTGCCGGATGACCTGTTCGCCGGCATGGCGGCGGAATGGACGATGTGCGCCTTCGTCGATGGCGCGATCGCGACCACCTATGCCGCCTGGCCATTGCAGATCCGCCTGGCCGGGCGGGCGGTGCGCATCGCCGGCGTGACCCAGGTCTCCACCCATCCCGCGCATCGCCGGCGCGGCTATCTGCGCGCGGTCACGCGGCAACATTTCGAGGACCTGCACCAGCGCGGCGAGGTTGCCCTCGCCGGGCTGCATCCGGCCTGGGCGGCGATCTACCGGCGCTACGGCTATGGCAGCGTGCACCAGCGCACCGCCTATCGTATCGCGCCGCGCGACATCGCCTTCCACTGTGCGCTGCCCTTGGCTGGCGCCCTGCGCGAAGTGGACCCGGTGGAAGATTTCGCCGTGCTGGTGGAGGTGTACCGGCGCTATCGCGAGACCCGCACCGGGCTGGTGCATCGTGGCCG
>JADLHF010000283.1 GCA_020848935.1 Acetobacteraceae bacterium
ACTAGGGTCCGCTCAACCACCCAACGGCGTGGCAGAACGACGAAACCCTTGGCGGCATCCGAGCGTTTGGCGATCTCCCAGGTGGGATCGTCCCGCAGGCGGGCAAACCAGCGTTACGCGGCGCCCCACGGTGGGACGCTGTCCGGGACCAACCGCCAGGCAATGCCGCCGCGCAGCATGTAGCAGATCGCGTTGACAATCTCGCGCATCGCCAGGACCGCTTGCGGCCGCAAACCGCCGCGGCGGGGAGGAGAGGCTCAAGGATCGCCCACTCGGCGTCGGTCAGGTCGCTTCCATCGCGCAGCCTGGCATAGCTGCGCTGCCGCCGGGTGGGCATCCGGGCCGTCGCGGCACATTTTGGAATCTGCTCTCCCGGGTTATACCAGCCCGCATAAAGGTTGACCCATAAAGCATGGGTCAACGCGGGCTGGCATGAGTCCTTGGTTTGCGCGCGGCCACCGGCCAGCCCCGCGCGCGATACCAATCCGCGAAACGGCCGGAAGAGTCGGCCATTTCGCGGGCTGGTATTACACTATTGGTCGTGCAGATCGAACTGCCATCTGGTCAAGGCGCCCAAATTGAAAACACCGCCCATTCTCGACCACAAATACCCTGACCAGCCGACGGTATTCCTGCCTGCCGCTTTGTTGCGCGAGGCGCGACGCCAAAAAGGCATCGAGTCCTCGAGCGTTCCTTCCATCTGCATCCTGGACCCGGACGGGGACCTCGTGCGCCATCTGCGCCAGAGCGGGGCCGCGACGCCATTCGCGGGATGGCCCTGCTATCATACCGATCTGGATACATTCGAGCTCGGCGGCCAGCGCGTGGGAATTGTCGGCCGGGTCGTGGGCGCACCATTCGCCGTGCTGGTCGCCGAGGAGTTGTTCGCCAGCGGCTGCGCGGTGCTGATCAGCCTCACCTCGGCCGGCCAGATCACGCCTGTCGCGCAGGCGCCCTACTTCGTCATCATCGACCGCGCCCTGCGTGATGAGGGGACGAGCTACCACTACGCCGCCCCGGCCGAGTATGGCGAGGCGGATCCCCACCTGGTTCGCGTCGCGGCGGCAGCGCTCGGGCAGGGCGGACAAGGCAGGCTGGGCGGGCCGCATTGCGTCGTCGGTGCGAGCTGGACCACGGATGCCCCCTTTCGCGAGACCGCGCTGGCCATCGATGCGGCGCGGGCGCGGGGCATCCTCGCTGTCGAGATGGAAGCGGCCGCCCTCTACACATTCGCGCGCAGCGCCGGTGTTCGGGTGCTTTGCCTTGCCCATGTCACCAACACGATGGGGCAGGCGGGCGACGATTTCGAGAAGGGCGACGCGGATGGCGCGCGCGATGCGCTGGCGGTCTTGGAGCGAATTGCCGTCGCCCTGCGGGACTCGTGACGTTCACCCGCGCCGGGCGTGCCGACCCCCCGGCGCCACCGCCGTTCAGGCGATCGACATCAGGCTCGCATTGCCCCCTGCGGCGGCGGTGTTGGTCGAGATCGCGACCTCTTCCAGCAGGCGATCGAGGTCGTCGCCGCTGTCCTCGCCCGGTGATCGCGCCACCACCTGAACAATGGCACCGTCGCGGGCCGCGAGGCGGCGGTCGAGCGCGCGCAGTGCGGCCGCAGGGCCGTCGAACAGCACGGCGTGCAGGTCGCGTGCGGCGTCCAGCGCCGGCACCGTCAGGACCCGTGCGGCCAGTGCCGGCGGCAGCTCCTCCAGCGCGGCGGCGGCGGGGTTGGCGGCCTCGACCACCGCCGTGTTGCCGGTCGCCAGGATGAGGCCGAGTTGCAGCAACAGGCCGTGCGGCGTGGCGCAGACCGCGCCGATGGTCCCGCGCGGGCGCAGGCGGTGGATGTTGCTCTCCCCAACTGGGCCGGGCAGCACGGTGTCCAAGTGGTCGGCCAGGCCCGATGCGAGGCGGCGGCAGCGCTCGGCCACGGCACCCATGCCCCGCGCCGCCAGCCAGTCGAGATAGGCAGCCAGCGCCGGCCGAAGCTGCGCCGTGGCGACGCGGCCGGGCGGGGAATTGCCGGCCATCCGCAAGCGGGCGAGATAAAGCGGGCCGCCCGCCTTGGGCCCGGTGCCCGACAGGCCGGAACCGCCGAACGGCTGCACGCCGACCACCGCGCCGATGATGTTGCGGTTGACATAGATGTTGCCGGCCCTGATCCGCTCAACCACGCGCGCGACGGTCTCGTCGATGCGCGTGTGCAGGCCGAAGGTGAGGCCGTAGCCGGTGGCGTTGATCGCATCGATCAGCCCGTCGAGCTCCTCGCGGCGGTAGCGCAGGACATGGAGCACGGGTCCGAACACCTCGCCCCCGACATCGGCGATGCGCCCGATCTCGATGATCGTCGGGGCGACGAAGCTGCCGCGCGCGGTGGACCCGGGCAGTTTCAGGGTATCGACGGCGTGACCGCGGGCTTGCATCGCCGCGACATGGCGCAGGATGGCGTCGCGCGCCGCGGGCGTGATCACCGGGCCGACATCGGTGCTGAGCAGGGCGGGATTGCCGACCGTGAGCTGGCGCAGCGCGCCGCGCAGCATCGTGAGCGTGCGCGCGGCGATGTCCTCCTGAAGGCAGAGGATGCGCAGCGCCGAACAGCGCTGCCCGGCGGAGTCGAAGGCCGAGGCGATGGCATCGGCCACCACCTGTTCGGCCAGCGCCGAGGAATCCACCACCATCGCGTTCTGCCCGCCGGTTTCGGCCACCAGCGGGATCGGCCGGCCGTCGGCGCCCAGGCGGCCGGCCAGCGCGCGCCGGATCAGGCGGGCCACCTCGGTGGAGCCGGTGAAGATCACGCCCTGCACCCGCGCATCGGCCACCAGCGCCGCGCCCACCTCGCCCGCGCCCGGCAACAGGTGCAGCGCATCGGCGGGCACGCCGGCCGCGTGCAACAGGCGCACGGCCTCGGCGGCAACCAGCGGCGTTTCCTCGGCAGGCTTGGCCAGCACCGGGTTGCCGGCCGCCAGTGCCGCGGCAACCTGGCCGGTGAAGATCGCAAGCGGGAAGTTCCAAGGCGAGATGCAGGCGATCGGGCCGAGCGGCCGGCCGGCATCCAGCGCGCCGGCGGCATAGTAGCGCAGGAAATCGACCGCCTCGCGCACCTCGGCGATGGCATTGGCGTATGACTTGCCGGCCTCGCGCACCAGCAGGCCGATCAGCACCGGCATCCGCGCCTCCAGCGCATCGGCGGCGCGTCGCAGGGCGGCGGCGCGGCGGGGCGCAGGGGTGGCGGCCCAGCTGGTTCGGGCGGCTTCGGCGCCGGCCAGCGCGCGCGCGATATCGTCCGGCGTGGCCGCCATCACCGTGCCCACGATGTCGGCGCGATCGGCCGGGTTGGTGACCGCGCGCGCCGCGCCGCCCCCGTTCGCCGGGCGGGCGACCCACGGCGCCTGTGCGTGCTGAGTCAGCACCGCGGCGAGGTTGGCCAGGCTGCTCTCGTCGGCGAGGTCGAACCCGGCGGCGTTGGGCCGGCCGGGCCCGTAGAGTGCTCGCGGCAGAACGATGCGCGGGTGCGGGGCAAGGTCCGGATTGGTCGCGCGGACGGTTTCGACGGGGTCGGCGATCAGGTCGTCCACCGGGATCGCGGCGTTGCCGATGCGGTTGACGAAGGAGGAGTTGGCGCCGTTCTCCAGCAGGCGGCGCACGAGATAGGCGAGCAGGGTCTCGTGGGTGCCGACCGGGGCATAGATCCGGCAGGGGCGGCCCAGCTTCTCCGGCCCGACCACTTCCTCGTAGAGGGGTTCGCCCATGCCATGCAGGCACTGGAACTCGTACTGTCCGCGATGGAAGCCGGGGCCGGCGGCGGCCAGCACCGCCGCCAGCGTTTGCGCGTTGTGCGTGGCGAATTGCGCAAACACCGCGTCGGGGGCGGCGAGCAGCTTGCGGGCGCAGGCGAGGTAGGAGACATCGGTGTGCAGCTTGCGGGTGAACACCGGATAGTCGGCCTGGCCATCCACCTGGGCGCGCTTGATCTCGCTGTCCCAATAGGCGCCCTTGACCAGCCGCACCATGAGCCGCCGCCCGACGCGCCGGGCCAGATCGACCAGCCAGTCGATCACGAACGGGCAGCGTTTGCCGTAGGCCTGGATCACGAAGCCCAGGCCATTCCAGCCCGCCAGCGCGGGATCGAGCGCCAGCGCCGCCAGCAGGTCGAGCGACAGCTCCAGCCGGTCGGCCTCCTCGGCGTCGATATTGAGGCCGATTCCGTACGCCTTGGCGAGCGCGGCGAGCCCGGCGACGCGCGGCAGCAGTTCGGCCATCACCCGCGCGCGCTGTGCCCGCCCATAGCGCGGGTGCAGCGCCGAGAGCTTGATCGAGATGCCCGGCCCCTCGTAAATGCCGCGCCCCGCCGCCGCCGCGCCGATGGCGTGGATGGCGCCGGTATAGGCGGCGAGGTAGCGCGCGGCGTCCTCGTCCGTGGCCGCCGCCTCGCCCAGCATGTCGTAGGAATGGGTGAAGCCGCGCGCCTCCATGCGCCGCGCATTGGCCAGCGCGGCGGCGATGGTTTCGCCGGTGACGAAATGCTCGCCCAACATGCGCATCGCCAGATCGACGCCGCGGCGGATGAGCGGTTCCCCGCCTCTGGCGATCATCCGCGTGATCGCGCCCGAGAGCCCGCGCTCGCTCGCGGTCGCCGCCAGCCGGCCGGTGACCACCAGGCCCCAGGTGGCGGCATTGACGAAGAGCGACGGGCTGCGGCCGACATGGGCCTGCCAGTCGCCGGTGGCGATCTTGTCGCGGATCAGCGCGTCGCGGGTGGCGGGATCGGGGATGCGCAGCAACGCCTCGGCCAGGCACATCAGCGCCACGCCCTCCTGCGAGGACAGGTCGTACTCCTCGATCAGCCCCTCGATGGCGCTGGCGCGCGGCGCCTCGCGCAGGCGGGTGACCAGGGCGCGCGCGGTGGCCGCGGCCTGGGCGGCCATCGGCACGGGCAGGGTGGCGAGATCGAGCAGCGGCGCCAGGCAGGCGGGTTCGGGCCTGCGGGTTGCCGCGGTGATGGCGGCGCGCAGCGGCGATTGCGCCGCGACCCCGGCGGCGAAGGCGGCGAAGGGCGGCATGGGGTCGGTCATCGCATCGGCGGTGGCGTGGCGGGCAAAGCGCCGGCCGCCGCGTGCTGGGCGCGCAGCAGCATGCCGAACAGGTCGCGCGGTTCGTCGGGATCGGCGAGCAGGTCCAGTTCCTGGAACAGGCCCGGTGCCAGGTTGTCGCGCACGTAGCGCAGTGCGGAGAAATCCTCGACCGCAAAGCCGACCGAGTCGAACAGCGTGATCGCGCCGGCGGCGGCACGCCCCGCGGCCTTGCCCGTGATCACCTGCCAGAGCTCGGTCACCGGATGCTCCGCGTCGAGCTGCTGGATCTCGCCCTCGACGCGGGTCTGTGGCGTGAATTCGACGAAGATGGCGGCGCGCAGCAGGATGTCGCGGTGCAGTTCGGTCTTGCCCGGGCAATCCCCGCCGACGGCGTTGATGTGCACGCCGGCGCCCACCTGGTTGTCGGTGAGGATGTTGGCATTCTGCTTGTCGGCGGTGGCGGTGGTGATGACGTCCGCGCCCGCCACCGCCTCCTGGGTTGAGCGGCATTGCACGATGTCGAAGCCGAAGCCGGCGAGGTTGTCAGTGCATTTGCGCGTGGCTGACGGGTCGATATCGAACAGGCGCAGGCGGCGGATACCCAGCAACGCCTTGAAGGCCAGGGCCTGGAACTCGGACTGCGCGCCGTTGCCGATGATCGCCATCGTGGCGGCGTCCGGGCGGGCCAGGTGGCGGGCGGCGACCGCCGAGGTTGCTGCCGTGCGCAGCGCCGTCAGCAGGGTCATCTCGCTCAGCAGCAACGGATAGCCGTTGGCGACATCGGCGAGCACGCCGAAGGCGGTGACCGTCTGCCGCCCGTCGCGCGTGTTCTTCGGGTGGCCGTTGACGTATTTGAAGCCATAGAGCCGCCCATCGCTCGCCGGCATCAGTTCGATCACGCCGTCGCGGCTGTGCGCGGCGACGCGGGCGGTCTTGTCGAATTGTTCCCAGCGGTGGAAATCGGCCTCGATATAACCGGCCAACTCGGCGAGGAAGCGCTCGACGCCGATCCCCAGCACCAGCTTCATCATGTGATCGACACTGACGAAGGGAACAATGTTGAGGTTCGGCGGCATGACGTTCTCCGGCGTGGCCGATGCAGGCGTCAGAAGACTTCCAAACGCAGCTTCGTCTGCAGGGGGACCCAATTCGATGATCTCCCCCGCGGGGGGACGACGTCATATTTATCACAATCCCGGACCTCCGACCGAAGAACAAACCCGGCATCAGACTTGTTGCGGAGATCGGCAATCCCCGGTCGGGACCGTCTTGAACCGAGGGGGATTGCCCGGTCACGGCGGGACAGGATTCATGGCGCTCCTTCCAAGGGACGGGGTGAGCACCCCGGCGTCAGGCCGGATGGTGGCGCAACCGCGCGCGCCGGGAAGCGGCGGAGCGGCGCAAGGCCAAGTCCGGCCGCCCGTGGGAGGTCGGCAGGCTGGAGGATCACCCGGCGGGCGGCCAAGGCGCAGATCGTGGACTGCTCCGAACTGCCGATCCAGCGCCCCGGCGCGAACACGCGGCGGTGGAGGTTTCCCGCAGGAAGCCCAAGGGCGCGGCGGGCGGAGCGCCGAGGAGACGGCCCAACCACGGCCTGGGCAGCTTCCGCGTCGCCATCGGACACCACATAGGATGCACCAAGACGTCTGCCATCGCAGGTCTGGCCAACATCGCAGCAGGGTTCGCCATCGTCGGAACGGCCAAGCGATACCGCCTTGATCGAAGCCGTCGAGCGCGTCAGAGCCGGCATATTTCCGCAACGGGCCCGGTGCACATG
>JADLHF010000284.1 GCA_020848935.1 Acetobacteraceae bacterium
CCGCTGCCGCTCACGCTCAGGCTGCCGCAGATCACCGTCGGCGTCGCGCCGCCCCCCGGCACGGTATAGGTCCCCGAGCCCGAATAGCTCGGATTGCTGTAGTTGCAGCCCGAGAAGCTCGGGATCACCCGGCTGGCATAGGGGTCCGCCGTCGCCGGCGTGAAATAGGTCTGCAGCGCGTGCGAGGGTATGACCGCCGCGGTGCCCGTGCTCCTTATGCCGCCGCCGATATAGATGTCATAGCCCTTGATCTTCACCGTGCCGGTGATGTTCACCGCCTTGCTGTTGGTCGAGTTGACATAGATGTTGCAGGTATTGGCATCGATCACCGGTGTCCCGCTGGCGCTGATCCCGCTCGCCGTCGGCTCCAGTGCCATGATGCACATCCCCCCGCCCGAGGATGTGCCGATCGGCGCCGAGACCGAGCGGGCATTCACAACGGGGGCGGTCGGGCGGTAGGCGGAGCTGAAATACGGCCCCTCCGGCTTGGTGATCTTCACCTCCACCGCCTGGGCGTTGGTCGTGTAGGTGCCCTCCGTCGGCGGCTGGTTGACCACCACCTGAACGCCATTCACGCCATGCACATAGCCGAAGCTGGCCGTCACCGCGCGCGCCTCGCTCAATGCGCTGCCGCCCTTGGTGATCGCCAGCCCCGCCGCCAGCGCCGCCTGGTCCGCCGCCGCCTGCGCCCCCACCTTCGAGCCTTCCCACATCGCCAGGTCGATGGCGAAGCCCATGAAGCCGATCAGGATCGGCACGCTCATCCCCGCAATCGCCGCAACGCTGCCGCGCCGATCGCGCCGCACTCCGTACCACGACGTCGCGATGCCCCCGAAACCGCCTTGCCGAGCCCCACCTTGCCGAGCCCCACCTTGCCGAGCCCCACCTTGCCGAGCCCCACCTTGCCGAGCCCCACCTTGCCGAGCCATGTTCCGCGTCTCCGCTATTCGGCGGCCAGACATGCCGCGCGGAGTCATGCTGAACCGATATCCTCTCAAAGAAGTTACTGAACCGCGCGCGCCGCCCCCCCGCCTGCCGCCAGCCCCCGCAACTCCGCCAGCACCGCCCCGTTCAGCGCCCCTTCCAGCGCCGTGATCGCCCGCGCCGCATGCCCGCCATCCAGCACCCGATGGTCCACCGACAGGAACACATCCACCCCGCCATCCCCGGCGATCGGCCCATAGTTCAGGAAGCTGGTCCACACCGGAATCGTCCCCAGTATCGCCGCCCCGTGCGAGCCCAGCGGCGAGATCGCGAAGGTCCCGAAATAGTTCGGCACCTGCCGCCCCAGGTTCAGCGCCAGCCACAGCCCCGCCCGCCGCACCGGCTGCGGCAGGGCGGCCAGCGCCAGCACCCGCCGGAAATCGGCAATCTCGGCAATCGGCGCCGTCTTGTGGCGGCGCATCGCCGCCGCCAGCACCGCCAGCCCGGCATCCCCCGGCTGCTTCAGCCGCCCCAGGAACAGCGCCTTCTCGCGCGGCGCCGCCTCCGGCCAGTCGCGCTCGATGATGATCGCCGCCACGCTGTCCGGCAGCTCGTACAGATGCGGCCACGGCAGCTTCACATACACCCGCCGCAGCTCGGCCATCTCCCGCGCCACCAGCGCGAACCCCTTGGCGAACACCACCGGCCACGGAATCCGCGCCGCATCCCGCGGCCCCCGCAGCGCGCCGACATTGATCCGCGCCAGCAGCGTCGCCCTGGGATAGCCCAGCGAGGCATGCGACAGGTCGGTCAGGATGCGCCGCGGCGGCGACAATCCCACCATTCGTCCCCTCACGGGCGCAGTTCCAGCCCGCCATCCACCGTGATCGTCGCCCCCGTCACATACCCGGCCCCCTCGCCCACCAGGAACAGCGCCGCCGCCGCCACATCCTCCGCCCGCCCGATCCGCCGCATCGGGATCAGCGCCAGCTTGCCCGCCCGCCATTCTGGATCGCCCAGCGCCGCCCGGTTGAAATCCGTCTCGATCGTCCCCGGCGCGATCAGGTTCACCGTCACCCCTGTCGCCGCCAGCTCCAGCGCCATCGTCCGCGCCATCTGCATCATCCCCGCCTTGCTCGCGCCATAGGCCGCCAGCCCCGGATTCGGCGTCCACTGGTTCACCGAGGACACCAGCACGATCCGCCCCCACCCCCGCCCCACCATGTCCCGCGCCGCCTCCTGCGCCACGGCAAAGCCGGCATGAAGGTTCACCGTCAGCACATGCTGCCACGCCGCATCGTCGGTCTCCAGCACCGGCTGGCGATGCAGCACCGCCGCCGTGCACACCACGATATCAACCCCGCCCAGCGCCGCCACCGCCGCCCGCACCACCCCCCGCGCCGCCGCCACATCGCTGAAATCCGCCGCCAACGCCACCGCCCGCCGCCCCAGCGCCGCCACCTCGGCCACCAGCCCGGCCGCCGCGGCCTCCTGCCCCAGGTGATGCACCGCCACATCGGCCCCCGCCGCCGCCAGCGCGCGCACCACCGCCCGCCCGATCCCGTCGCTGCCGGCCCCCGTCACCAGCGCCCGCTTGCCCGCCAGGCTCATCGCCACCACTCTCCCGCCACCCCCACCACCGGCAACACCCGCTCCACCGCTTCGCCAATCGCCAGCAGCCGCCCGTCCTCCCCCTGCCGCCCCACCAGCTGCAGCCCCAGCGGCCGCCCGCGCGCCCCCCGCCCGCACGGCACCGACACCGCCGGCACGCCGGCCAGGCTGAACGGCCGGGTGAACGGCGCCGCATCCGGCCGGCTGAACCCATCCCCGTCCTCCATCCCGCCCGCCTCCTCCGGCGTCGTCGGCAGCGCCAGCACATCCACCCCCGCCATCGCCGCCGCCAGCTCCTCGCGCAGCATCCCGCGCACCTTCGCCGCCGCCACCAGCGCCGCCGGCGGGATCAGCGCGCCGATCGCAAGGCTCCGCCGGGTCAGCGCATTGAACCGCTCCGGCCCCGCCGCCAGCGCCGCCCCCCAGCGCGCGAACGCCTCGCCGCGCGCGATCAGGAAATAGCACTGGTTGAACAGCGCCGCCGACGGCAGCGCCACCTCCCGCACCACCGCACCGCCGCGCACCATCGCCGCGCAGGCCGCCTCAAAACGTGCGGTCATCGCCGCCCCCGGCGCCCCATGCCGCAGCAGCGCCACCGGCACCCCCACCCGCAGCCCCTCCAGCGCCACCGCGCCATGCGGCGCCACCCCGGCCAGCACCGCCTGCACCACCGCGCAATCCGCCGCACTCGCCGCGATCGGCCCGGCCACGTCCAGGCTCTCGGCGAACCCCACGCTGCCCGCCATCGGCACCACGCCATGCCCCGGCTTGAACCCCGCCAGGCCGCAGAAACTCGCCGGCAGCCGGATCGACCCCCCGGTATCCCCGCCGATCGCCGCCATCGCCATCCCCGCCGCCACCGCCACCGCGCTGCCGCTCGACGACCCGCCAGGGTCCACCCCCGGCCCCCACGGATTGACCGCCGGCGGGGCAGGGGAGTCCCGGCTCGGCCCGCCGACCGACATCTCCCAGCAAGTGGCGTGCCCCACCAGCAGCGCGCCGGCCGCCCGCAGCCGCGCCGCCACCGCGCTGTCCGCCGCCGCCGGCGCCGCCCCGTCGAACAGCCGCGCATTGGCCCGCGTCGGCAGCCCCGCCAGGTCGAACACCCCCTTCACCGCCACCACCACCCCGG
Organism: Acetobacteraceae bacterium; assembly: GCA_020848935.1. Taxonomy (GTDB): domain Bacteria; phylum Pseudomonadota; class Alphaproteobacteria; order Acetobacterales; family Acetobacteraceae; genus CAMDGX01. The sequence continues at coordinate 3,668 of JADLHF010000284.1, forward strand.
CCAGCGGCCCCACCAGCGCCCCGCGCGCCAGCCGCGCCCGCAGCGCCGCGGCATCGCGCAGCACCCCGTCCTCGTCCACCGCCACCATCGCGTGCAGCGCGCCGTTGCCCCGCGCAATCCGCGCCAGGTGCAGCCGCGCCAGTTCCACCGGGTCCAGCGCCCCCGCCCGCACCGCCGCCACCGTCGCCGCGATCCCGCTCACGCCGCCGCCTCGGTCACATCGGCAATGGTGCGCGCCAGCATCGCCATCTGCTCCGCCAGGAACGCCACGTCCGCATCCGGCAGGACAATCCCCGCCTGCGCCAGCGCCGCCCGCACCTCGTCTTCCCGCTTGTCCATGCCCTGATGGTGCCCCTCCACGGTGCCGGCGCATAGGGGGCAGCAAGGATGTTCTTTTTTGAAAAAAAGAACCAGAAAACTTCCGTTCCCTGGCACTCCGGCGCCAACCGAAGAACAACGGATGAAGTCTTTTTGCTTCTTTTTCTTCAGAAAAAGAAGGCCTTCCTTGCCCATCCCGCCACGCCGCTATTTTCACCCGCCGCCATAGTGGTCTAGCCTCGCCGAATCGAGGGAAATCGGGCCATGAGCGAAACGCAACACGACTACATCATCGTCGGCGCCGGTTCCGCCGGTGCCGCCCTGGCCGCCCGCCTCACCGAAGACCCCGCCACCTCGGTCCTGCTGGTCGAGGCCGGCCGCGCCAGCCACCCCCTCTCCCGCTTCCCCATCAGCTTCGGCCTGCTGATCGACAACCCCGCCGCCAACTGGCGCTATTTCTCCACGCCCGAGCCCGGCACCGACAACCGCGCCATCCCCGTCCCGCGCGGCAAGCTGCTCGGCGGCTCCTCGTCCATCAACGGCCTGGTCTATGTCCGCGGCCAGCCGCTCGACTTCAACACCTGGGCCCAGATGGGCAACCGCGGCTGGTCGTACCAGGACGTCGCCCCCCTCTTCCACCGCATGGAATCCTACCAGAAGGGCGACGACGGCATCCGCGGCGGCGACGGCCCGCTGCACGTCTCCGAAGTCCCCGACCAGAGCCCGCTCTTCGACGCCATCTTCGCCGCCGCCGAGCATGTCGGCCACCGCCGCAACCCCGACTACAACGGCGAGGACCAGGAAGGCGTCGTCAAGACCCAGACCACCATCCACAACGGCCGCCGCATGAGCACTTCCCACTGCTACCTCGACCCGGCGAAGGGCCGCGCCAACCTGCGCATCCTCACCGAAGCCCACACCACCCGCGTCATCCTCGAAGGCACCCGCTGCGTCGGCATCGAATACGAACGCGCCGGCCGCCGCACCGTCGCGCGCGCCGGGCGCGAAGTGATCCTCTGCGCCGGGGCCGTGGCCACCCCGCAGCTCCTCGAACTCTCCGGCATCGGCAACCCCGACCTGCTCGCCCCGCTCGGCATCGAGGCCAAACACGCCCTGCCCGGCGTCGGCGAGAACTTCCGCGACCACATCAACGCCCGCATCGTCTGGCGCGTCAAAATCTCCGAGCTCTCCTTCAACACCCGCCTCCGCGGCCTGGGCAAGCTGCGCGAGGCCTTCACCTACCTCACCTCCGGCCAGGGCTTCTTCAGCCTGCCCTCCGCGCCGATGCTCGCCTTCCTGCGCACCCGGCCCGACCTGGAAACCCCCGACATCCAGATGCACCTGGTGCCCTACGCGGTGAAGAACCCCAAGAAACGCCAGCTCCACGATTGGCCCGGCATGACCATGTCGGTCTATCAGCTCCGCCCGGAAAGCCTCGGCTCCATCCACATCCGCTCCGCCAACCCCCACGACCAGCCCGAAATCCGCTTCAACTTCCTCGCCGACCCCATCGACCAGCGCACCATGATCGACGGCTTCCGCATGATCCGCGCCATCGCCAACGCCCCCCCGCTCGACCCCTACCGCGGCGAGGAAGTCTCCCCCGGCGCCGAAGTGTCCAGCGACGACGAAATCCTCGCCTGGATCAGGCACAACTCGGAGACCGCCTACCACCCCATCGGCACCTGCCGCATGGGCCCGCAAGCCAACTGCGTGGTGGACGACCAGCTCCGCGTCCACGGCCTCGAAGCCCTGCGCATCGCCGACGCCTCCATCTTCCCCACCATGCCCAGCGGCAACACCAACGCCCCCAGCATCATGGTCGGCGAAAAATGCGCCGACCTGATCCGAAGGCAGGGATAAGAAAGCAGTTCTTTTTTGAAAAAAAGAACCAAAAAACTTCCATCCCAAAGTAGAAAACACCCGTCATCCTGAGCGAAGCGAAGGACCCACGCTTCCCTTGCTTTTTACTTGAAATCATCAACCCCACCCACCCCGACACCCCCGGAAAAAATCCCCTTGGCGCGGTTTTCCGGTTACGTAGAATAACCGGAATGCCAAACATCGCCGCCAGCTTCACCCTCATCCTGACCGGGCTGCGCGCCGCCATCGGCGCGTTCCTGTCCCGCCAGACCTCCA
>JADLHF010000285.1 GCA_020848935.1 Acetobacteraceae bacterium
GCGGCGGCGCTGTCCGGCGCCGTCTCGCGTGCAAGCCGGCCAGCGGCCACGCTGTCGGCGAACACGATGCGCTGATGCACTTCCGCGCGCAGTGCAGGCAGCGGCTGGTCGGCCAGCGCCTGGCGCGCTTCGCGGCCGATCACGGTGGTACTAACGCGCCGGTTGATGACGAAGGCTGCGCGGAGCAGCGGCCGGAACACCTGCGCCTCGCGGATGAGCGCCACCATCTCTGCGCTGGCCCACACGTCATAGGGGCTGGGCTGCACCGGGATCAGCACACGCTCGGCCGCCAGCAGCGCGGAGCGCGCCAAGGCGGCGATCCTGGGTGGCCCATCAATAACGACGTGATCGGCCCGCCTGGCGAGTTCTGGCGCTTCCTGATGCAGCGTTTCACGGGCCAGGCCCACGGCGCTGAACAGCCGTGGCAAGCCTTGCTGGCTTCTGCGCTGCGTCCAGTCCAGCGAGGAACCCTGCGGGTCGGCATCGAGCAGGACGACATGCTGGCCGCGCAGCGCCAGTTCGCCCGCGATGTGCGTGGCGAGCGTGGTCTTGCCGACACCGCCTTTCTGGTTGAGCAGAGCGAGGATCATGGCGCGGCCCTCCGTGTTGGAAAGCCGGTCTTTCGCTTCTGCGTGTGGTGCCGTTGGGTGGTTGTCCACCGAAACGGCGCGCTTCTACTAAAAGTTATGTATTTACTGTTAGGGAAGTTAAGGGGCGCGAAAACCCAATGCTGGCGCGGCTTTGCGGCCGATTTTGTTGCCTGATAGCACGAGGATTTGTTGCCTGATAGCACGAGCCTCCTGTTGCCTGATAGCACGAGTGAATTAACAGGTTTTCCCAGACTTATCCCCGTGCCGTGGGCGGCACGGGCCGAAAGGTCAGCAGTTCGGTTTTCTCGCCGGGCATGCGCTCGATGCCCAGGACGTAGCCGGGCAACGACTGCCGCGCCACCAGGGTGCGCAAGTCGGCGGCGAAGTCGTAGAAGCGCGCCACGCTGCCGGACTTGCGGTACAGGTGCTGGAAATCGAATTGCCAGCCGTGCTCCTGCCGGCCGCCATGCTTGCGCACCAGCCGGTACAGCCAGCGTTCGATGCCGCCCGTGAGCCGGAAGTACGTCGGGTCGATGGTCAGTACCAGGGCGGCGTCCACCACGCCCGCGTAGAACCAGTCCGGCAGGATCAGTTCGATGCCCAGCGGCGTGCCGCTGGCATCGGCCAGCTCGCGCCATTCGTTCACCCACGAAAAGCGATGCAGGCGCCGTCCGGTCGTCTCGCGGATGGACGTGGCCACCGTTGTCGATTGCAGGCGATCCAGGGCCGCTTTCAGGCGCTGGTAGTCGCGCAGCGACGTGCCGCGCCCGATGAAACGCAGGATCTCGTAGGGGCGCACCTGCATCAGCCGCGAGGTCGGAATGCCCGCATCGCGGGCTTCCACGATCTGCGAGGCGGCCCAGATCAGGATGTCGGCATCCCAGATTGTGGCAATGCCGTGCTCCTGCGTACCCTCCACTCGGATGGTGATGCCACCGGCGCGGAAGTCGATCGGCGCCGTGCGGCGCGACTTCGCCAGCGAGAAGAACGGAAAGGCCATCAAGTCCTGGCTGTCGCGCGGCGCCATGTCGCCCGGCAGCGCGCGGAACAGGTCGAGCTGTTCGCGCTGCTGCACTGGTCGCTGCCGCAGGGGCAGCGATGGGCTGGACATGGCGATGGCCACCGGCGAGCCAGAAATCAGCGGCCATCACGGTAGTCGCCCGCATGCCGCTCGGCATATTCCGGGTCGGAAGTCGCCTCGTAGCTGCGCTGGTCGGCCCAGGCATCGAGGTCGGACACGGCGTACATGACGCGGCGGCCGAACTTGCGGAACTTCGGCCCGCCGCCGATCACGCGCTGTTTCTCCAGCGTGCGTGGCGACAGGCGCAGGTATTCGGCGGCTTCGTCGTTGGTCAGGTAGCGTTGGGGCTGCGCAGGCGCAGCGGCAGCAGCGGCGGCAGGCCGCAAGGGAGCGGGTCGCATGGGATGTACCTCCATCAAGCCCGGCCACACCACGCGGCCGGATAGAGGCACTTTCAAGAAAGCGAGGCTGCTTGCTAAGGGACGATCTGCGGGGGACGCGAAACGTCCCCCCTACTGCAACGGCGGCGGAAGCTGTGCCAGGCGGCGATAGCCGCCGCGCATCAGCGCCTCGCCACGACGTACCAGCCGCCGCACGCGGGCACGCAAGGCGCTGTCCTTGTGCCAGTCGGCGGCGACCGCATCCACGCCGAACAACCCTTCGGCGATTTCGCGCAAGGACGCGCCCGCCTGGGTCGCATCGAGCGCCTGCAAGGTGTGCAGTTCCAGCACCGCGGCCGGCGTGGGCCGGGAACGGGCCGCCGCCGCAGGCACGCCAACCGTGGCTGCGGCCAGAGCGTCCAGCTCGGCCGTGAGCGTGCGATAGCGCGCGCAGGGCTTGGCGCAGGCGCGGGTGGCATAGAGGTAGGCCATGCCGTCTTCCAGACCCGGCCCGAGCGCGAGCCGCAGGCAGCAGCCGGGCCAGTGTGACACCAGCACCAGGCGCTTGCCGTCGTGGATCAGTTGCTTGCGGCCCGGTACGCGCCAGAACTCGAAGGCATGGGCCGCAGGTGGTGGGTCGGCATCCGGGTAGAGCTGCACCACGGCATCGTGATCGGGGAACCAGATCGGATGCGCGTCGCGCGCATCCAGGGCTGGGTCTTCCAGCAGGCGCAGGCCCCAAGTCTGCGGCGCGTCCCGCCGTCGGTGGCGGCGCAGCCAGTCGCGGCGATAGTCGGGATTCCTGCGCAGGTATTCCCAGGCCAGCGCGGGGCCATCAAGGTGCAGAACGTAGAGATAGGCCGCTGTGGGATACCAGTGTTCGGCGCTGCGATCAGTCATGGCGAGACCTCCCTGTGCTTGGGGTTCGTCGCCACGGATTCCGCCGCACGATAGCTATCGAATTGCCATCAGGTCGTCATCAAGAAGGGCTAAGCTGTAGTTTTGGGTGTCAAGACCGTTTGGCTCCGGCGTGTTGCGGAAATCGTCTGAATGCGACGGCTGCGCAACCCCAAAAATGGTGCGCCGCATCAGATACCGTGCCGGAGCCCACGCAAAAGATCATGACTGTTTGCATCAGGCTGGCACCGCTTCAGTGCATCAATACGGATTAAGACCTGCACGGTCTTGGCAATGACTGAAATAGTCACAATGCTCCCCGGCTGGCCGGTCCGCGCTGGGGTTCATCAGTCACTGATCGAACCATCCTCCTGCGACAGCCGGACATACTCCGACAGCGGACGCACCGCTAGGAAATACCGATCCCGTCGCACTGGTAATCCGCGCGGCCCCACGATGCCGGCCAGGTCGGATAGCTTGACCGTCCCGAGCGCAGGCATCCCGATACCGAGGTCGATCAGGCCGTAGGCCGTATCGGTATCCGCAGGGTCGAGAGACACCAGCAGCCAGGTCGCGTGCGCGTCCGGGGTGAACAGACGTACCACCGGCAGTGGATCGAATCGCTGAACAGCGGCTAGCGCCTGGCCGTGGGTCAGCAGCCGCGCGCGTTCATCAGCGGTGACAAGCGGCAGGGTCATGGGCAGCCTCCTCACGAAACCGAGGATGCGCGGATGCGCTTTGGTGCCGAAGCGCAGAACCGCCGAAACGCATCCGTGCATCCGTGTGGAAGCACGAATGCGCAAACCATCGCATCCGTAGAAGAACAGAAGCGCCGAGGCGGAATTGTCGGAAGCCGGAAAGACACGGATGCGATTCCCCGGTTCTGTCGGAAACCGTAGAGGCGGATTTCCGTAAAAGCACGAAAGCGGCCTTTCAGCCATGAATGAACACTATAGATTGTAGCCCTATAGGGCGCAATGGGCTGTCATCTTGGTTTTTATGGGGGAACCAGGTTGGTGGCAGCGAAACACTCATTGGCGACGGCAATACGGACAGTCAGGAAGGCGCGAGGCTTGAGCCAGGAAGCGTTCTCCGACGTGTCCAGCCGCACCTATATGAGTACGCTGGAGCGCGACCTGAAAAACCCGACCCTGCACAAGCTGACCGAGCTGTGCGAGGTCATGGAAGTGCATCCGCTGACGTTGCTGACGCTGGCCTATGCCGGCGACGACACGCACAAGGCCGACGAGCTGCTGGCGCGGGTGCGCCAGGAGTTCGAGGCCGTGCTGAAAGAGCGCGACGCGCCCTAGCGCGTCTGAATGCCCGCAAGCGGAGCGCGCAGCGCCGCCAGGCGCGAAGGCGTGAGGGATTGAAGCCGAATGGACATGACGCCATTGGCGGCATGGGGCGCAGCCCGAAAGCCCGGCGGCGCAATGCGCCGACACGCCATATTGTTCCTGCCGCCACGGGCTTCGAGCCATCCGACCATCGCCGATGCGATGCAAGCCCCAGGACATGCGGGGCATAAAGCAACCGGCGAAACCCTGTGCGTGCGGTGCTGAGATCAGCAGCACCGCGCCCCGCCGCAAAGGGCGGGACGCGGTGGGCGGTCGTCAGGCCGCCTTGGGCTTGCTGCGCGACCAGATCAGGTCGTGCGTGCCGTTCTCGCCTTCGATCAGGCGGGCATAGACCGTCGCCGGGAATGAAGGATCGTCGATGGCCACCGACAGGTAATCCC
>JADLHF010000286.1 GCA_020848935.1 Acetobacteraceae bacterium
AGGCGCGCGGGCCGGGGGGCGAGCGCTATCATCTGCAAACCCTGCTGCGCTGGTCGTCCGGGATGGAGGGCACGCCCGCGGGCGACATGCATGTGGCCGTCTCCACCCGTGGCACCTGGCACGCCGTTGGCCGCCGCATCGGCGGGTTCTATGGCTGGGTCAACAAATCCTACTCGCGCGGCAGCGTCCGGCTGGGCACGGCGGTTGACGGCCCGCCGGAGATCGATTTCCGCATGCTGTCCGATCGCCGCGACCTGTTGCGGCTGATGCAGTCCTTTCGCATGAGCCTGCGGGTGCTGCGGGCGGTGCAGCGCGCGGGGGCGGCGCTGGAGGTTTTTCCCTCCGGCTACTCCGACCGCATCAAGGCACTGGCGCGGCCGACGGCGCGCAACGGCCTGGTGATGGCGCTCGCCGGCCCGCTGATGGACAGCAGTGCGGCCCTGCGCCGGCGGATGATCGCGGTGGCCACCGAGGGCGCGCCGCCCCCGGAGGCGATCGCCGCGGATGACGACCGGCTGGAGGAGTATCTGCGCCGCGTGGTGGGCGGGGTCTGGCATCCGTGCGGCACGTGCCGGATGGGCGCCCCTGGCGACCCGATGGCGGTCACCGACGCGGCGGGCGCGGTGCGCGGGATCGCGGGGCTGACGGTGTGCGACGCCTCGCTGATGCCCACCATCCCGTGCGCCAACCTGAACGTGCCCGTGATCATGATCGCGGAAAAGCTGGCCGATCGCCTGAAGCGGTGCCACACCAATGAATGAAAGTTTTTGCTTCTTTTTTCAAAAAGAAGCGCTTGTTCCTTTTTGAAAAAAAGAGCCAAAAAACTTCATGACTTCAGGGGTAGCTGACAGCCAGCACCTCGATCTCCTCCCAGCCGCCGGGGGTCATCATCCGCACCGCCTCGCCGGCGCGGGCGCGGAGGAGGGCGCGGGCGATGGGCGATGACGGGCTGACCTCGCCGCGGCTCATCTCGGCCTCGTCCACGCCCAGGATGGTGACGGTGCGTTCCTCGTCGCGGCTGTTCACAAAGGTGACGGTGGCGCCGAAGAAGACGCGGTCGCGCTGGGTCTGGGCGGCGGGGTCCACCACTTCGGCGATGGCCAGGCGCTTTTGCAGGAAGCGCACGCGGCGGTCGATTTCGCGCAGGCGTTTTTTGCCGTACTGGTAGTCGCCGTTTTCCGAACGGTCGCCGTTGCCGGCGGCCCAGGAGACGATTTCGACGATCTTCGGCCGCTCGACGCTCCACAGCGCGTGCAGTTCGGCGCGCAGCCGCGCGTGGCCGGCCGGGGTCATGTAGTTCTTGCCGCCGGGGGGCAGCGGGGGGCCTTCGTCGTCGTCGTCATCCATGCGGCGAGCCTGCCTCAGCCGGCGGACGCGGGGCAACCCCGCAGAAGCGGCGCTGGACGCGGACCCGCCGGCCGTTCTACCGGGAGAACATGTTCCGGTATTTCGAAAACCTGCTGCGACCCACCGAGGTCTCGCCCGAGGCACCGCCGCCGGCGCTGTCCGGCCGGCAAGGCCTGGTGCGGTTCTACCTGCACTTCGTCCGCCAGGTGCGCGGGCTGCTGGTGGCGCTGTTCTTCGCCGGGCTGCTGGTGGCGCTGCTGGACGTGACCATTCCGGTGATGATCGGCCGGGTGGTGGAGTTGGTGGGGCATGCCACGCCGGCGGAAATTTTCCGCGACCACTGGCACGAGCTGTTGTTCATGGCCGCGGTGATGGTGGTGCTGCGCCCGGCCTCGCTGCTGCTGCGGGTGCTGATCACCAACCAGGCGATCGCGTCGGGGCTGATGAACCTGGTGCGCTGGCAGAACCATTGGCACGTGGTGCGGCAGTCCTGGAACTTCTTCCAGAATGATTTCGCCGGGCGCATCGCCACCCGGGTGATGCAGACCGGGCCGAGCCTGCGCGAGAGCGTGGTCAGCGCGACGAACGCGGTGTGGTACATCATCGTCTATGGCACCTCGGCGGTGCTGCTGCTGGCGCATATCGACACGCGGCTCGCCGTGCCGATGCTGGTGTGGTTCATCGGCTACGGGCTGATGCTGCGCTACTTCGTGCCGCGCATGCGCGACCGCAGCCGGGCGATGAGCGAGGTGCGCTCGGCGCTGACCGGGCGCATCGTTGACAGCTACACCAACATCCTGACGGTGAAGCTGTTCTCCCGCGCGCGCGACGAGGACGATTTCGTGCGCGAGACGATCGACGAGCACACCGCCACCCATCGCCGGCAGTTGCGGCTGACCACGCGCTACATCATCACGCTGAACCTGATAAATGCCGGGCTGATGGTGGCGACGGGCGGCACCGCGCTGTGGCTGTGGCAGGCGGGCGAGATCAGCGTCGGCACGGTGGCGATGGCGCTGCCGCTGGCCTGGCAGATCTCCAACATGGCGGGCTGGGTGGGCGACAACGTCACCATGATCTTCGAGAATATCGGCGTGGTGCAGGAAGGCATGCGCTCGATCGCGGTGCCGCGCCAGATGCCGGATGCGCCGGGCGCGCCCGACCTGGTGGTGACGCGGGGTGGCATCCGCTTCGAGCATGTGCGCTTCGGCTATGGCTCGGCGCGCGGCGTGCTGCACGACCTGAACCTGGAGATCGCGCCGGGCGAGCGGGTGGGGCTTGTGGGGCATTCCGGTGCCGGCAAATCGACGCTGGTGAACCTGCTGCTGGGTTTCCACCGGCCGGAGGCCGGGCGCATCCTGATCGACGGCCAGGACATTGCCGGGGTGACCCAGGAGAGCCTGCGCGGCCAGATCGCCATGGTGACGCAGGACACCTCGCTGCTGCACCGTTCGATCCGCGACAATATCCGCTACGGCCGGCCCCGCGCGCCGGAGGCCGAGATCCGCGCCGCCGCCGCGCAGGCCGAGGCCACCGACTTCATCGACCTGCTGGAGGACTGGAACGGCCGCACCGGGTTCGACGCCCATGTCGGCGAACGCGGGGTGAAGCTGTCCGGCGGGCAGCGCCAGCGTATAGCGATTGCCCGCGTGATCCTGAAGAACGCACCGATCCTGGTGCTGGACGAAGCCACCTCGGCGCTGGACTCCGAGGTGGAAGCCGCCATCCAGGGCCAGCTGGAAACCCTGATGCGCGGGCGAACCGTGATCGCGATCGCGCATCGGCTTTCCACCATCGCGCGGATGGACCGGCTGCTGGTGATGGAGAACGGGCGCATCGTGGAACAGGGGACACATGCCTACCTGCTGGCTGCCGGCGGACCCTACGCGCGGATGTGGCTGCGGCAGTCGGGTGGGTTCGTGGAGGCGGCAGAGTAGGAAGCGGTTCTTTTTTGAAAAAAAGAACCAAAAAACTTTTATCCCTTCGCACCGACTGTGTGGGCAGGGCGCACTGACAAAGTCATGAAAGTCTTTTTGCTTCTTTTTCTTCAGAAAAAGAAGGTCTTCCTTTTTCTTTGCGCTTCCTCCGCGCGGTGCGCCGCCTCATCCAGGGCCGCCGCGATCACGGGCAGGCTTGCGGCCCAGTCGCCGCGTGGCACCGCGATGGGCGAGCCCACGACCAGCACGCCGCGTCCCCAGGGCAGCGGCAGGAACATGCGGTCCCAGGTTGGCAGCCGCCAGGCGCGGGAGGTGCGCGCGGCGCAGGGCAGCACCGGCACGCCCGAGAGTGCGGCCAGTTGCGCCACTCCGGGCGCGGCGCGATGGGCAGGGCCGCGCGGGCCGTCCGGCGTCAGCACCACGTGGCTGCCTGCGGCGAGCACGTCCAGCAACTGGCGCACGCTGGCGGCACCGCCCTTGTCGCGGCCGTCGCGGGCGGAGGAGCCGTGCACCACCTCTACGCCGAAGCGCCGCATGACGATGCCGATCAGCCGCCCGTCCTTGTGGCGGCTGGCCAGGACGTGGACGCGCGCGCCGGGCCGGCGGATGCGCAGCCACAGGGCGGGCATCAGCGGCAGGCACTCGTGCCACAGCGCGGCCACCGCCGGCTGCCCGGCGGCATGGGGGGCGAGGTTGGCCTCGCCGTCCAGGGTCCAGCGCGTGGTGCGCAGGGCGAAGGCGAGGTAGCGCCCGACCAGCGCCGCCAGCCAGGCCTGCACGCGCGGCCGTCGTAGAAGGCGCTTCACGCCGCCGCGAATCCGCGCCGAGGGTTAGTAGGCGCCCGCCCAGCCGTCGCGCCGGGGGTCGGAGCCGGCCTGGCGCACGCCATTGTCCAGCACGCGGATCGCCTGCATCGCGCAGGGCCCGCCGAGATGGCCCAATTGCTTCACCACATGCCCGCGCCCGGCGAGGTCGGCCAGGGTGTCGGGGCCGAAATCGGCCTCGATGCTCAGCGCGCCGTCGCCCTCGTGCGGCCAGTTGGCGCCCTGGCCGGCCTGGCTGGAGGTCCAGCGCGGCGATTCCAGCGCGGTCTGCGGATCCGCGCCGAGATCGATCATCGCGGTCAGGACCTGGGTGTTCACCTGAACCTGGTTGTCGGCACCGGGGGTGCCCAGGGCGGCCCAGAGCTTGCCGTCCTTGAACACCATCGGCGCGTTCATGGTGTGGCGCACGCGCTTGCCGGGGACCAGGCGGTTGGCGTGGCCGGGCGCGAGATGCCAGTAGGCCATGCGGTTGTTCAGCAGGATGCCGGTGTCGCCGGCGGTGACGCCGGAGCCGTAGCCGGAATTCAGGCTCTGGATGCCGGAGACGCAGTTGCCCTGGGCATCCACCACGCAGAAATAGGTCGTGTCGCCGGCGGCCATCGGCACGTCGAGATCGACCGTGCTCGCCTGGGTCATGCTGATGGATGCCGCCTGGGCGTCGGCATGGGCGTCGGACAGGATGCGCGCCAGCGGGATTTCGCCGAAGCGCGGGTCGGTGCCGAAGCGCTCGCGGTCGGCGAAGGCGCGCTTCTTGGCTTCGACCATGACGTGGATGCGCTCGGCGTCCGACAGCTTGGCGAAGTCGAACCGCTCGATGATCTTCAGCATCTCCAGCATCACGAACCCCGTGGAGTTCGGCGGCGTCTGCGTCACCTCGAAGCCGCGATAGGTGATGCTGATCGGCACGCCGGCCTCGGCCTGGCAGGCGGCGAGGTCGGCCTCGGTCACCATCACGCCGCGGCTGGCCATGCCGCGGGCAAGCTGCCTGGCCAGGGTGCCGCGATAGAACGTCTCCCAACCCTCGGCGGCGATCATCTCCAGCGAGCGCGCCAGCGCCGGCTGCACCACCAGGGCGCCAAGCTCGGCATTGGCCATGTCCGTGCCGAGGAAGACCCTGGTACTGTCGGGATCCGCGGCCAACAGGGCCTGGCAGGTATGGGTTATGTCGTGGTGCCGATGGGTCACGGCGTAGCCGTCGCGCGCATAGCCGATGGCGTGCTGCACCAGTTGCGCCCAGGGCAGGCTGCCGTGGTCCGCGTGCATCGCGCCGATCCCGGCGAGCTTGCCGGGCACCGAGACGCTGAGCGGGCCCTTGATCTCGATCCCCTTGGCGAAGCGTTCGGCGGTGGCCGCGGCCGGGGCCGGGCCGGTGCCGTTGAACACCAGCTTCTTCGCGCCCTCGGCCAGGAACACGTTGTAGAACCCGTCGCCGCCAAGGCCGGACATCATCGGCTCGACCACGCCATAGGCCAGCGAGATCGCCACGGCCGCGTCGATGGCGTTGCCGCCGGCACGCAGGATGTCGAGCCCCGCCTGGGTGGCCAGCGGGTGGTTGGCACCGACGGCGCCGCGGCGGCCCATGATCAGCGGGCGGTGGGTGCGGGGGATCAGGTACATCGCGGGATCCTCGGGTTGAAGGAAGAAGATGTTCTTTTTTGAAAAAAAGAACCAAAAAACTTTTATTCATTTAGGGGCGAATGAATAAAAGTCTTTTTGCTTCTTTTTCTTCAGAAAAAGAAGATTCCTTCCTTATTTCAGATGCTCATGGAAGTAGGCGGCAACCTCGGCGTAGACCCGGCGGCGATGGTCCGGGCGGATGAAGCCGTGCCCGGCATAGGTGAACTTCTCGTATTTCACCTTCTTCTGGCGCTCCGCCATCGCGGCGACCATTGCGTCGCTCTCGGCCATCGGCACGCGCGGATCGCGGTCGCCGTGCAGGAACAGGGTGGGGGTGATCACGCGGTCCACGTGGCGGATCGGCGAGATGCGGTCGAACAGGTCGTCATGCTGGCCGGGAAAGCCGTATTCGCGGGCGCGGTGGTCGCGGCGATAGGCCGAGGTGTTGTTGTAGAAGGTCACGAAATCGCTGATGCCGTAGTAGTTGACGGCCGCCTTCCACAATTCCGGCTGCAGCGCGATCGCCGCGTTCACCGCCCAGCCGCCATAGGACTGGCCCATCACGCCGATGCGCTTGGCGTCGATCTCGGGCTGCGCCGCCAGCCAGGCGCGGCCGCTGGCCATGTCCTCGATGTAGTGCTCGCGCAGGTGCAGCTCGTCCGCCTCCATGTAGGCGCGGCCATAGCCGGTGGAGCCACGCATGTTTGGCAGCAGCACGGCGAAGCCCTGGTCCAGCAGCATCTGGGTGTCCGGCCGGAAATTGGCCCGCGTCTGGCTGGATGGCCCGCCATGGATCCACATGATGGCGGGATAGCCGCCCGGCGGCGGGGGGGATTTCGGCAGCGCGTAGAAGGCGGGGATGCGGGTGCCGTCGAAGCTGACCCATTCGATCAGTGCGGGCGCCACCAGCTTGTCCGGCGTCAGGCCCGCGGGCGCCAGCGCATCCGGCAGGGCCAGCGGCGCGGCAACGCCGGCGGTGACCAGGAACAGCGCGTTGGGGTTGGTCGGGCTCTGCGCGGCGCAGGCCAGGGCCGAGGAGTCGGGCTTCCACGACAGCTCGGCCACGATCCCCGCCGGCAGGCCGGTCACCGCCGGGCGGTTGCTGCCCAGCGCGCCGACCCGCAGCGTGGCATAGCCGCGGTCGTTCTCGATGGTGGCCAGTTGGGTTCCATCGGGCGACAGCGACCACGCCTCCACCTCGCGGAACAGCGGCGCGAATACCGGGGTGGCCGCCCCGGTTGCCTCGTCGATGCGGCAGAGCTGGAGGAAATCGGCGTCCGGCGCATCGGTGATGGCCATCAGCGTGCCGTCGGGGGTCCAGCGCAGCGCCGCATAGCGGGTGGGCCGGGTGCGCGGCACCTCGTGCGCGGCGCCGGTGGCGACCGTGATCAATATCACCCGCTGGTCAATGCCGCCGTGGTCCTCGACGACGGCAATGCGGCTGCCGTCCGGCGACCAGCCGGCCACCGAGATCACGCAGGGGCCGTGATGCAGGCGAACGGTGCCGCCGCTGGCCAGGTCCATCACCACGGCATCGAAGAACTGCGGGTCGCGATCGTTGGCGGAATAGGCGATGCGGGTGCCGTCCGGCGAGAAGCCGCCGAAGTTGTGCATCACGGCCGCGTTGGTGGTCAGCGCGCGGGGCGCCCCGCCCGGCTCCAGCAGCCAGAGCTGGTGCAGCTCGTCGCCGCCGGCATCGATCGTCCAGATCAGCCGGTCGTCGGTGGGGCTGCGGCGCAGGGTGCCGACCTTCTCGTCGTGGAAGCTCAGTTGCGCGGCATTGCCGCCATCCAGGTCCATCACCCAGACCTGCGGCAGGCCCGCCCCGCGCAGGTGGAACAGGCGGGTGCCGTCCTTGGCAAAGACGGGCGTGCTGGCCGCGCCGATGGCGACCCAGGAATCGGTGGGGATGGGCATGTGCGAAAGGCTCCTGCGTAACGCCGGAAGCATAGACCCGGCGTATCGTGCGGCAAGTGTCCGGGGGACTGGGCAGGCCCCCCGGCCCGGCCTATCTAGGCGCCACGGGCGGGAGGACGACAGATGGCGGATCGGTTCGCGGGCAGGGTGGCGGTGGTGACCGGCGGGGTGTCCGGCATCGGCCTGGCAATCAGCCGGCGCCTGGCCGCCGAGGGTGCCAGGCTGGCGATCTGGGACCGCGACCGCGCGGCGCTGGACGGCATCGCCGCAACGCTGGGCGTGCCGGTGCATGCCGAATGCCTCGACCTCGTCGATCCCGCCGCGGTGATGGCCGCCGGTGTCACCACCGCCGCCGCCCTCGGCCGGCTGGACATCCTGGTCGCCTCGGCGGGGATCACCGGGCCGGTCGGGCCAGTCTGGGAGTATCCGATCGCCGACTGGCAGCGGGTGATGGATGTCAACGTCAACGGCGTGTTCTACAGCAACCGCTCCGTGGTGCCGCACATGCTGGCCGGCGGCTGGGGGCGGATCGTCAACATCGCCTCGGTGGCCGGCAAGGAAGGCAACCCCAACGCGGCAGCCTATTCCACCTCCAAGGCCGCGGTGATCGGCCTGACCAAGTCGCTGGGCAAGGAACTTGCCAACGCCCCCGTGCGCGTGAACTGCGTCACCCCGGCTGCGGTGCGCACGCCGATATTCGAGCAGATGACCCAGGCGCATATCGACTTCATGCTGTCGAAAATCCCGATGGGGCGGTTCGGCACTGTGGAGGAAGTGGCCGCGCTGGTCTGCTGGCTGTGCAGCGAGGAAGCCAGCTTCTCCACCGGCGCCGTGTTCGACTGTTCTGGGGGCCGGGCAACGTACTGACCTAAACGAATGAAAGTTTTTGCTTCTTTTTTCAAAAAGAAGCGCTTGTTCTTTTTTGAAAAAAAGAACCAAAAAACTTTTATTCATTTCGCTAAGTCCAACATCATTCGCCAAGTGGAGCCGCTCGCATGATCCGCATTCTCAAGCCCGGCCGCAGCCTGGACGCCAAGGTGGAGGATGCCGCCCGCGTGAAGGCTTCGGTCGAGGCCGTGTTGGCCGACATCCAGGCGCGCGGGGACGCCGCGGTGCGCGAGTACTCGCAGAAATTCGACCACTGGAACCCGCCGAGCTTCCGCCTGTCCCAGTCCGAGATCGACGCCTGCTTCGCCGCTCTCCGCCCGCGCGACATCGAGGACATCAAGTTCGCCCAGGCGCAGGTGCGCAACTTCGCCCATCACCAGAAGGCTGCGCTGCGCGATATCGAGGTGGAAACCTTGCCGGGCGTCGTGCTGGGGCACAGGAACATCCCGATCGACACCGTCGGCGCCTACGTTCCCGGTGGTAAATACCCGCTGGTCGCCTCCGCCCACATGGCGATCGTGACCGCGAAAGTGGCCGGGGTGCGCCGGATCGTTGCCTGCACGCCGCCGTTCGACGGCAAGCCGGCCCCCGCGGTGATCGTCGCCATGGTCCTCGGCGGTGCCGATGAAATCCACATCGTTGGCGGCATCCAGGCGATCGGCGCCATGGCGTACGGCACCGAGTCCATCCCCGCCGTCGATTTCCTGGTCGGGCCGGGCAACGCCTATGTCGCCGAGGCCAAGCGCCAGGTGTTCGGCCGCGTCGGCATCGACCTGCTGGCCGGGCCGACGGAAACCCTGGTGATCGCCGATGACAGCGTGGATGCCGAAATCTGCGCCACCGACCTGCTCGGCCAGGCCGAGCACGGCCCCACCTCGCCGGCCGTGTTCCTGACCGACAGCGAGGCGCTCGCCCGCGCCACCATGGCCGAGATCGAGCGCCTGCTCGCCATCCTGCCCACCGCCAAGGTCGCCCGCCAGGCCTGGGAAGATTTCGGCCAGGTCATCGTCTGCGACACCACCGACGAACTGATCGCCGAAGCCGACCGCATCGCCAGCGAACACGTCCAGGTCATGACCCGCGACCCCGACCAGTTCCTGGCCCGCATGAAGAACTACGGCGCGCTGTTCCTCGGCCCGCGCACCAATGTCAGCTACGGCGACAAGGTGATCGGCACCAACCACACCCTGCCCACCCTGGGCGCGGCCCGCTATACTGGCGGGCTGTGGGTGGGCAAGTTCCTCAAGACCGTCACCTACCAACGCGTGACCACCGATGCCGCCAGCGCCATGATCGGCGAATACTGCTCGCGCCTGTGCATGCTGGAAGGCTTCGCCGGTCACGCCGAACAGGCCAATGTCCGCGTGCGGCGCTATGGCGGGCGCAACGTGCCGTACGGCACGGCGGCGGAATGATGCGTCGTGCCTGCCGAAGGTAGGAAGGCCAGGGCTCTGCCCTGG
>JADLHF010000287.1 GCA_020848935.1 Acetobacteraceae bacterium
CGGCGCCGGCATCCCGGTCTGGCGGGCCAGGCTGCGCTACCGCCCCTATGCCGACATCAGCCGGGCCGACCTCGCCGGGGCCGTCACCGAGGCGCGCAAATTGGAACTGTTGCAGCCCTGGCGCGACACCACCGCCAGCGACACGGCGGTGCAGACCGCCCACCTGCTAGCCCCCGAACTGGTGCGCGAGACCGCGCTACAGCAGGCCAGCGACGCCACCACCGAGGCCGCACGGTTGCTCGCCCTGCACAAGGTGCGCCGCGATTACGTCCAGGCCGAGATTTGGCTCACCCAGGCCAATGCGGCGATCGACCTCGGCAGCGTGGTGCAGCTGACCACGACCCGGCTTGGCTATGGCGCCGGACGGAAATTCATCGTCGTCGGCCTTACCGTCGACGGGCGGCGCACCCGCATGACCTTGGATCTCTGGGGCTGAGGAGCGACGTGGTGGCGAACATCCAGTTCTCTTTCTACAACCGCGCCGATGGTGCCGTGCTCTCGGGCGGCGCCTGGTCAGCCGGCGCGCCGCTCGCCAACCTGCAGCAGACCCTGTTGTCGCTGCGTGCGCGCAGTACCGATGCCCTGGCGGCCAGCACCCAGTTCGCCATCGACCTTGGCGCCAGCTTCTCCTACGTCCGTCTGGTCGCCATCGCCCGCCACACCCTCTCGCTGGCCGCCACCTATCGCATCACCGCGGGAACCACCCCCGGTGCCAGCGATGTGTATGACAGCGGCATATTGGCAGTTTGGCCGGCCGTCTACCTCCCCGCGGACCTGGAATGGGAGGACGACAATTTCTGGACCGGCCAGCTCGCCGCCGACGAGATCGTGGGCTATCCGATCTCGCTGGCGCATGACTGCGGCTCCAATCTGCGCGCTCGCCACTGGACCATCGCCTTCACCGACACCGGCAATGCCGCCGGCTATGTCGAACTGGCCCGGCTGTGGCTGGGCCCGATCTGGTCGCCGCAGCGCAATGTCCGCTACGGCGGCGGCTTCGGCTGGGAGCCGCGCTCGGTGGCGGAATACTCCCTCGGCGGCGTGGTGTTCAGCGAGGCTCGCTCGCCGGCCCGGGTGCTGCGCGTGGCGCTGCCGATGCTGAGCGAGACCGAGGCCCTGGGCACCATGCTCGACGCCCAGCGCCGCCTCGGCACCGACGGCGAGTTGTGGGTCATCCCCAACCCCGACGACACAACGCGCCGCTTCAAGCGCGACTTCCTGGCCCGCTTCCGCAAGCTCGACCCGATCAGTCAGTTCGCCAACCGCCTGCATGAGACCAGCTTCGAACTGGAGGAACGGCTATGAGTGCCAGCGACTGGACCTACCTGCAGGGCCTGGCGGTCAGCCAGTTCCAGAATGGCGGCCACCGCAGCTTCCTGGTCCCGGCCTTCAATGCCGTCGGCCAGACCGGCCAGGATGTCGCCGCCCTGGCCACGCAGGCACAGGCGTCGGCCGACAGCGCCTCGACGAGCTACGCCCTGCAGCTTTCGCTCGGCGGCGGCGCCTATGGCGTCGGCACCGACCCGATGCGGCTGCCGCGCACCGTGCAGCTGAACAGCGCCGCCTTCCTCGACTGGCAGGTGATGCACGGCACCTTTCCCAGCACCCAGAACGCCACCTATCAGATTGCCCCGCCCGACTTCGGCAAGCTGCTGCTCTGCACCAGCGGCACAAGGACCTGGACCCTGCCGCTGGCCACCGACCTGCCCGATGGTTGGTGGTGCCTGGTCCGCAACCGCTCCGGCAACAACCTGACGCTCAACCTGGCCGGCGGCGCTGAGACAATCAACGGCGGCAGCGCCGGCGCCGGCATTTCCATTGCCACCGGCACCGCCATCCAGCGCGCGATCAAGACCGGCAGCACCAGCTTTGAGGTGGCCTGAGCCATGACCATCGAACCCGCCATCAACTGGGAATTCGGCCGCGCCCCCGGCCAGATCGACCCCCGCGCCATCTTCAACCGCGCCAGTGCGGCGCGTGGAATCGACCGCCTGGGGCAGCTCGCCGCGGTGCCGGCCAATGCCGGGCGCTGGCGCTTCAACCCGGTCACCGGCGTCAGCGAGGGGCTGCTGGTCGAATCCCAGCGCACCAACCTGCTGCTGCGCAGCGAGGAATTCGACCACGCGGCGTGGACCAAGACCAGCCTGACCGTCACACCCAATGCCGTCGCCGCGCCGGACGGGACGACCACAGCTGATACGCTGACGGCGACCGGCGCCGGCGGCAATGTCGCCCAGGCGGTGACGATCACCGCCGGCCGCGGCATTGCGCTGTCGCTGTATGCCAAGCCGGCCGCCAGCAACTTCCTCTGGATGCAGGTCAGTGATGGCACCAACCCGGTGCAATGTTGGTTCAACCTCGCCGCCGGCACCGCCGGCACCAACACGGCCGGGGCTGGCACATGCGTGTTCAGCCAGAAGCTGATCGAGGCCGCCGGCAATGGCTGGTATCGCTGCTCGCTGGAAGTGACGACCAGCACCAGCACCGCCTTCACCGCGACCTACGGCCCAGCGGCGGCCGACAACACGGCGCCGGCCAACGCCGATGCCGTCCACACCTGGGGTGCGCAATTCGAGGCCGAGTCCACCGTCAACTGCCCGACCAGCTACGTCCCGACCACATCGGCCAGCGTGACCCGTTCGGCCGACAATCTCTACCTGCCCTGCGACACGCGCTGGTACAATCCGCGCGAGGGCAGCCTGGTGTTCGAGGTGGTGCTGCGGCCGCAGCCACCGGTCACCGGTGGGCAGTCGATGCTGCTGGGCGGCATCGGCGACACCTTCACCAACACCATCTATGTCAGCCGCAGCGGCCCCAGCACGATCACCACGACGTTCCTGTCGGCGGCCGGCAATTCGACGCCGGGCAAGGCCTACACCTTCACCGGCGGTGGCGCGGGCCAGCTGCTGCGCGTGGCGGTCGCCTGGGCCACCAATGACATGGCCTGGACCCTCAATGGCGCGGCGGTGACCACATCATCCACTGCCTTCGCGCTCGCGGGCGCCACACCGCGGCTAGCGGCCGGCATGGCGCCCTGGTCCACGTCCTCCGGTGGCACTGTCGCGCATGCCACGTTCCTGGCCTTCCGCTACTTCCCGCGCCGGCTGGCCAACGCCCATCTGCAATCCCTGACCGCACCATAGGAACCGCCATGTGGGTCCAGACATTCCATCGTTTTGCCGATAGGGCGGCGTTCCTGGCGGCGTGCGCAGAGGCAGGCTGGCCGTACCCACCGGGCCAGGAACCGGAGCCGCCAGCCGGTGTCTCGCTGGATGTGATTGGCCCGCTGATCGGGCCCGCCTCGATCGGCCCCGGCGGCATTCCGCTGCCTGGGGCGGTGATGGATGCCGGCTACCACGTCAACCTCGCCTGGCACGCTCGGGAGATGGACGTGGCGTTCGCGGCGAGCCAGGTCGCTCCGGCGACGCCCTCGCGCGCCTGGGATTTGCCGGCCGAGCCAGAACCAGGGCCTCTGCCGGTGCCGGTCAGCGTGCCGGCGTGGAAGGGCAAGGCGGCGCTGCGCGAGGCTGGGCTGCTGGAAATGGTAGAGACAGCGGTTCAGGCTGCCGGAGGACGCGTCCGCGACGCCTGGGATGGGGCTGCTGAGTGGGATCGGGGCAGCGATTTTCTCGTTGATTTGGCTGGCGCGCTGGGGCTGAAGGACGAGCAGGTCGATCAGATGTTTCGGGAGGCGGATGCCATGCGGGGGTGACCGCAGACGTGTGCCTGGATGGTAACCGACTCGTGGCGGAGGTATGGGTCGATTGACGCTACAACCGCTCAATGTCGGCCTACGTAGGCAGCTTCCTATCGATTGTGGTCAAAATGACGTGCAGCGCCATGAAGCGATTGACGCCATCGCGATCTGCTGCGCGACGAACAGCCGTGGGAAACTCTGGATTGTCTACCTCGTTGACAACTCCAACATTTGACTGCGAATATCACCAGATAATTCGCCGAGCGGAACGTCGCCTTTTTTGCACTAAGCAAAATGCGTTAGATGAACCTAAGCGGGGCTGACCAATGGCGATCGCCAAGAGAAAGCCGTTCGCAGGTTTAACTTCTATGCCAGAGCGGGTCCTGCCGCAAAATGGTTGTATAGCTCGTCCGACGGAAGTCGCGGAATGACGAACATTCTCAGCGATGTTGCTTCGAACGGGCTTCCCGTTTCAATACATAATTTGCAACCAGATATAGAAATTGACCCACTTAATGAACATACATGGATTGTCATTCACGGTTTGTGGAGTAGCCCGACAGGCCGAATTTGGGATCTTGGAGCGGCGATATATGACAATATAAAAAATGACTTCCCTCAAGCGCAAATATTGGTGATTGATTGGAGTGAGGCCGCATCTGATCCGAATTTTGGAATAGTAGAATCTAG
>JADLHF010000288.1 GCA_020848935.1 Acetobacteraceae bacterium
GCGGTCACAAGCCGCCCGGTGACGGGCGCGGTCACAAGCCGCCCGGTGACGGGCGCGGTCACAAGTCCCCGCCTTTGGGATCAAGCGGCGAACAGGCCAGGGCGCTGAACCGCGCCAGGCGGTACAGCCGCACCGCCGCCAGCGTCGCGCCGGGAATCGCCGCGGCCAGATGGCTCAGCACCGGCAGGCGTTGCAACAGCGCGTCGGACAGCGATTGCGACAGCAGGTCCACTCCCGCCGTGCCCGCCGCGGTCATCGCCACGCGCCGCGCCAGCGCCAGGGTGGCCAGCGTGCCCGGGCGCAGGCCGTACAGCGCCGCCACCTCGCGCACCAGCCGCAGGCCGCGCAGCCCGACGATCAGCCCGTCCAGCGCCGGATGCGGGCACAGCGCCACCAGCCCGCCGGCCTGCAACGCCGCCCGGGTGCCCAGCTGCCCCGCCGCCTCGGCCAGGGGAACAATCACCGCATGGCGCAGGGCGGCACGCAATTCCGCCATGTCGGCCGCCGCCGCCACTGCCGCCTTCGCCGCCGCGCCATCGCGCAGCCGCGGCGCCACCTGCGCCACCCAGGCCGATGCCGTCGCCCGCGCCGGCGCCAGCCGGTCGCCCGCCAAATGCCGCCGCAGCCGGTCCACCCGGGCCAGCGAACGGAAGCCGCGCCATTCCGCCCACAATCCCCAGCCCACCATGGCGGCGGCGGCGGCGAGCGCCAGCATGGCGGCGGCCCCCAGCGCCGGCGCCCGCGCGTAGGCCGACGCGGCCAGCTCCACCGCCGCCATCCCCGCCCAGGTGACCAGCAGCAGCGTCACGCCGGCCAGCACCCAACCCAGCGTGCCCCGCCCGGCATCGAGCGTCGCCACCACCGGGGGCTGCCAGCCGGAATCGATCACGGCCGGCGCGCCGGGTGCGGGGTCCAGCAGTTGCGGGCGCAGCGGCGGTGCGGGCGGGTCGGGAATGCGGGTCACAGCCTGTCTCCCAGCAATGCCACCAGGATCTCGTCCAGCCCGATATGCGGCACGCCCATGCCGCGCGACGCCGCGATGCGGGGCGGGCGGAACACCGGCAGCGCAAAATAGGCGCCGGACCAGAACGACTCCGGCGGCATTCCCGCCGGCACGTCGCCGACGAAGTACGGCCGCGCCTGCGCCTCGCCCAGCAACACGCCCTCCACCACCTCCACGTCGCGCCCGCCCAGCCGGGCGCGGGCGTCGCGGGTGGCGTGCACGGCGGCGGCGACATGCAGGCTGGTCGCAGTCCCCTGCGCAGGACCGGCCAGGGCGGCCAGCAGGTGGCGCAGGTTGTCGCGCCGCAGGGCCGGCACGTGATCGGCCTTGGTCGCCACCACCGCCACGCGGGCGATCGGCGTGGTGCGCAGGCCGAACCAGCCCGGCGCGCCGCGCAGCCCGCGGCACAGGTCGGCGATGGCCGCCGCGGTGTCCTCGAACGCCGCCCGCCCGGCATGCAGCGCGCCCAGCACATCGACCAGCAGCACCTGGCGGTCGAAGGCGCGGAAATGCGTGTTGAAGAAGTTGTCCCGCATGTGCCGCTTATACGCGTCGAACCGCGCCTCCAGCAGGGCGGCGTTGCTGCCGGGGATGGGCCGGCCGGTGAACTCGGCGGGAAAGAACCACATGAACGGCACCGCAGCCTGCGGCCCCGGGTTGAGGAAGCGGCCGGGTTGCAGGTAGCGCAGGCCGAGCTGGTCGCGGCAGGCCTCCAGCGCCGCGCGGTAGCGGTCGTGGCCGCGCCGCAGCGCACCCTCGTCGGCCGGCGCCTCCGGGTTCTGGGTGGCGAGCCAGCCGAGGAAATCGGCACACAGGGCGGCGCGCGGCGGCTGGCGCAGGCGGGCCAGGGTCTGGTGCGACCAGGTGGCGAAGGACAGGTCGAGCAGCGGCAGGTCCAGCAGCCATTCGCCGGGATAGTCCAGCAGGTCGATGCGCACCCGCCGCGGCCCCAGCGAGCGGCCGATCGCCGAGCGGCGGTCCAGCACGATGGCCAGCGACAATTCGGCGACATCCTCGGTGCGCGCCGGCCAGGCGGCCTGCTCGCCGGCCAGGGCGGCGACATGGGCGGCATGGTCGAAGCGCGGCAGCCGGCCGGCACCGGCCGGCAGCAGCGTCACCCCGCGCAGCCGGGAGTCGCCGTGATGCTCCAGCGCCGCGCGGAACTTCGGCAGGGTGTCGCGCCCGCCGGCCAGCGCCAGCAGGTTCTCGACCAGCGAGGTGATGAACACGGTCTTGCCGGCCCGGCTCAGCCCGGTCACGGCCAGGTGCAGGCGTTCCTCGTTGACCCATTCCTCGGCGGCCTGCCAGGCGGAGGCGCCGAGCGCGCGCAGCGGATCGAGCGGGTTCATCATCGCCCCTCGGCGGCGGCGGTCAGCGGGCCCGGCTGACGGTGTAGTCGGCCACCGCCAGCATCGCGGCGCGCATCGGCGTGGCGGGGAAGACCGCCAGTGCGCGCTTGGCCGCGGCGGCGAAATCGGCGGCGCGGGCCAGGGTGGCGGCGATGGCGCCATGGCGCTCCATCAGCCGCATCGCAAGGCCCAGATCGGCGTCGGCCTGGTCCAGCGTGCCGACGGTGCGGCGCCAGAACGCCTGCTCCTCGGCATCGCCGGCGTGGAAGGCGTGCAGCACCGGCAGGGTGATCTTGCCCTCACGGAAATCGTCGCCGACCGTCTTGCCCAGCGTGGCCTGGTCGGCGGCATAGTCCAGCGCGTCGTCCACCAGTTGGAAGGCGATGCCCAGGTTCATGCCGTATTCGGCCAGGCCGCGCTCCTCGGCTTCGGGACGGTCGGCCACCACCGCGCCGACCTGGCAGGCGGCGACGAACAGGGCGGCGGTCTTGCCCTTGATGACATCGAGATACTGCGCCTCGCCGGTGCCCAGGTCGTTCTGGATCACCAGTTGCAGCACTTCGCCCTCGGCGATGGTGGCGGCGGCGTGGGAGAGGATTTCCAGCACCCGCAGCGAGCCGTCCTCGACCATCATCTGGAAGGCGCGGGCGAACAGGAAATCGCCGACCAGCACCGAGGCCTTGTTGCCGAAGATGGCATTGGCGCTGGCCAGGCCGCGGCGCAGCAGGCTTTCGTCCACCACGTCGTCGTGCAGCAGGGTGGCGGTGTGGATGAACTCGACGCAGGCGGCCAGGTTGACGTGGCGCAGCGGGCGGGTGGCGGCGGGCCCGCCGGACTGCCCATAGCCGCACAGCCGGGCGGCCCCCAGGGTCAGCAGGGGGCGCAGCCGCTTGCCGCCGGCGGCGACGATATGGGCGGCGAGCTGCGGGATCAGCGCCACCGGGCTGTCCATGCGAGCGACGATGGCGCGGTTGGCGGCCTCCAGGTCGTCGCGCAGCATGTCGGCCAGCGCCGAGAGGGCGTCGGGCACAGGGGCGGCGTCGCTGGCCGGGATCGGCTTGGCCAATGGCAGGGTGGCGGCGACGCCCAAGTGGTTCTCCCGATGAGGTGGCGGCAGGAATGACAGACGCAGGCGCTTGGGCCACCATATCGGCGGGCCGGAACAAGGGTCAAGGCAAGTGCCGTGCCGTGCCGCCCCCCGCCGTCGCAAAGCCGCTGATGATGCAAACAGTTACCGTGACCAACGATCCCGTGCGGCTGAGCTTCCTGCGGGCGCTGCTGCGCGATGCCGGCATCGAGTGCCTGGTGTTCGACGAGTTCGCCAGCCTGATGGACGGCAGCATCGGCGCGGTGCCGCGGCGGCTGGTGGTGGCCGACGCGGATGCGGCACGGGCGCGGCTGGTGCTGGCCGAGGCCGGGGAGGGGTGAGCGGCGAGGGCACGCTGCTGGGCGGACGGGTGCGCCATGCCCAGCCGTGCCAGGGGCATCGCAGCGGGCTGGAGCCGGTGCTGCTGGCCGCGTCGATCGCGGCGCGGCCGGGGCAGATGGTGCTGGAAGGCGGCACCGGGGCGGGCAGCGCGCTGCTGTGCCTGGCCGCCAGGGTGGCGGGGGTGCGCGGGCTGGGATTGGAGCGGGATGCCGGGATGGTCGGGTTGGCGCGGGCCAACATCGCGGCGAACGGGTTCGAGGGGCTGGAGGTGGTGGAGGCGGACGTGGCGTGCTGGCGCGGCGCGGCGCGGTTCGATCATGCCTTTGCCAATCCGCCCTGGCATGACGCGGCGGCCACCGCCTCGCCCGATGCGCGGCGGGATGCGGCGCGGCGGGCGCGGCCGGCGCTGTTCGCGGACTGGGCGCGCGCGCTGGCCGGGGCGCTGAAGCCGCGCGGCAGCCTGACGCTGATCCTGGCGGCCGACCACATGGCGGCGGGGCTGGCGGCGCTGAGCGCGGCGGGGTGCGGCAGCCCGGCGCTGTGGCCGTTCTGGCCCAGGCCCGGGCGCCCTGCCCGGCTGGTGCTGTTGCGCGCGATCCGCGGCGGGCGCGGGCCGTGCCGGGTGCTGCCGGGCTTGACGCTGCATGCGCCGGGCGGCGGCTTCACCGGCGAGGCCGAGGCGATCCTGCGCGACGGGGCGGCGCTGGGGTGGTGACGGCGCTGGGGTGGTGACGGCGCTGGCGTTCAGCCGGGCGTGTCCTGGGGGTGGCGCAGGTACCACAGCCGCTCATGGGCGGCGACCAGGGCATCCATGCTGCGGCGGCGGTTGAGGTCGGGACTGAGGACGCGGCGGCGCAGCATCATCTCCAGCACCTGCAGCAGCTGGTCGGCGACTTCGTAGTCGCCCTGGTCGCAGGCGTGGTGGAAGGCGATCAGGATCTTGTCGGACAGGCGGCGGCTGTGGCGCGGCGGGGTGGACGGCGCGGGCTCGCGCGCGGGGGCGTCCCCGGGCCGGTCGTCGTGGTCTTCGGCGGCGTGCTGCATGCCTTTCCTCCTGGGTCCATCCTCCGATCGGAAGCGGGCCGGACGGGTCACAGTATTGCCGAACCCTTACGGGCTGGTTTCAGCTGCCGGCGGCCATGCGGGTTTTCAGCGACTCGGCAAGGTCCTGGGCCGTCACGCCCTGGCGGAACAGGGCGCGGAATTTTCCGTCGGGGCCGATCAGGTAGACGAAGGACGAGTGGTCCATCAGGTAGGCGGTGGCGTCGGCAGACTTGGCGCGGGCGTAGTAGACGCGATAGGCGCGGGCGGCGGCGGCGATCTGGTCCGGCGTGCCGGTGAGGCCGACCAGCCGGCTGTCGAACAGCTTGACGTATTCGGCCAGGGCGGCGGGGGTGTCGCGCTCGGGGTCGATGGTGATCAGGATCGGCACCACCTTGCTGGCCGAGGGGCCGAGGAGGTCGAGGGCGGCGGAGATGGTCTGCATTTCCGTGGGGCAGACATCGGGGCAGAAGGTGTAGCCGAAATAGACCAGCATCCAGCGGCCACGATAGGTGGCGTCGGTGACCGTGGCGCCGGCGGTGTCCACCAGGGTGAACGGGCCGCCGATGCTGATGCCATCGGGAACGGCGATGCCGATGCGGTCCAGGCCGAGATCGCCGAGCCCAAGCTGGCGGATGTCGCCGCCGCGCAGCCAGATCACGCCCCAGGCGAGGGTGAGCACCACACTGATGGCGACGACGATGTAGCGAATGGTCTTCAGCATCGGCTACCCCTAGCGGCACGGGCCGATCCCGTAAACCGCACGGCAATGATAAGAGACGAGGCGCGGAACATCATCGGAACTCCGCTGTCAAACCGTCGTTATTCCGTTCACCCGGCGGGCAGAATTGCGCCGCCGGGCTGCGGCGTCTCGAACACGTGATCGGCGAAGGCCTCCTCCCAGGTGCCGGTGGTGGAGGCGCGGCTGTACTCGGTGGAGCGGTTTTCGAAGAAATTGGCGTGCTCGGGCGCGTTCAGCATGTCGTCGAGCCAGGGCAGCGGGTTCCTGTCCACGTGGTACAGGGCATCGAGGCCGAGCTGGGTGAGGCGGCGGTCGGCGATGAAGCGGATGTACTGCTTCACTTCCGGGGCGGTGAGGCCATCGACGGCGCCGAGTTCGAAGGCGAGGTCGATGAAGCTGTCCTCGTGATCGACGATGGTGGCGCAGGTGAGGTAGATTTCCCGCCGAAGCTCCTCGGTCCAGATTTCCGGGTTTTCCTGCACGAAGGTGCGGAACAGGCGGATGCAGGACAGGCAGTGCAGGGTCTCGTCGCGCACCGACCAGGAGATGATCTGGCCCATGCCCTTCATCTTCCCGGAGCGGGGGAAGTTGAGCAGGATGGCGAAGGAGGCGAAGAGCTGGAGCCCCTCGGTGAAGGCGCCGAAGGCGGCCAGGGTCTTCGCGATCTCGTGCTTGGAGTCCACGGTGAAGGACTGCATGTAGTCGTATTTGTCCTTCATCTCCTTGTATTTGAGGAAGGCGGTGTATTCGATTTCCGGCATTCCCACGGTATCGAGCAGGTGGGAATAGGCGGCGATGTGGATGGTTTCGATGTTCGAGAAGGCCGAGAGCATCATCAGGACTTCGGTGGGTTTGAAGACCTGGGCGTAATGCTTCATGTAGCAGTTGTTCACCTCGACATCCGCCTGGGTGAAGAAGCGGAAGATCTGGGTGAGCAGGTTGCGCTCGGCGGCGGTGAGGTTGCGGTGCCAGTCCTTGACGTCGTCGGCGAGCGGAACCTCCTCCGGCAACCAATGCACGCGCTGCTGGGTGAGCCAGGCTTCGTAGGCCCAGGGGTAGCGGAAGGGCTTGTAGACCGGGTTGGCGGTCAGCAGGTCGAAGCGGACCGGGGTTTCGTCGGGGGAGGCCGCTTGGGGGGTGTGGGTGCTGGACATGGTGCGCCGTTCCTGTGCCAGGAGGGATATGGGGACGGATGCGGGATCGCATAGCCGCGATGGCGGGGCGGCGATGCGAGTCGGGCAGGACAGTGTGGGACAGCTATATATGGCGGTGGTGGGGCGGGATAGCCACCGGATGTAGCCGGAAGCGGGTTTCCTGTTCTTCCTTTATGGTAATGTTTCGATTGCGGAATGTTTTGGTCGTGCGGTTGCGCGACGGGTCAGGCCGGCGAAAATCGGCGGCGCAGCAGGGGCGGGCGGAAGCCGATGGGGTAGAGCGGCAGGAGCGGCGGCAGCTCGGGCCCGGGCGGGCGCGGCGGGCGCGGGCGGGCCGGGCGCGGGCGGGCCGGGCGCGGGCGGGCCGGGCGCGGCGGGGTGGGCGGCAGGCGGATGAGGGGCGGCGGCTCGATGCCGAGCATGCGGCAGAACGGGCGGAAGATGCGGCCGGCCTGGGGGGCGGCGGCGAGCAGGCGGGCGGTTTCGGGGTCGGCGAGCAGGTGTTCGACCTGGCCGGCGAACTGGGCGGTGGGCTGGACGAGGCGGATGAGCCAGGCGCGGCCGCGCGGCAGGCGGGGCTTCGGGGGCGCGGCGGGTGCGGGGGCGGGGCGGGGCTGGCCGGCGCGCGACGGGCCGGGCGGGCGCAGGGCGGCGGATTGCCAGCGCAGGATGAGGCGGTCCAGCCGGGTGACCATGCGCACGAGGCGCCAATAGACCAGGCCGAGCAGCACCGTCAGCACGCGATCGCGGATCGCACGCTGGGCGATGGGCTCGCGCATGGCCTCGACGATCATGGCGAGGCGGCCGGCCAGGGGGGTTCGGGTGGGGGTGAGCATTTGGAGAATTTTTACCTATCATTCTCCGGCGCGTCAAGGAAATGTGCGAGTGGGCCGTTGCCGGACGGACATGCTGCGGCGATTTCTGGTAAACCTTATCATCTTCTGATAGGTATAGCCCCATGGATCGGGACCCATCGCTGGATGCGCTGCTCGGGTTGGATGGGCAGGTCTATGTCATCGATCCCGAAGGCGATCATTGGGTGCGGTTCGTGGTGCGGGAGGTTCCGGCGACGGCGGCGAAGCCGCATGGGCTGGACTACAGCCTGACGCTGCATGGCCCGGACGGGGCGCGGCTGGTGGGGTTCGACAATGCGCATCCAGTGCGTTCGGGGGCGGGACCCGGCGGCAGGGCCGGGGGTGCGCAGGACCATCGCCACCGGCTGCGGACGGTGCGGCCATATGAGTACGCGGATGCCGCGAGGCTGCTGGAGGATTTCTGGGACGAGGTGGATGCGCTGTTGCGCGCGAAAGGAGTGATCCGATGAAGACGATGAAGATTGGCATTGCCTCCTATGACGACTTCAAGGCGCGCAGCATGGCGATTGCGCGCGGCGAGGTGACCCCGGGGGCGGACGAGCCGAAGGTGTGGTTTGCCTCGACCGAGAGTTTTGCGCGGGTGCTGTCGCAGACGAACCGGGCGTTGCTGGCGACGATCGTGGCGACGCA
>JADLHF010000289.1 GCA_020848935.1 Acetobacteraceae bacterium
CTCAGCCATGTGATGCTGTTCACCTTCGGCGCCGGACCGGTGCGCGGCTTTGCCATCACCATCACCGTGGGCATCGCCACCTCGCTGTTCACCTCGACGATGGTGACACGGCTGATGATGGCAACCTGGTACGGGCGCCGCCGCCCGTCCGCGCTGCCGGTATAGGACCCAGACCATGGCTTTCGGACCGCTGTTACGCCTGGTTCCCGACCATACCACCATCAAGTTCATGCGCGGGCGCTTCGCAGGGGTGATCGTCTCGGCCGTGCTGTCGCTGGCCTCGCTGGCGCTGTTCTTCTATCCCGGGCTACACCTGGGCATCGATTTCAGCGGCGGCATCGTGATGGAGGTCCGCACCCCGGGGCCGGCCAACATCCCACAGCTGAAATCCGGCCTGGCCGCCGAGGGCCTGGGCGAGCCGGCGATGCAGCGCTTCGGTGACGACAGCGCGGTGATGATCCGCCTGCCCGCCCAGGCCACCGAGGCAGCCACCCAGCAGGTGGTGACGAAGGTCCGCCAGGGGCTGGAGGCCGCCCAGCCAGGCACGCGGGTGGTGCGCACCGACGCAGTGGGCGCGGCGGTGTCGGGCGAGCTGTTCCGCGACGGCATGATCGCGCTTGGCGTCTCGATGCTGATGATCCTGATCTACATCTGGTTCCGCTTCGAATGGCAGTTCGCCGTCGGCGCGGTGGTGACGCTGACGCTGGACGTGACCAAGGCGATCGGCTTCCTGGTGGTCACGCGGCTGGATTTCGACCTGGTGATGGTGGCCGCGATCCTGACCATCCTGGGCTATTCGATGAACGACAAGGTCGTGGTCTACGACCGGGTGCGCGAGAACCTGCGGCGCTACAAGACGATGCCGCTGCGCGAGCTGATCGACCTGTCGATCAACGAGACGCTGAACCGCACCATCGGCACCTCGATGACCACCCTGCTGGCCGCCCTGCCGCTGGCCATCTTCGGCTCCGGCTCGGCGCTGGGCGGGTTCGCCTGGATGATGTTGTTCGGCATCGTCGTCGGCACCTCGTCATCGATATTCATCGCCGCCCCGATCCTGCTGTTCCTCGGCGAGAACCGGCTGCGCCGCGACGCCCAGCCCGCCAAACCCGGCGAACCCGCTCCTTGACGCCCGGCCACGGGAACCACGCCCTGTCCACCCGCCGCAGCCTGCTGGCCGCAGCCCTGGCGCTGCCGAGTGCGGCGCGGGCGCGGCCATCGGAGACCCTGCCGCTGCTGTCGCTGGTCGTCGGCAGCCCGCCGGGGCGCGGCGCCGACCTCTCGGCGCGCGCCTTCGCCCCCTACCTGGCGCGCCACCTCCGCCAGGTCCGCATCACCGTGATGAACCGGCCGGGCGAGGCCGGGCTGACCGCGCTGCGCCTGGTGGCTGACGCCGAGCCCACCGCCGGCGCCATTGGCTGGGTCGCAAGCCCCACCTTGCCGGCGCGCATGATCGACCGGCCCGCGGGCGGGGGCCTGCTCGGCAAGCTGCAACTGGTGGGCGCGGTCCAGAAGGAGCCGATCGTCTTCGTCTCCTGCCCCCGCAGCCCTCTCGCCTCGGTCGCCGCGCTGCTCGCCCGCGCCGGCGAGGATGCCGCCGCCATGCCGCTCGGCACCCCGCCCGAAGGCAGCGCCGGCCACCTCGCCGCTCTGCGGCTGCAGGCATTGAGCGGCGTGGCGCTGAACATCGTCGCCTTCCCCAGCTCGGCCGCCGCCCGCCAGGCCGCCCAGGCCGGAAACGCCGCCGCCGCCGCCCTGGCGATGGGCGAGGCGGTGGAAGGGTTGCGCGACGGCACCTTGTTGGGCTTGGGCATCGCTGCGCGCCGGCCCAGCCGTGCCATGCCCACCGTCGCCCCGCTCCGCGATTCCGGCCTGGTGCTGTCCGCCGCGCTGCTGCGCGGCCTCGCCCTACCCGTCGGCGCCCCGCCAGCCCGCATCGCCGCCCTGGCGACAGCTCTGCGCGGCGTGGTCGCCGACCCCGAGTTCATGGCCGCCGGTGATGAATCCGGCTTCCAGGCCACCCTGCTCGACGGCGAGGACTGGACCGCGCAGATGCGCCGCGAACATGCCGCCCTGGCCGATATGTGGCGCACCACCCCCTGGACAGTGGCGCCATCGGGCTGATCACCCGTACTGCGGCATGTCCAGCGACACCGAGATCCCGGCATTGGCGATCACCGCCGTGTCCTGGGCGCCCACCACATCCAGCCCGCCCTTCACCACCGTCACCGTCACCACGCCATAGGGCAGCGAGGCGCGCACCCGCTCCACATCGACCGCCCCTGGCTGCTGCACCCCGATGGTGACCGCCACCTGCATCTTGCCGATATCCAGCCCCAACGAGCCGATCAGACTCATCGAGGAGTGGTGCAGCGCATCCTGCACCGCACGCAACGCCGCCTTGGTATAGTCGCTGCCATGCAGGTCGTTGCCCATCCCCATTTCGAGGATGACCCGCTTCAATGCCGTCTTGCGCGCCATCAGCCGACGTCCTCCGGGATATCCAGCCACACCACCGCCGCCGCCGTCGCCATCACCGTCGATCCGGTGCCGGCGGCGTTGGCGATCTCCAGCCCGCCTTCGACCACTTCGCAGGTCCCGCTGCCATGCGGCAGCACCGCCAGCACCTGCGCCTTGTCCACCTGCTCCGGCTTCGGCACGCCGATCTTGACCTCCACTTTCATGGCATCGATCGGCAGGCCCAGGGCGGCCGTCACCGTCAGCGAATTGTGCCACAACGCATCGCGCAATGCGCGAATGGCGGCCTTGGTGTAGTCGGTGCCGCGGATATCGGTGCCCATGCCGATCTGCAGCACCATGCGCTTCAGCGCCATGTTCCCACTCCTACCTGTTCTGCCAGTTCGGCTTGCGCTTGTCGGCGAATGCCCTCGGCCCCTCGATCCAGTCGGCGCTTTTCATGTTGGCCTCCTGCGCCGGATACCGCGCCGCCAGCGCATCCCCAAGGCTCGGCTCGTCCAGCCCGCGATAGACCGACTGCTTGCTCGCCCGGATCGCCATCGGCGAGCATTCCAGGATCAGCGCCGCCCACCGCTTCGCCGCCGCCAGCGCCTCGCCCTCGGGCACCACCTCGGTGACGAAGCCCAGTTCCTTACCCTCCCGCGCCGGCACCCGCCGCCCGGTCAGGATCATCCCCATCGCCTGCTTCTGCGGGATCATCCGCGGCAGCCGATGCACCCCGCCCGCCCCGGCAATCAGCCCCACTCGCGGCTCCGGCAGGGCAAAGATCGCATTCTCGGCGGCGATGATGATGTCGCAGGCCAGCGCAATCTCGAACCCGCCACCCATCGCCACCCCGTTCACCGCGGCAATCAACGGCTTGTCCAGGTCGAAGCGGCTGCACAACCCGGCAAACCCGGTCGGCGGCGAGACGCCACGCTTGCCCGCCGCGGTCACCTTCAGGTCATTGCCGGCGGAAAACGCCCGCTCCCCCGCCCCGGTGACGATGCCCACCCACAAATCCTCGCGCGCCGCGAACTCGTCCCATACGCCCGACAACTCATGGTGCGCGTCGCTGTGCAGCGCATTGAGCACCTCCGGCCGATTCAGGGTGACAATGCGAACCCGCCCGTCGTCCTCGACCTTGCAGAAACGATAATCGGCCATGGCATTTCCCCGCATCCCGGCGCCCACCGTAACCGACAAGCCGCCCACTGCAAACGCGCCCCTCGCGCTCTGGCGCCTGGCCATCCGCGGCTCAATTCCTCCACCGGGAAGGAAGCGCTTCTTTTTGAAAAAAGAAGCAAAAACTTTTACTCATGCGTCTGGATGTTGGCCCGCGGTGACACGATGCCGCCCGGGTCCTCCGCGCCGCGACGGCAGCGGCCGCCGCCTTGCTCCCTTCGGCGTCCCGCTAGTTGTCCACCCGGATCACCTGCACCCGGCGATTGGCGGCCGAGTCCGGATGGGCGACATCGTACAGCTGCCGGCGGCCATAGCCGATCGCCGACAGCCGCGCCGGGTCCACTCCACCCTGTTCCACCAGGTAGCGCCGCGCCGCCTCCGCCCGGCGCTCGGACAGCGCCTGGTTGTAGGCATCCGTCCCCCTTGCGTCGGTGTGCCCGGCAATGCGGAACCTCGCCTGCGCCAGGGAGGGATCGCGCAACGCCGTCGCCAGCGCAGCCAGCGCCGCCGTGCCCTGGGGCGTCAGCGCGGCGGAATCGAAGCCGAACTGCACCGACAGATCCACCGACGACTCCGGCGGCGCCACTGCCGCGACAGGCCCGGGCGTCGCAACCGGCCGCGCCGGGGCGCCGGCTGGCGGTGTGCTCGGGCGAATGCCGCGCGTGGTGCCGGTGATGCCGCCAGGGCGCAGGCATTCGATGATCCGTGCTGGATCCAGCCCGCCGGCACACGGGTCCGACTGGGCGAGAGCGGGGTGGGGCGCAGCCGCCAGGGCAACCAAACCGATCAGCAATGCCAAGGCACGCATGACGTTGTCCTCCTGTGACGCACCAACTGCGCCACAGCGCACGCCATCGCGCAACCCACTTCCTCGGCATCGGCAAGCTGTCGTGCCTTCGGCGAACATGCACAGGGCGCACAACCGCCGCAGGCAGGATCGCCGGCCACGCGAAACACGCGACCAGACAAAGGGCTAGGCCATGATCCCCGCTTCTTCCCGCGGGGATCATGGTCTAGCATCCATCGGGGCAACGCCAGGGGAGGTCGCCGCATGCCGGGTTCCGCAACGCCGTCCAGCACCGGGGCCGCCGACGTGGCCCCAACGAACGGGCCACGGGCGGTCGCCATTGTCGGTCCCTATGGCACTGGCAAATCCACCCTGTTCGACGCCCTGCTGGAAGCCGCCGGCGGCAGCCCACGGCGCAATGCCGCCCGCAAGGCCGGCACCGAAACGCGCCTGGCCCATTGCAGCCACCTCGGCGATGCCTGGTCGCTGCTCGACTGCCCCGGCTCGGTCGAATTCAGCCACGAGGCGGCCTGCGCCCTGGCCGTCGCCGACATCGCCGTGGTGGTCTGCGACCCCGACCCAGCGCGCGCCCTGGCCGCCGCCCAACTGCTGCGCGCGCTGGACGAGGCGAAACTGCCGCACATCGTCTTCATCAACCGCATCGACACGCTCGGCGGCAGGGTGCGCGACACGCTGGCGGCACTCCAGGCCCATTCCACCGCTCCGCTGGTGCTGCGCCAGGTGCCGATCCGCACCCCGGGGAGCGACGGGGCCGACGCCGTCACCGGATACGTCGATGTCGTCAGCGAACGCGCCTACCGCTACCGTCGCGGCCAGGAATCCGAGCTGATCCAGCTCCCCGCCGAGATGCGCGACCGCGAGTCCGAGGCGCGCGAGGCCTTGCTGGAAGTCCTGGCCGACCATGACGACGCCCTGCTGGAAAAACTGCTCGAGGACGAACAACCCTCGACATCGGAAGTCTTCGCCCGGCTGCGCGCCGACCTGGCCGACGACGCGGTGGTCGAGGTGCTGCTGGGTGCCGCCGAACACGGCAACGGCATCCGCCGGCTGTGGAAGGCGCTGCGCCATGACACGCCCAGCGCCGCCACCACCGCCCTGCGCCGCGGCATCCCGGTCGCGGGCGAACCGCTCGCCCAGGTCTTCAAGACCATCCATGCCGGCCATGCCGGCCGCGTCTCGCTGGCCCGCATCTGGCGCGGCACCCTGCGCGACGGCGCCACCGTCACCGTCAATGGCGGCCCCGGCCAGCGCATCGGCGGCATCCACCGCATGCCCCTGGGCGAGCCCGCCAAGGCAGCGGAGGCGACCGCCGGCGAACTGGTCGGCCTCGGCCGGCTGGATGCCGTGACCACCGGCGCCACCCTGGGCGAGAACGGTGCCGCCATCACCCTGCCCTGGCCCGCGCCGCCCGCCCCGGTCTATGCCCTGGCCGTCACCACCGCCGCGCGCGGCGACGACGTCAAGCTGTCCGGCGCCCTGCAGCGCCTGGCCGAGGAAGACCCGTCGATCACGGTGCTGCAGGACCCGGAAACCGGCGAGACCGTGCTGCGCGGCCAGGGCGAAATCCATCTCAACGCGGCACTGGACCGGCTGGCCCGCAGCTCCGGCCTCAAGCTCGCCACCGCCCGCCCCGCGGTCGCCTACCGCGAAACCATCCGTGGCACGGTGCAGCAGCACGCGCGGCTGAAGCGCCAGACGGGTGGCCACGGCCAGTTCGCCGACGTGAAGATTACGATCGCGCCGCGCGCCCGCGGCGAGGGGTTCCTGTTCATCGACAAGGTCGTAGGCGGCGCCGTGCCGCGCCAGTACATCCCCGCCGTCGGCGAAGCCGCGGAGGAAGCAGCGAAGAAGGGGCCCCTCGGCCATCCCTGCGTCGACATCGCCGTCACCCTGCTCGACGGCGGCTTCCACAGCGTGGACAGCTCCGACATGGCCTTCCGCACCGCCACCCGCATGGCCATGCAGGAAGGCCTGGCCGCGGCTGACCCGGTGCTGCTGGAACCGATCGACCACGTGGCGGTCACCGTGCCGAACAGCTTCACGCCGAACGCCCAGCGCCTGTTGACCGGCCGCCGCGGCCGGCTGCTCGGTTACGGCGAGCATCCGGGCTGGCCCGGCTGGGACGATGTCGAAGCCCTGGTGCCGGCCGCCGAGTTGCACGACCTCATCATCGAACTGCGCTCGCAGACCCAGGGCCTCGGCCACTACCGGCACCATTTCGATCATCTTGCCGAGGCGCCGACGCGCCGTTGAAAAACAAGTCTGGCGCCGACGCGCCGTTAACACCTCCCCCGTTGTTTCATGTTATGAGCCTAAAGTCATAATCATGATACGCGTCCCACCCCGCGGGTGGGCCGCCCGGCGCGCCAGAATGTCGCATTCCCCTCCCTGACCTTCCCCTTCCGGGGCCGTGGGTGCGCATGGCCGACATCGTTTTCCAGGTCACCGACCTCGCCGGGCTGAACGCGGCCCTGCGCGCCATCGACCAGGGCGGCAGTCAGGCCGAAGAGGGCGCCGCCTACACCATCCGCCTCGCCGTGCCCGACGGTACGCTGCGCCTGGACAGCGAATTACTGGCCATCAATCTGGCCGCCGGCGCCCACCTGACCATCGAAGGCGGCGGCGCCACGCTCGACGGCGGCAATGCCCAGCGTGGCCTGTTCGTGCTGTCCGGCATCGTGGCCGTCGCGGACCTGACCATCGCCCACACCCTGGCACGCGGCGGCGGCGGCGGCAGCGGCCAATTCGGCGGCGGCGGCGCGGGGCTCGGCGGCGCCCTGTTCGTGGCCGCGGGCGGCGACGTGACCCTGCGCGCCGTCACCTTCACCGGCAACACGGCCACCGGCGGTGCGGGCGGCGACGGCATCGGCACCGGCGCCGGCGGCGGCGGCGGTCTGGGCGGCGACGGCGGCGCCGGCAGCGGCCCGGGCACTCCGTACTATGGCGCCGACGACCCCACCGGTTTCGGCGGCGGCGGCGGCATCGGCCTGGGCGCCGATGGCGGCAGCCTTGCTGGCCCGCGCACCAGCGGCGGCGGCATCATCCTCGGCGCCGCCGCCGGCGGCCGCGGCAACGACTTCGACCTCGCCGGCAGCGCCGGTGGCGGCGGCAGCGCCGGGCGGCTGGCCAATTTCCTCAGCATGGCCGGCGGCGGCGGCATCGCCGGGCACGATGCCGGCAACTCGAATCCCGGTCTCGGCTGGGGTGCGGGCGGCTTCGGCGGCGGCGGCGGCGGCACGCTCGGCACCTATGGCGGCACCATTGGCGGCTTCGGTGGCGGGGGCGGCGGCAGCCTGCAATCCAGCGGCCGCGGCGGGTTCGGCGGCGGCGGCGGGGCCGCCGCGCGCACCGCCGGGACCCAGAGCACAGGTTTCGGCGCCGGCGCCGGCGGCATCGCCACCGATGGCGGCGGCGGCGGCCAGGGCCTGGGCAGCGGCATCTTCCTCCAGGGCAACCAGTGGATCACTCTGTCCGCCCTGCCTGGCGGCACCCTGACTGTCGCCGACGTGATCGCCGACGCTAGCGCGCCAGGCTCCCTGACCAACGGCGGCCTCATCATCGCGGCCGGCGGAACCGTGGCGCTTACCGCCATCAACAGCTTCGCCGGCGGCATCACCCTTCAGGACGGCGCCGCCCTGCGCGTCGCCGACCCCGCCGCCGCCGGCAGCGGCCCGATCCGCTTCGCCGAAGCCGCCAGGGCCACCCTGGTGATCGACACCGCCACTGCGCCCACCGTCACGCTCCAGGGCCTCGGCGACGGCACCGCCATCACCCTGCGCACCATCGTCCCGGTCACCGCCACCGCTGCAATGCTGCCCGGCAACCTGTTGCGCGTAACCGATGGCGTGCGCAGCCTGGACCTGCGCCTCGCCGCCGAATTCGACCTTGCGGGACGCAGCATCGCCCTGCTGGCCGCCCCCGGTGGCGGCACGCTGCTAACCCTGCGGCCGCCGCAAGCCACCGCAGTCGCCTGCTTCCGCCATGGGACCCGGATCGCCACCCCCTTCGGAGCTGTGGCGGTGGAGCGGCTCCATCCCGGCGCCATGGTGCTGACCAGCGCCCTGCACCCGCGCCGGGTGCGCTGGATCGGCCGGCGCGAGGTCACCGCCGCCGAGATCGCCGCCGCCCCGGAACTGCGCCCGGTGCTGCTGCGCCGAAATGCGCTGCGCCCCGGCGTGCCGGCGCACGACCTGTTCGTCTCTCCGCAGCACGCAATGCTGGCCGGCGGCCTACTGATCCCCGCCGCCGCCCTGGTCAACGGCACCACTATCCTGCGCGCCACCCCGCCCGGCGGCCTGCAATACTGCCACGTCGAACTGGACGACCAGGCACTGATCCTGGCCGAAGGCGCCGCCGCCGAGACCTTCCTCGACCACGCGAGTCGCGCCATGTTCCACAACGCCGCCAGCTACGCCGCCCTGGATATCGATCCCGCCATCCGTCCCGCCACGCTGCCGATCACCCGGCTGGAAAGCGGCTGGCGCCTGGAGGCGATCCGCCGCGCCCTGGCCCACCGCGCCGCCGGGCCACCCCCGGCCGGCCCGCCACGCCTGCACATCGAATACCGCGACGCCACCCAGCTGGAAGGCTGGGCCCTCGATCCCGATCGCCCCGGCCAGCCGGTGGAACTCGACATGTGCGAGGGTCCGGCCGTGGTCGCCCGCGGCATCGCCAACCGCTACCGCATCGACCTCGATCGTGCCGGGTTGCCCGACGGGCGCTGCGCCTTTCGCATCCACCTCCCGCCAGGGGCCGGGGCATTGGCGCTGCACCGCGCCGGCGATGGTCGCAGGCTGGCGGTGGTGTGATACCGACCCGCGAAATGGCCAACCCTTCCGGCCGTTTCGTGGGTCGGTATCGCGCGCGGGGCTGGCCGGTGGCCGCGCGCAAAGCTAAGAGTCCATTTCGAATCGATTTCTCAACGTGCCAGCCTTCGTAGCAGGATGACGCTGGAAGCGGCGTATAGGAAAGCCTCGACGCTCTCGATTGTGGCCTCGTAGTCCTTCGCCAGGCGCCTGTTTC
>JADLHF010000290.1 GCA_020848935.1 Acetobacteraceae bacterium
CCCGCAGCAGCCACGCCCGCCAGAAGAAACTTTTTCATCCTGAACTCCCATTCCATTGGCGCTTCCCGGTCCTGAAACGCCCTCGTATGGGGTTACGCAATCACCATGCCAGAATGTAAGTACATGGAAAAACAATGGGTTGATGTATGCCATTCGCCGGCGCCTTAATGGCCTGTCAAGAATCCCGACACGAATCCATCAACGCCCGCGCGACAGCGACGCGGCCTCGGCCATCAGGGTGTGGGCCTGGGCTGCCAACACCGCCTCCAGCACCGCCCGGTCGCGGCGCGTATCCACGACGGCAGGTTGGGCGGGGTCGGCCCGCAGGTCGACCATGGCCAGCACCGGCGCACCACCGCCGCCCAGCAGGCTGTTGCGGGCCTGGGCGATGCGTGCCGAAAGCCCGCCGCCGGTGGCGTGCCCATCCAGCCAGGCGGCAAGCGCCAGGCTGTCGGTCGTGGCATTGCCCTGGCGCACCTGCCACGCCCCGCCGCCCCGCATCGGCAGGTCATAGGTCACGACCGTGTCCGACCCGCCGATGGCTTCCCAGCGCGCCGCACTCACCGCACTCCAGGTGACGCGGGGCGCGAACACCAGCAGCCGTGCCGAGACGATCACCCCCTCGCAGGCCAGTTCGGTGCCGGCAGCGTTGGCTTCGCACCCCTGCGGCGCGGCCAGCCGCGGCGTGATCACCGCCGGTGCCCCAACACCCTGTGCCAGGCCGGCCGCCAGGGCAGGGCCGGACGCGCCCAGCGCCACCGAAAGCACGCCGGCCACCGCCAGCCGCGCTGCCTTGGCCGGCTGTGGCGGCAGCGCCGGCGGGGCCGATGCGGGAGGCGAGGAATCCTCGCGGAACGGCAGGCCGGCCAGGATCAGCAGCAGGATCACCGCCGAGAAGAACCCCCAGCCATAGATGATGTGATCGGCCGCCGCCGCCTGGGCGCTGCCCAGATACTCGGCCGCCACCACGATGCCCAGCGCGCGGATGCCGTTGGCCACCACCGGCACCACCAGCGCCAGCCCCATCACGATCGCGCGCCGCCAGAAACTGCGGAAGATCACCAGCGCATAGAGCGCCCCGAAGGCAAGGGCGGCGATGATGAAGCGCAGGCCGGCGCAGGCCTCGGCCACGTGGAACAGGCCGGTCGGCGTCTCGATCAGCAGGCCATCGGTGAAGTGCGTGATGCCGAGCACGCCAAGGCCGATGTCGATGAAGCGGGCGGTGATGTGCTGCAAGGGCCCGACCGCGAAGCCGCCGAACGGCACCAGGAACACCAGATAGGCAAGCGGGCCGATGAAGGCGCGCACGAACGGCCAGCCCAGCACCGCAAGCACCAGCACCTGAGCGAGGCCAAAGGCCACCAGCTGGCGCCCCTCCATGATCCCCAGCCGCTCCGCGACCAGCCAGGCCAGGGCACCGGGGATCGCCAGCAGGGCGGCCAGGGGCAGAGGGGCGGGGGCCAGGCCGTCCAGCCGATGGCGGCGCTGCCAGAACAGCCAGGCGGCGATCGGCGCGATCAGCCAGCAATGGTTGTAGGCGGTCGAGGCGTTCCAGACCCGCACCGCCGCGCCGATCTCCTCGGAAAACAGCAGGCACCAGGCCAGCAGGCCAAGCCCCAGTACGACCAGCGCCGGGCGCCAGCCAAGGTCGGCGGGCGGCGGCGCGGCCACATCCGCGGCCCGCGGGGCTGCGATTCTGCCCATCATGTTCATCGGGGATCGTCTCTCCGTGCCATCGGCCGATCAGTACCCCTCCGGCCATCCCTATAGGCGGTCGGCGCGCGTTTGTCGCGCCATGCGCATGTCTGAAAAGCTGCGACCTGTACGGAAAATGTTGAATGCCCCTGGGTGCCGATCAGCCATCAATGGCCAGCAACCGGTCGAGCGGCGCCAGTGTCGCCGCCCAGTCGTGCCCGGCCAGCACCGCCGCCCGCGCTGCCACGCCGATACCTTGGTGCCTGCCGTCCAGCACCGCGGCGACCGCGGCGGCGAAGGCATCTGCCCCATCCGCCACCAGCAGGTCGCGGCCGGGCGTCGCGTGCACGCCCTGGAAGGCCTCGGTGGTGGCGACCACCGGGCGGGCCATCGCCATCGCCTCCAGCACCTTGTTCTGGATGCCGCGCGCGAGCGTCAGCGGCGCCACCGCCACCGCGGCATGCGCCAGCCAGGGCTGCACCTCGGCGACCGTGCCGGTCACCCTCACGCCGGGCAGGGCTTCCAGCGCGCGCACGGAAGGGGCGGGGTTCTGGCCGACGATCACGAACTCCGGCGGCGGGGATCGCTGCCGAAGCCGCGGCAGCACCTGCTGGGCGAACCACGTCACCGCCTCGATGTTCGGCGGATACCCCATCGCGCCGGTGAACACGATCTTCTGCCCCGGCGCGGTGTAGGGGCTGGGCCAGGGCTT
This sequence comes from Acetobacteraceae bacterium, assembly GCA_020848935.1. Lineage (GTDB taxonomy): Bacteria > Pseudomonadota > Alphaproteobacteria > Acetobacterales > Acetobacteraceae > CAMDGX01. Next base: position 2,408 of record JADLHF010000290.1, read on the forward strand.
GCCGGGATCGAAGCGGGCGAAATCCACGCCGTTCTCGAGATGGCCGATCCGCCCCGCGATTTCCGGCGCAAGCGCGGCCAGGCGCGCCGCTTCGGCCGCGCTGACCAGCAAGGTATGGTCGAAGGCAGCGGCCGCCCGCCGCTCCAGCCCAAGCAGCGTGCGCGCCTCGCGCCCGTGCACCAGGCGCATCGGCAGACTGCCCGTGGCGGCGTAGGCGGCGAATTTCTCGGAATCGACGTCGATCAGGTCGAGCACGCGCCGCTGGCGCGCCGGGTGCCGCGGCTGGCCCATCACATAGGGCGCCATCCCCGAGGAGGAGACGAACACCGCGTCGTAGCGGCCACTGCCGAGGCCGTGGGCGACCCAGCGCAGCAGGCGTGGTTCACGAAACCAGCCGTGCGTCAGCGGCCGGCCCGGGCGCAGCTGCACGAGCGCCTGCATCATCCGGCCCGGGCCGGTGATGCGCTGCGCCTCCAGGTGCGCGACCTGCCGGCAGAGCGTCGCGATATGCGCCTCGTCCGCCGGGTCATCGACCAGGCAGCCGCACTCCACCTCGAACCGCCGGGCGAGGTGCTTCAGGATGTGGAAGGCGCGGATCTTCTCGCCCTTGTCCGGCGGAAAGGGAATGCGGTGGGCCAGGAACAGCAGGCGGGGCACCGGATCCGGCCGCCGCTCAGCCCAGGCCGCGCACCAGCGGTGGCCCCAGGAGCTTGGTCATCGGCAGCGGAAGTTTCTTCCACA
>JADLHF010000291.1 GCA_020848935.1 Acetobacteraceae bacterium
CAAACGCGCCGCCGAAGCCGCCGAGCTGATCGCCCGCCTGCGCGCCGGCCTGCGCACAGCGAAAGCCTTCATCCGCATGCCGCTGATGCCGCCCAACGTGATGCAGCTCACCGCCTCCGGCCCCTATGCCGACCTGATCAACCTCGGCCAGCAACTCTGCCAGCCGCCGATCCTCAACGTCTCCGTCACCGGCGGCTTCACCTACAGCGACTTGCCGAAATGCGGCCTGTGCATCACCGTCACCTCCGACAACAACCCCGAAGCCGCCCGCGACGTCGCCCGCCGGATCGCCCGCGCCGCCTGGGCCGGGCGCGCGCGCTTCCTCCCCAAGCTCACCACCCTGGCCGAAGCCGTCGCCCTCGCCCAGGCCGCCAGCGCCGGCACGCGCCCCCCGATCATCCTGGCCGACTGCGCCGACAACCCCGGCGGCGGCGGGCGCGGCAACACCACCTGGATACTTCGGGCATTGCACGAAGCCGGCATCGGCGAAGGCGTCGTCCTCGGCGTCTTCGTCGATCCCGCGCTGGCCGCCCAGGCCCACACCGCGGGCATCGGCGCCACGCTCCGCGCCGCCTTCGCCCGCGACGAAAGCCAGTTCTCCCGGCGCTTCGACGCGGATGCCGTGGTGGAAACCCTCAGCGACGGCCACGGCATCGGCCGCCGCGGCATCGCCGAAGGCCGCGTCTTCAACCTCGGTCCTTGCGCCGTGCTCCGCCTCGCCGGCTCCGGCCTGCGCGTCGTCGTCGGCTCCCTGCGCCGCCAGCTCGCCGAGCCCCGCATGCTGGAAATGCATGGCATCGACATCGCCGCCCAGCGCGTGGTGATCGTGAAGTCCCGCGGCCATTTCCGCGCCGGCTTCGACGAGCACTTCACCCCCGACCGCATCTTCGAAGTCGATGTCCCCGGCTACAACTCGCCGGTGCTGGCCAGCTTCCCCTGGAGGCGCCTGCCCCGCCCGGCATACCCGATCGACCCCGATGCCGGCTGGACCGACAATGCCTGGGAGGATGGGGTGCGAGCGTGCGGTTGAAGGCGGGCGTTGCGACCGGGCTGGCGCGTCCGTCCGCCTGATCCTCGGGTCATGCGGTTGGGCGGCACGGAGGCAATGCCCCGCATTGCCATCCTTCTTCGTCGTTTGCCGCCGCCGGATGGGCCTGGCCTGCTTGCGGCCCGGGAGTTTCGTGATTGGCGCCGCATTGGCCACGACCAACGCGAGCGTGTCATACCAATCCTCGAAATGAAGGACCGATTGGGTCAGGAAGCCCTGGACTCCGCCCAGACCCGCCTGGTCCGGCGCGCGCCTTCGCGCGACGGGCCGAGCCCCTGCACCTCATCCATCTGGAAAGTAATGGGATTCCAAAGGCCCTCGGCCTTTGGTGGGTGCAGGGCAAAGCCCTGCCCTTTCCTGGATTCATGGGTCATTGCTTTCAAGGATTGGTATCATCCGACAGCACGTGGCCGGCCTCCAGCGACACCTGGGATCATCGTATCGGATGTTCGCACATCGGCGTGCACCGCGCCTTCGGCCGCCGACCGCGCACGGGGCACCATGATGCCCTGGCGCTCACCCAGCCGAACATCGTGGCGCAGGGTTCATCTCGCGACGGTCGCAATCGCGCGCCGGGGTGGCGGCGCGCAAGAGGCCCGCCGATTCAGCCGCGCTTAACCCGCCGCCGCCATACTGCGGCCGACAGGCGGCGGGGCAGGGTGCATGGCGGATACGGCTGAGATCACCGACGGCATTGCCGCGGCGCTGGGCGGCAAGATCGACGAGTTGCGCCGCTTCGTCGACCGGCGCTTTGCCGAGCTGAGCACCGAGGTTCATGCCTCGGTCCAGATGATCGACTTCAGCGAGAGCAACCTGTCCGAACAGCTCGGCGTGGTGAAGGCGCAGATCGCCGAGGTGCTGGCCGCGCCGCGCTCGGCCACCGCCAATTCCGGCACCGAGCTGGAGGCCGTGGTGCAGACGACCGAAGCCGCGGCCAACCGCATCATGGAGGCTGCCGAGGCGATCGGCGACTGGCTGGGCGAGATCGGCGCGGACCCGGTGCTGCGCGCGCGCATCGGCGACAAGGTGAACACCATCTTCGAAGCGTGCTCGTTCCAGGACCTGACCAGCCAGCGCATCCGCCGTGCGATCGACCATCTCCACCATGTGGAAACGATGCTGGGTACGATCGGCAGCACGAACGCGCCGGCAGCGCCAGCGGCGCCCGAAGCGGTCCCCGATTTGGATCAGGACGAGATCGATCGATTGCTGGCAGGGTAGGGTTGGACGAAAAACGCTGATCCTGTTCCGAAATTATGCCGTTGGTGGAAATATAAACAAATACTGATTTCACATTTTCGCCAGCAGAGATAACGATCATGTCTCGGGTCAGTGGCGTTTCATGCTAATCATCGAAATGAATGACCGATAGAATCAGAAAAGACTGGGCTCCGCCCGGGCCCGCCTGGTCCGGCGCGCGCCTTCGCGCGACGGGCCGAGCCCCTGGACCTCATCTATTTAGAAAGTAATGGGATCCCAAAGGCCCTCGGCCTTTGGTGGGTGCAGGGCAAAGCCCTGCTCTTGCCTGAATTCATGGGTCATTGCTTTCGAGGATTGGTGTTACACCACCACCACCGCCACCCGTAGATCGCCGCCCCGCGCCACGCAGGTGCCCGGCTGCGCCCCCACCACCCCGGCCGCGGCATTGGCCAGCAGGGCTGCCAGCCGCGGCTTCAGCCCGGCAGCCAACCCGGCCGCCAGGGTTGCCACCGCGGCATCGCCGGCACCGGACAGATCCACCAGCCTGGCCGCATCCAGCCGGAAATGCACCGCCCCGTCCGCGTCGATCAGGCTCATGCCTTCCTCGCCGCGCTTGACCAGCAGCGCGCCGATCCCGTGGGCCGCGCGCACCGCCTGCGCCGCCGCCGCGATTGCCTCGTCACCCTCCGGCGGGCCATCCAGCCCGGTGGCGAGATCGGCGCGGTGCGGCACCAGTATGTCGGTGCCGGCATAGCGGGCAAAATCTCCAGCGCGCGTATCCACCACCACCTGCCGTCCGGCGGCATGGGCGGCGGCAATCAGCTGCGCCGGAATGTCGCCGGCCAGCACGCCCTTGCGGTAGTCCGACAGCACCACCACCGAGGTCGCCGCCATCGCATCGCGCGCAATGCGCACCAGGCGCTCGGCCAGCTTGGGGTGCACCGGGCGGGTATCCTCGCGGTCGGTGCGCAGCAATTGCTGCCCACCCTGCCGGCTGCCATCGGCGATGAAGCGGGTCTTGACCGTGGTCACCCGCCCGCCCTGCACCAGCAGCCAGGGCTCCACCCCCGGCTGGCTGCCGATCAGCCCGGTCAGCTCCGCCCCCGCCGCGTCGTCGCCCACCACCGAAACGAACGCCGTCGCCGCCCCCAGCGCGCACAAATTGTGCACCACATTCCCCGCCCCGCCGGGCTCGTCGTGCTCGCTGGCCATCGACAGCACCGGCACCGGCGCCTCCGGGCTCATCCGCAGCACGCGGCCGAAGATGTAGCGGTCCAGCATGGCATCGCCGACCACCAGCACGCGCGCATGCGCCAGCCGATCGATCGCCGCCCCGATATCCTCGCCGCCATCCACCTGCGCGTCGCTGCTGCTCATCCCCTCGCCCTACCGGACCCCCACCCCCCTGGCAAGCCAGGCTCTCGAAAAGCCGGGTCGGGCCACCATCCGCTCCCGCCCCGCCATGTCCCGCGCCACCCGCCTGCTCGACCTCCGCCAGGCCCTGCGCCGCCGCGGTCGGAATGGAGCAAGCGGAAGAAGATCTTCTTTTTCTGAAGAAAAAGACGCAAAAAGACTTTATTCATTTGTTGGGGTTGACTACTTCCTCCCGCGGCCACCGCGGCGTTTGGCGGGGTCGTAGCCGCCGCCACCGGGGCCCATCGGTTTGGGGGCGGTGTCCTTTTTCGGCCTCAGCGAGGCGCTGGTGGGCGGCGGCGGTTCCAGGCCGAGATCGAGGGCTTCCAGGCGCTTGATCTCGTCGCGCAGGCGGGCGGCATCCTCGAATTCCAGGTCGGCGGCCGCCGCGCGCATGCGCTTTTCCAGTTCGGCGATGGTGGCCTTGAGGTCCTTGCCGACGAATTCGGTGGTCGATGCGCCGGCGATCGGGGCGACGGTGACGTAATCCTGCTCGAAGACGCTTTCGAGCACGCGGCCGATCTGGCGCTTGATGCCCTGGGGCGTGATGCCGTGGGCAGTGTTCCAGTCGCGCTGCTTGTTGCGGCGACGTTCGGTTTCCTCGATGGCGTAGCGCAGGCTGTCGGTCATGCGGTCGGCGTACAGGATGACGCGGCCGTCGATGTTGCGCGCGGCGCGGCCGATGGTCTGCACCAGGCTGGTGCGGCTACGCAGGAAACCCTCCTTGTCGGCGTCCAGGATGGCGACCAGCTGGCATTCCGGAATGTCCAGCCCCTCGCGCAGCAGGTTGATGCCGACCAGAACATCGAACACGCCCACCCGCAGGTCGCGGATGATCTCGATGCGTTCCAGTGTATCGACATCGGAATGGAGGTAGCGGACGCGGACGCCGTTCTCGTTGAGGTATTCGGTCAGGTCCTCGGCCATCCGCTTGGTCAGCACGGTCACCAGCACGCGGCCGCCCTGTTGGGCGACGATGCGGATTTCGGCCAGCAGGTCGTCCACCTGGCGCTCCACCGGGCGGATTTCGGTGACCGGATCGATCAGCCCGGTGGGGCGGATGACCTGTTCGGCAAAGACCCCGGCGGTGCGCTCCATCTCCCACGGGCCGGGCGTGGCGGAGACGAAAACCGTCTGCGGGCGGAAGCTCTCCCATTCCGCGAATTTCAGCGGCCGGTTGTCGATGCAGGACGGCAGGCGGAAGCCGTACTCGGCCAGGATCGACTTGCGCGCGTAGTCGCCACGCTCCATCCCGCCGATCTGCGGCACGGTCACGTGGCTTTCGTCGATGATCAGCAGCGCGTTCTCCGGCAGGTATTCGAACAGCGTCGGCGGCGGCTCGCCGGGATTCCGCCCCGAGAGATAGCGCGAGTAGTTCTCGATCGACTTGCAGGAGCCGGTGGTCTCGATCATCTCCATGTCGAAGGTGGTCTTCTGTTGCAGCCGCTCGGCCTCCAGCAGCTTGCCGGTGGCGACGAAGTGGTCCAGCCGCGCCTTCAGCTCCTTCCTGATGTCCTGCACCGCCTGTTGCAGCGTCGGCCGCGGGGTGACGTAGTGGCTGTTGGCGTAGATGGTCACGTTGTCCAGGGTGGCGGTCTTCTCGCCGGTCAGCGGGTCGAACTCGGCGATGGATTCGATCTCGTCGCCGAACAGGGTGATGCGCCAGGCGCGGTCCTCGTAATGCGCGGGATGAATGTCCACCACCTCGCCGCGCAGGCGGAAGGTGCCGCGCTGGAAGGCGGCATCGTTGCGGCGGTATTGCAGTTCCACCAGCGCCTTGGCCAGCCGGTCCCGGTCGATCCGCCCGCCGACCTCCAGCTTCACCACCATCTTGGCGTAGGTCTCGACCGAGCCGATGCCGTAGATGCAGGACACCGACGCCACGATCACCACATCGTTGCGCTCCAACAGCGACTGCGTGGCGGCATGGCGCATGCGGTCGATCTGTTCGTTGATCTGGCTGTCTTTTTCGATGTAGGTGTCGGTGCGCGGAACATAGGCCTCCGGCTGATAGTAGTCGTAGTAGCTGACGAAATACTCCACCGCATTGTCCGGGAAGAACGACTTCATCTCGCCGTAGAGCTGGGCGGCCAGGGTCTTGTTCGGCGCCAGGATCAGGGTGGGCTTCTGAACCGCCTCGATCACCTTGGCCATGGTGAAGGTCTTGCCGGAGCCGGTCACGCCCAGCAGCACCTGGTCGCGCTCCCCGGTGTTCACCCCGGCCACCAGCTCGCGGATCGCCGTGGGCTGGTCACCGGCGGGCTCGTACTCCGAGACAACCCGCAGCCGCCGCGTGACCGGCTTGGCCGGCTGGCGCTGCGGCTGGAACAGCACGGGGGCGTCGGTGCGGGCGAGGACCTGGGACATCATCGGCTCCGGGCGGGCGGTGGGATCGGAGGATAGCACGAAAGCGCAGGGGAGAAGGAAGGCTGTTCTTTTTGAAAAAAGAACCAAAAACTTTCATTCATTGGAGCGCGCGCGCACAGCGTTGCGACAAGAAGGACAATGAATGAAGTTTTTTTGCTTCTTTTTGTTCACAAAAAGAAGACTTCCCAAAACGCCTTTGCTTGCCCCGTCATATCCGCCGCAACGGAATCGACCATGCCAGCGCCGAAGCCGTGGCGGACAGGGCGGCAACCGTCAGGAAGGCGGCACGGAAGGCCTCGCGGATTTCCGCCTGGGCTTCGCTGGCGCGCGCGGGCGACAGGTGGGCGAAGGCGGCGCGGCCCTCCTGGATGATGCGGCCGAACAGGGCGGCGATTTCGCCGTCCGTGGCGGCCAGGGTCGCGAACAGCACCGCGCTGACCACGGCGGTGCCGACGGCGGCGCCGATCGAGCGCGAGAACTGCACGCTGGCCGAGGCGGCGCCGAGCTGCTTCGGCCCGGCGAGGAGTTGCAGCGTCACCTGGACCACCGGCATCGCGGTGCCCGACGACAGCGCGATACCGCCCAGCAGGAACGACAATTCGGTGTTGCTCAGGCCGTGGCCGACCAGGGCGAGCAGCACGACCAGGCAGGCGCAGATCGCCTGCCCGATCGAGGGCACGATGGCGGTGTAGCCGGTGCGGGCGATGATCTGCCCGGTGGTCAGCGAGCCGACGGCGGTCAGCGCGGTCAGCGGCAGCATCAGCAGCCCGATCTCGCCGGGCTGCACGCCGCGCACCACGGCGAGGTAGATCGGCAGGAAGGTGATCAGCGCCACGATAGCCGCCCCGGAGGCCGCCGCCAGCGCATCGGTGCGCCAGACCGCACTCTGCTTCAGCAGTTGCACCGGCAGCAGCGGCGAGGTGGCGCGGCGTTCCTGGCGCAGCAGCAGCATCAGCGAGGCGATCGCCAGCCCCAGCAGCCCGGCCGCCCAGGGCATCGCCTCCCAGCGGAAGCGGCGGGCCTGTTCCAGGGCGAGCAGGGCCGGGGCGATGAACAGGGCGAACAGCGCGGCGCCCAGGAAGTCGAAGTGCAGCCGCCCGCCGGCCGGCACCCCCGGCTTGAGGCGAAACGCCAGCGCCACCGCCAGCAGGCACAGGGGAACATTCACCAGGAACACCGCCTGCCACCCCCAGTGCTGGGTCAGCCAGCCGCCCGCCACCGGCCCGAACATCGAGGCGCTGACATAGATCGAGGCGTTGTAGCCCTGGTAGCGCCCGCGCTCGCGCGGCGGCACGGTTTCGCCGATCAGGGCATGGGCCAGGGTCATCAGCCCGCCGGCGCCGAAGCCGTGCAGCACGCGGGCGAGCACCAGCATGGTCATGCTGCCGGCCGTGGCGCACAGCACATAGGCAATCAGGTTGATGCCCAGCGCCACCAGCAGCATGCGGCGGCGGCCGATGACGTCGCCGAGCTTGCCATAGACCGGCGCGGCGATGGTGGCGGCCACCAGGAAGGCGACCACCACCCAGGACACCCGCTCCACCTCGCCCATCTCGGCCGCGATCGTCGGCAGGGCGGCGGCGACGATGGTGCCATCGACCGAGGCGAGGAACATCGGCAGCATGATCGAGGGAAAGACGCGGAAGAACAGGTGCCTGCTCGGCAGCCGTGATGGTCCCGCCTCCGCCTCGGCAAGGCCGTCGCGCGGCGCCATCAGTGAACCCAGAACCAGGCCGCGGCGGCCAGCGCGGCCAGCGTCGCGGTCAGGGTCGCCGCCATGCCGAAGGCGCGGCCCAGCGGGGCGGCGAGATAGCCCAGCCAGAACACCAGCCGGGCAAGCGCGAACACCGCGCCCAGGGCGGTCACCTGGCCCATCCGCTGCCCGGGCACGCCGGCGGACAGTGTCAGCACGGCGGGGGCAAAGACCAGGAACTGCTCCACCGTGTTGCTGATCGCGCGCTGGTTGACCCGCAACAGCCGCGCGTCATGTCCGGCCAGCGGGTCCACCGCGCCGGTGGCGAAGCGCAACGCCATCTGCGCCAGCACCATCAGCGCCAGCACCGCCGCCCCCGGCAGCAGCGCGGCACAACCCTGGCCGAGGCGAACGGCCATGCTGGCCCCCGCGGGATCGGGCGGGAAGAACGGCACCAGCGCCTGCCAGCCCAGCACGGCGGCAACCGCGCCGCAGCCGCCCAGCAGGAGCGAGAGTCCGCGCATTCCGCCGCTACGCCAGGGCTTCCCGGCCCATGTCGAGGAATTTCTGCCGCCGCCGGCTGCGCAGTGCCGCCCCGTCCAGCGCCATCAGCGGCGCCAGGGCGGCGGCCAGGGCGGCGGCAACGGCCGCCATCGCCTCCTCCGGCGCGCGGTGGGCGCCGCCCATCGGCTCGGCCACCACGGTGTCGATCAACTGCAGGCGCTTGAGGTCCTCGGCGGTGATCCGCAGCGCCTCGGCCGCCGCCGGCGCCTGGGCCGCGTCCTTCCACAGGATCGCGGCACAGCCTTCGGGCGAGATCACCGAATAGATCGCGTGCTCCAGCATCAGGATGGCATCCCCGGCCGCCAGCGCGATCGCCCCGCCCGAGCCGCCCTCGCCGATGATGGTCGCCACCACCGGCACCGGCGCCTCCAGGCACGCCTCGATCGAGCGCGCGATCGCCTCGGCCTGGCCGCGCGCCTCGGCGTCGATGCCGGGAAAGGCGCCGGAGGTATCGACGAAGGTCAGCACCGGCAGCCCGAACCGCCCGGCCAGCTCGATCAGCCGCCGCGCCTTGCGATACCCCTCGGGCCGCGCCATGCCGAAATTATGCGCCACCCGGCTGTCGGTGTCCGAACCCTTCTCGGTGCCCAGCACCATCACCGAGCGCCCCTGGAACCGGCCGAGCCCGCCGATCACCGCCGCATCGTCGGCAAAGGCGCGGTCCCCGGCCAGGGGCGTGAAGTCGGTGATCAGGGCGCGGACATAGTCGCCCGTCTTCGGCCGCTGCGGGTGGCGGGCCACCTGCGTCTTCTGCCAGGCGGTGAGCTTGGCATAGGTGGCGCGCAGCTGCTTGTCGGCCTTGTCGGTCAGGCGGGCGATCTCGTCGGAGATGTTGATCGATTCGCCATCGGCCATCCGGCGCAGTTCCTCGATCTTGCCTTCCAGCTCGGCGATGGGTTTTTCGAAGTCGAGAAAGTGGCGCATGGGTCGCGCCTGTAGCACTTGCGCCGCGCCGGGTCAGCCCCCGGGGCGGGCGCCTTCGGCCAGCGGGCGCAGCGCGGCTTCCTCGCCGGGAATGGCCTCGCCAAGCCGGGCGGCGGCGACGATCGGCAGCCAGGATGCCGCCTCGGCCGGATCGGCGCCCGCCGCCCGCACATAATGGTCCAGATAGGCCCGCGCCAGGGCGGCATCGACGGGGGCGATCAGCACGCTGGTGCGGCAGGCATCGGCCAGCGGCGCACCGCTGGCGGCGTCCGCCCAGTCGATCACCTGCTCGGCGCCGGGCGGGCCGAGGATGTTGAACGGGTGGAAATCGCCATGGCACAGCCGGTCGCCGGGCGGCAGGGCAGCCAGGCCGGCCAACAGCGCGCCACGCCTGGCGGCCACCAGCGGCGCGGCGCCGATGCGCGCGGCCAGGCGGGGATGCAGCCCCGGCAGCCCGGCGCCAGGCAGCGCGTGCAGCGCAAGATGGAGTCGCAGCATGCGCGCCAGCCCCGCCTGCGGCGCATCCCTGCCGGCCATCAGCCGTTCGCCCAGCGCCGGGCCGGGCACGCGGTCCATCGCGATCCCAAGGCGCCCGGCGATGCAACCCACGAAGCGCACCCGCGGCACCGGCGCACCGAGCGCGGCGGCCAGCCTCTGCGCCGCGGCCTCGCGCTCCACCGCGGCGCGCCTTGTGCCGGGGGAAAATGCCTTGAACACCGCCTCGCCCAGCGCGAACACCTCGGCCCGCCGGCCACCGCCCAGAACTGCGCCGAGCCCGCTCACTGCGCCAGCGGGTGGTGCTGCTCCACCAGCCGTTGCAGCCGCTCGGCCAGCACATGGGTGTAGATCTGCGTCGTGGCGATGTCGGCATGGCCGAGCAGCATCTGAAGGCTGCGCAGATCGGCCCCCCGCGCCAGCATGTGGCTGGCGAAGGAGTGGCGCAGCACATGCGGGCTCACCCGCGCGGCGTCGATCCCGGCCCGCTTCGCCACCTGCTTCAGCAGCAGCGCAAACCCCTGGCGCGTCATCGCCTGCCGCGGGTCGCGGCCAGGGACCAGCCAGCGCGACCCCTTGTTGTCATCCTGCCCGGCAACCAGGGCGGCGGCGGCCTGGCGCGCCGCGTCGGACAGCGGCACCACCCGCTCCCGCCCGCCCTTGCCGCGCACCAGCACCACCTGCCGGTCGGCCGACAGCGCGCCGCGCGGCAGCGCCAGCACCTCGGACACCCGCAGCCCGGTGGCGTAGAGAATCTCCAGCGCCGCTGCCGCCAACAGCCCCTGCGCCGGCTTCAACCCCCGCGTCGCGGCCAGCAAGGCATCCACCTCGGCCTCGGTCAGGTATTTCGGCAACGCCGGCGCCAGCTTCGGCGCGTCGAGCAGCTGGCTGGGATCGTCCTCCCGCACCCCCTCGCGCAGCAGGAAGCGGTGGAACTGCCGCAGCGCGGACAGCCGGCGCGCCGCCGTGCGAGCCGACAATCCGGCGGTGGACTGCGCCACCAGCCAGTCGCGCAACAGCGCCTCGTCACCCTCGGCCGCACCAACACCGCGCGCCGCGGCGAACCCGGCAAAATCCGCGAGATCGGCGCCATAGGCCAGCAGCGTGTTGCGCGCCGCCCCGCGCTCGGCGGCCAGCATCTCCAGGAACGCGTCGATGTGCCGGTCCACGGCGCCCCCCCTCTGCCCCGGTCAGTTGCTCCGCTGGAACCGTTCGTTCGGCAGCACCTTCTGGATCGTCTGCACCTTGGCATCCGGCGGGAACGCGCCCAGCAGCAGGAAGCCGCCGCCAGCCAGCAGCAGGATCAACAGCACGAGGGCGAGAACGATGCGGCTCATGGCATCCTGTCATGCAAGCGGCGGGCTGAATGGCGCGGGGGGCGCGTGGCCTCCGGCCGGGCCCCTGTGCTAGCCTCCGCCGCCATGACACGCAACACCACGCTGAAGGACAGCTACACCCTGCCAGACGCATTGGCCGGGCGCAGCATCGTGCTCGTCGGCCTGATGGGCGCCGGCAA
>JADLHF010000292.1 GCA_020848935.1 Acetobacteraceae bacterium
ATGAACGGCGAGCTGGCCGGCGTGGGCGAGCGGCTGAAGGCGGCCGGCGAGGTGCCCTACCTGATCCCCGGCGGCGGCTCGAACCCGACCGGGGCACTCGGCTATGCCCATGTCGCGCTGGAAACCATGACCCAGGCCAACGAGATGGGCCTGCGCATCGACCTGTTCGTGCACGCCACGGGCTCGGCCGGCACCCAGGCCGGGCTGGTGGTGGGGTTCGAGGCGCTGAACTCCGGCATCCCCGTGCTGGGCATCGGCGTGCGCAACCCGCGTGACCGCCAGGAGGCCGCGGTGCATGCCCTGGCCGAGAAGACCGCCGAGAAGCTCGGCGTGCCCGCCATCCGCCGCGACGCCGTGCAGGCCAACTGCGACTATGTCGGCGCCGGCTATGGCATCCCGACCCCCGGCATGATCGAGGCGGTCACCATGCTGGCCCAGTTGGAGGCGATCTTCCTCGACCCGGTCTATTCCGGAAAGGGCATGGCCGGGCTGATCGACCTGGTGCGCAAGAAGACCTGGGGCGCCGACCAGAACATCGTCTTCCTGCACACCGGCGGCCAGGTGGGGCTGTTCGCCTATCGCACCGCCTTCATGCCGGCCGCCTGAGGCCGCGCGGTACCGCGCATGTGAGCCGGCGGCGATGCAGCCCGACTGGCTGGTCTGGTCGCGCTTCCCGCTGCGCCCGCTTGCGCCGCCCCCGCCCGCGCCGGCCGCGCCGCCGCCCCAGTACGGCGACTGGGTTCTCGACACCATCGCGCCGGACGTCGATGGCGCCTTCTACCGCGCCGTCGCCGGGCTGGGCGATGGCGACGACCCGGTGCGCCACTTCGCCGAGCGGGGCTGGCAGGCCGGGCTGAACCCCAACACCTGGTTCGATACGAAGTTCTACCTGGACTTCTATCCCGACATCGCCGAGGCGGGGATGAACCCGCTGTTCCATTTCATCTATTACGGCCGTGCCGAGGGCCGCCTGCCCGCCCGCCCCGGCGGCCTGCCGCGCCACGTGGTGGAACAGGCGCGCATCCCCTCCCGCCGTCCGCCGGGCTGGGACGCTCCCGACGACGCGCCGCACCTGGACACCGCCGCGCTGGGCACGGCCCTTTCCGCCGCCTGCCGGGGCCGCAAGGCCATCGTGCTGGCGGTCAGCCATGATTGCTACGTCCACGTCACCGGCGGCATGCAGATCCTGATCGCCGACGAACAGGCGCTGTTCAACGCCGACCGCACCGCCTACCTCCACATCGCCCCGGCCATCGCCCGCTTCACCTTTGCGCCCCCCGGCGAGGAGGTGCTGCTGCAGGTTTCGCTGGATGGCGTCTTCCTCGGCCTGGCGCCGGAATCGATGGTCGAGGCCGCCTTGCGCGCGCCATTCCTGCCGCCGCGCCGGCTGCTGATCGTGCACTCCCTGCTCGGCCACCGGGCCACCGCCCTGGCCCGCCTCGCCGCCGTGCTGGGCGCGGTGGAAAGCTTCTTCTGGCTGCACGACTACGCCGCGCTGTGCGAGGGCTTCAACCTGCTGCGCAACGACATCGCCCATTGCCACGCCCCGCCGCCGGACAGCACCGCGTGCCGCATCTGCGTCTATGGGGCGGAACGCCACGCCTACCTGGCGGCGATGGCCAGCCTGTTCGCCGCCCTGCGCTTCCACGTGCTGGCCCCCAGCCGGGTGGCGCTGGACCTGTTCCTGGCCCGCACCGCCCTGCCCTTCCGCACCGCGCGCGTGCACGACAACCTGGTGATGTTGCCCGGCGAAGCGCTGCCGCCGGAGCCACCCACTGGCCCGCCCCGCATCGCCTTCGCCGGCTTCGCCATCCCGCCCAAGGGCTGGCCGCCGTTCCAGCGCCTGTTGCAGCGCCAGGCCGGCCACGCCACCTACCGCTTCCTGCATTTCGCCGTGAAGTCCAACCAGGTGAAGATGACCGGGCTGGAGAAGATCGATGTCGAGGTCCGACCGCGCGACCGCTTCGCCATGGTCACGGCCCTGCGCGCCGCCGCGGTCGATCTGGTGGCGGTGCTGTCGCCCTGGCCGGAGACCTTCTCCTTCGTCGCCCACGAGGCCTTCGCCGCCGGCGCCGACGTCATCGCGCTGGAGGATGGCGGCAACGTCGCCGCCGCGGTGCGCCGCTACCGCCGCGGCGTGGTGCTGCGCGATGCCGACGCGGTGCTCCGCTTCTTCGAGGAGGGCTGGGCGCTGGACTATGTCCGCCAACAGGCCGCCGAACCGCGCGAGCTGCCACGGTTGCTGCTGACCGGCACCACCGCCACGCTGGACCCCGCTCGCCTCACCCAAGCCGCCCCCGATTCGTGGCAGACCGACGACCCCGCCCTCGTCGTGCTGGCCGCCGATGGCCGCCCCATCGCGCCCGACGCCCCCGGCTGCCACCGCTACACCCTGCCCCCCGCCACCGCCGCCATCCGCCTGGTGTCGCGCCACGCCATCGCCCCGCCGCGCCACGGCGTGCCCATCGCGCGCCTCGCGCTCGACGGCGCGGAACTGGCGCTGGACGACCCGCGCCTGGCCGAAGGCTGGCAGCCGCCCGAACCCGGCCGGCGCTGGACCACCGGCGATGCCATGCTGCGCTGCCCCGGCGTCCGGCGCCTGGACTTCACTTTGGCCCCCGGCGCAAGCTGGCGCCGCGTGCCCCTGGCAGGCTGACCGCCATGGCCCGCATCGCCTGCTTCACCAGCTTCACCTATGCCTATCTCGCCCGCGCCCGCGTGCTGGCCGAGTCGCTGCGCCGCCTGCATCCCGACTGGTCGCTCACGGCCCTGGTCACCGACCGGCCGCCGCCCAACCTGCCGGCCACCGCGCTGGACTGCTTCGACCATGTTCAGGACGCAGCCGCGCTCGGCATCCCCGACTTCCCCGCCTGGCTGTTCAAGCACGACCTGGTCGAGGCCTGCACCGCGGTCAAGGCCACCATGCTGCGCCGCCTGCTCGAACGCGGCGCGGAGAAAGTCATCTACCTCGACCCCGACATCGCCGCCTTCGCCCCGCTCACCCCGCTGGTCGACCGGCTGGACGCCGCCTCGTTGCTCCTCACCCCCCACCAGCTCGCCCCGGACACCACGCCCGAGCAGGTGCGCGACAACGAGGGCGGCTCGCTGCGCTACGGCATCTACAACCTCGGCTTCCTCGGCGTGCGCAACGACCCCACCGGCCGCGCCTTCGCCGCCTGGTGGGAGGAACGCCTGCACGCCGCCTGCTACGATGCGCCCGAGGCCGGCATCTTCACCGACCAGAAATACTGCGACCTCGTGCCGGGCCTGTTCCCCGGCGTGCACATCACCCGCGACCCCGGCTGCAACGTCGCCAGCTGGAACATCGCCCGCCGCCCGGTGCGCATCACCCCCCGCGGCGAGGTCACCGCCGCCGGCCGCCTGCTGCGCTTCTACCACTTCACCAAGATCGCCCCCGAAGGCGCGCGCGCCGCCGGCGACACCATGACCGAGCGCCACGCCGGGGAGAATTACGAAATCCACGAGCTGGTCGCCTGGTACAAGCGCGCCATCGCCGCCGCCGAACTGCCCGAAGCCGCCGGCCATCCCTGGCACTACGCCAGCTTCGCCGACGGCACCGCCATCCCGCGCGCCGCCCGCCTGCTGTGGCGCGACCGCGCCGACCTGCGCCGTGCCTTCGCCGATCCGTTCCACCCCGCCCAGTACCGCGCCTGGCTGGCCGCCCACCAGCCGGCGACCCTGGGCATCGAACCTCCCGCCAGCGACACCCCGGCATGACACGCGATGTTGAAGCGGGCGCCGTTTGCGGATAACCCCTTCCCGGTCATTTCAGGTCATCACCATGCCTCGCCGTTTCCTCGTCACCGGTGGCGCCGGTTTCGTCGGCAGCCACCTCGTCGCCGCCCTGCTCGCCCAGGGGGCCGAAGTGGTCGTGCTGGACAACCTGTCCACCGGCCACCGCGCCGCCGTGCTGCCCGGCGCCCGGCTGGTGGTCGGCGGGCTGGAGGATGAAGCCACCGTCCAAGCCGTGCTCGCCGACGGCCCCTGGCACGCCGTGTTCCACTTCGCCGCCCTGTCCCTGGTCGGCGACAGCATGCGCGACCCGATCGGCTACCTGGCGGCCAATGTCGGCAACGGCCTGCGCCTGATCGCCGCCTGCGTGCGCGCCGGCGTGCCCCGCGTGGTGCTGTCCTCCACCGCCGCCCTGTTCGGCGACAGCGGCAGCGCCGCCATCACCGAGGACGCCGCGATCGCGCCGGGCTCGCCCTATGGCGACAGCAAGTGGATGCTGGAACGTGCGCTGGCCTGGGCCGGGCGCATCCACGGCCTGCGCTCCGCCAGCCTGCGCTACTTCAACGCCGCCGGCGCCGACCCCGAAGGCAGGCTCGGCGAGGACCACCGGCCGGAAACCCACCTGGTGCCGCTGGCCATCGACGCCATGCTCGGCCGGCGCGACGAACTGGCGGTGTTCGGCACCGACTACCCCACCCCGGACGGCACCTGCATCCGCGACTACATCCACGTCACCGACCTCGCCGAAGCCCATCTCGCCGCCCTCGCCCGGCTCGACCACGCCAGCGTCACCTACAATCTCGGCACCGCCACCGGCCATTCCGTGCTGGACGTGCTCCACAGCGTCGCCCGCGTCAGCGGCCGCACGGTGCCCCACCGCCTCGCCCCCCGCCGCCCCGGCGACCTCGCCCGCCTGGTGGCCAGCCCCGCGCGCATCATGCACGACACCGGCTGGGCCCCGCGCCACGCCGCACTGGACGACATCGTCGCCACCGCCCTGCGCTGGCGCAGCGCCCATCCCGCGGGCTACGGCGCATGACCGACGCCCCGCTCTGGCTCGACCCGCCCGGCGAGCGCGCGCCGCTGTGGCGCAGCTTCGACCACGCCTGGTACGCCGCCATCCACCCGGAACTGGCCCTCGCCGACCCGGCCGCCCTGCAGCGCCACTACCACGAGACCGGCGCCACCCAGGGAAATTCCCCCAACCGCTGGTTCGACGAGGCCTGGTACCGCCAGCGCAACCCCGACGTCGCCACCGCCATCGCCGAGGGAAGGCTGCGCTCGGGCTTCGAGCATTACTGCCGCGACGGCTTCCGCAACCGCCATGCCCACTGGCTGTTCGACACCGCGCTGTATCTCGCCCCCGGCGGGCTGGACCCGATCGAGGTCGGGGCCGACGGCTGCATCAACCTGTACGGCCATTTCCTGCGCCACGGCGCGCGCACCGGCCGCCAGGCGCATCTGCTGTTCGACGCCGCGCTGTACCGCCGCGCCCTGGCCGAGGAACCCGGCGCCGAGGCCGCCATCGCCGCCCACGGCGCCTGGCGCCACTTCATCGACCGCATCTGGTTCGAGCAGCGCGACGCCGTCACCACCGCCTGGTTCGACCCCGACTGGTATGCCGCCCGCCACCCCGCCGCCGCCCAGCGCCTGCGCCGCCGCGTCACCGTCTGCGCGCTGCACGACTACCTCGCCCATGGCCTCGCCGCCGGCGCCAACCCGCTGCCGCAATTCGACGAGGGCTTCTATCTCGGCGCCAACGGCGACGCCGCCGAGGCCCTGCGCGAAGGCCGTGTGGTCTCGGGCTACGACCATTTCCTGCGCATCGGCGCGCGCGAACGCCGCCAGCCCGCCCCGCATATCGACCTGCGCCGCTACCACGACGAAACCCCCGCCGCGCGCGTCGCCATCGCCACCGGCACCGCGCGCGACGCCTTCACCCATCTGGTGCTGTCCGGCGCCCCCGCCCCGCTTCCCGGCGCCACTGCGGAGAACCGGCGCCTGGTGGTCGGCGGCCATATCGACAGCCACGGCTTCGCCAGCGTTGCCGGCGGCTGGGCCTTCCTCGGCTGGCTGCCCCCCGGCGTCCTCACCCAGCCGGGCGCCAGCACCGTGCAGGCCACCGCCCGCTTCGTCGGCGGCGAGCGCGCCGGCCCCGCCACCCTGGTGCGCTTCCCCCGCGCCGACCTGCCCGATGGCGGCGCGGGGATCCTGGTGTTCCTGCCCGCCGCCCCGCCCGGCGACGCCCCGTTGCACGGCCTGGTGGAACTGGACCTGCGCGCCGGGGATGATCTCGCCCGCCTGCCCGCCCAGGTCGCCGCCGCGGCGCTGGAGGAGGAGGCGCTGGTCACCCATGCGGCCGCCAGCATCACCGCCGCCGCCCCGGCCAGCGCCGAACTCGCCCGGCTGCGCGTGCTGCTGGCCCGCCGCGCCTATGCCGGCGCCAGCACCCTGGCCGCGCTGCACGACCCCGTCTTCTTCCAGATCGACGAGACCATCCTGTGCCCGTCGCCCGAGCCCGGCGGGCTGGCCGGGCTGGCCTTCAACGGCTGGATGCTCACCCCGGCCGGCACCGTCGCCGAAGTGCGGCTGCGGTGCGGCGACCGGTCCCAGCCCCTGGAACTCAACCACGTGCCCCGCACCGAGCGGCCCGATGCGCTGGAGAGCATCGGCTCCGCCAAGGGCCTGGCCGAGCTGCGCAGCGGCTTCATCACCTACGCGCCCGACATCCTGGCCGAGGGCGAGGTGCCCTACATCGCCATCACCACCGCGCGCGGCGAGCTTGGCTACCAGCCCCTGCCGCCGCCCCGGCTGCGCGGCATGGAGGCGATCAAGTACCTGCTGGACCGCACCGAGCCGCGCTACGGCGAGGTGGCGCCGGCCTTCGACCACGTCTTCGGCCCCGCCATCGCCCGGCTGAACGCCGACCGCCTGCGCCCAGCCCCGGAATACCGCACCATCGATTTCGGCCCGCAACCCGCCGTGCCGCGCCTGTCGGTGATCGTCACCCTGCACCGAAGGCTGGATTTCCTCGAATACCAGCTCGCCTTCTTCTCGCGCCACGCCAACGCCGCGCCGTTCGAGCTGATCTACGTGCTGGACGACCCGCCGCGCGCCCGCCAGCTCGAAGTGCTCGCCGCCTCGGCCTTCGCCCGCTTCGCCCTGCCGTTTCGCGTGGTGCTGCTGGCGCAGAATCTCGGCTACGCGCCGGCCAACAATCTCGGCCTCGCCCTCGCGCGCGCGCCCTATGTCTGCTTCCTCAATTCCGACGTCTTCCCCGGCACGCCCGACTGGATGGAACAACTGGTCGCCCGCCTGCGCGACACGCCCGAACTCGGCGCCATCGGCCCGCTGCTGCTCTACGAGGATGACTGCGTGCAGCACCAGGGCATGCGCTTCGAACGGCTGGAACAGTTCGGCGACTGGTATTACCCCACCCACCCCGGCAAGGGCTGGCGCCCCACCCGCCACGAAGGGCTGCGCCGCGCCGAGGCGATCACCGGGGCCTGCATCGTCATGGCGCGCTGGCTGGCCCAGGAGATGGGCGGCTTCGACCCCGCCTACCCGATCGGCGATTTCGAGGATTCCGACCTCTGCCTGCGCCTGCGCATCCGCGGGCTTGGCGTGGCCATCGACATGGGCGTACGACTCTACCATCTGGAACGCCAGTCCCAGGCGGGACCGGAGCAGCGCTGGCGGATGAACCTGACGATGTACAATGCCTGGCTGCACGATGCCCGCTGGCGCGACACGCTGGCGGCCCTGCCCGCCCCCAACGACGACGACAGCGCCGATGACAGCGCCGCCGATCCGGGCGCGGCCGAGGAACTGGCATGAGCGGCGTCCTGCCCCCGCTGCCCGAAGCCCCGGTGATCCGCCCCGAACATCCCGGCCCGCTGCTCGCCGGCGGCCCCATGCCGGCCGCCGGCAGCGCCCGCCGCGTGCTGGTGCTGACCCACAGCCACCCCGCCATCACCCGCGGCGGCGCCGAGCTGGCCGCCCTGCGGCTGTTCGAAGGGCTGCGCGCCCGGCCGGACATCACCGCCTTCTTCCTCGGCTGCGGCCGCGAACCCGGCGGCGGGCGCGCCGGCAGCTCGATCACCCAGCCCTTCGGCGACGGCGATTTTCTCTATACCAGCGCCGGCTACGACTGGTTCAAGTTCGCCAACCACGACGAACGCTTCCCGCGCGACTTCGCCGAACTGCTGCGCCGCACCCGGCCCGACGTGCTGCATTTCCACCATTACTGCAACCTCGGCGCCGAGGCCCTGCTGATCGCCCGCCGCACCCTGCCGCATTGCCGCATCGTGCTGACGCTGCATGAGTTCCAGGCGATCTGCCACCATTACGGCCAGATGATCACCCGCCAGGGCCGCGCCCTGTGCTACCGCGCCAGCCCGCGCGACTGCACCCGCTGCTTCCCCGAATTCAGCCGCGCCGATTTCTTCCTGCGCCGGCAATACGTCCAGCGCTTCCTGGAACTGGTCGATCTGTTCATCGCCCCCAGCCGTTTCCTGGCCGAGCGCTACATCGCCTGGGGCCTGCCCGAGGCGCGCATGACGGTGCTGGAGAACGTCATCGCCGACGCCGCCACCCCGCCGCCGCCGCCCAGCCCCCGCGCGCCCGATCAGGTGCTGCGCGCCGGCTTCTTCGGCCAGATCTCGTTCCTCAAGGGCATCCAGGTGCTGCTGGACGCCGCCGCCATCCTGGAGGATGAGGGCGTGGCCAACGTGGTGGTCAACATCCACGGCGACCACACCGGCCAGCCCGAGGAGTTCCAGGAGGAGTTCCTTGCCAGCCTCGCCCGCGCCGGCCGCAACGTCCGCTTCCACGGCCCCTACGACAACCAGCGTGTCGATGGCCTGATGCGCAGTTGCGACGTGGTGGTGGCGCCGTCGATCTGGTGGGAGAACTCGCCGGTGGTGATCCAGGAGGCGCGGCGCAACCGCGTGCCGATCATCTGTTCGGACATCGGCGGCATGGCCGAGAAAGTCCGCCCGGGCCTGGACGGCTGGCAGATCCCGGTCGGCAGCGCGCCGGAACTCGCCGCCCTGCTGCGCCGCCTGGCCGGTGAGCCGCAGCACGTCGCGGCCATGCGCGCCACCATCGCCCCGCCGGCTGCCAGCCAGGCGGCGGTGGCCGAGCATCTCGCGGCCTACGATGCGTTGTTCGCACCAGCGGACACGAACAAATAGGTTCGCACCAGCGGACACGAACAAATTGGTTCGCACCGGCGGACACGAGCGCATAGGTTCGCACCAGCGGACACGGCCATCCGAGCGATTTCCGCTTGCAGCGGTTGCGTAGGTTAGTTAGAACCGCTGTATGGAAATGCAACCGCCCTCCTTGGCCGACGCGATCGCGCGCCTGCACGCCGCCACGGCGGTTGCGGCGCCCGTCTGGCTGCCGGCGGCCCTGCACGCCCTGCTGATCGCCTGCCTTGCCCGCCTGTTCTCCCGCCTGGAACACATCGTCCTGCTCTGGCAATCCGGCCGCCTCGCCCTGCCCCCGGCAAGCTGCAAGTCACCGCACGCCGAAGCCGCCCGTCCCGCCAGCCCGCGCCGCGAACCGGACCGCGCCGCCCGCCCGCCCATGCGCGTCGCGGCGCCCGGCCGCGGCGCAGCCGGCCCCGACCGCACGGACCCCTTCATCGGATTCCCCGCCGCCTGCCGAACCGGCACCCCGTCCCCCAAACACCCCCCCCGCAAGCACCCGTCGGCCAGGCCCGCGTCTGCCAGACACGCGTCTGCCAGGCACGCCTCTGCCAAGCGCCCGCCGGGCACGCGCCCACGCGGCATGTGCCCGTGCGCCTCGCGCCCAGGCGTGGGGACGCAAGCTCGCCCACCGCATCGCGCCATCGCTACCCCCCCGCCGCCGCGTCTTGCCCGCGCCCCCCCACCCTGCACCGTCCAGCCGGTTGCCGGACTCGCGGGGCCGATCCATGATGCAATTGTTACGATAACGCAAATAATATGCCCAAGGCCCCGCAAACCGCACCCGTGGCGATCCCGCCGCTTGCGTCGCCGGCAACCAGGTGGCTGAATGGCATATGAACAGCGGGCACGCCACGCGCTAACGGCCCGCTCGAAACCGGCACCGATCCGGCCGCATACGATGAGGGCGCGCATGCACCGCAGCTTCGACACGACGCGCGGCGCCGCATCACCC
>JADLHF010000293.1 GCA_020848935.1 Acetobacteraceae bacterium
ACGCTGCACACCGCGCATGGCACGGTGCCGACCCCGGTGTTCATGCCGGTCGGGACCGCGGGCACGGTGAAGGCGATGACGGCCGACGCGGTCCGCAGCACCGGTGCGGCAATCGTGCTGGGCAACACCTACCACCTGATGCTGCGACCAGGTGCGGAGCGCGTGGCCGCGATGGGCGGGCTGCACCGGATGATGGACTGGCCCGGCCCGATCCTGACCGATTCCGGCGGCTTTCAGGTCATGTCGCTGGCCAAGCTGCGCACGCTCGATGCCGACGGCGTGACCTTTCAGTCGCACCTTGATGGCAGCCGGCACCGGCTGACACCGGAGCGTTCGATCGCCATCCAACACAGCCTGGACGCCACGATCTCGATGGTGCTGGACGAATGCACCCCCTTCCCGGCCACCGAAGCCCAGACGCGCGACTCCATGGAACTCTCAGTGACCTGGGCGGCACGCTCGCGCGCCGCTTTCGCCGAGCGCGCCGGCTACGGGCTCTTCGGCATTGTTCAGGGCGGCATTTACCCCGCGCTGCGCCGGCGAAGTGCCGAAGCCCTGCTCCAATTGGACTTTCCCGGCTACGCGATTGGCGGCCTGGCGGTGGGCGAAGGCCAGGCGATGATGTTTTCGGTACTCGACAGCACGGTGCCCCACCTTCCGCAGGACCGGCCGCGCTACCTGATGGGCGTGGGCACGCCGGACGATCTGCTCGGTGCCGTCGCACGCGGCATCGACATGTTCGACTGCGTCATACCCACCCGCGCCGGGCGCACTGCGCGCGCCTACACCTCTGGCGGCGTGTTCAACCTGAAGAACGCCCGCTTTGCCACCGACGACCGCCCGCTTGACCCCTTCTGCCGCTGCCCCGGTTGTGCGCGGCACAGCCGAGCCTATCTCCATCACCTGTTCCGTTGCGGGGAGATGCTGGGACCGATGCTGCTGACCTGGCACAACCTGACCTACTACCAGGATCTGATGCAGGGCATGCGCGCTGCCATCTTGGAGGCTCGATTGGACGCCTTTACCGCTGCTGTTCGAACCGGCTGGCTGGCGCGGGACGAGATGCCATGAGTGCGGGCATCTCCGGTCTCACCCAACTCGGCCAGCAGACCAGCCTGCCAGCCTCACCCGAGCTGGCGGCGTTGGAGCGCGTGCCGAATCCCGCAGCTGGCGCGCAATACCTGATCCGCTTCGCCTGTCCGGAATTCACTTCGCTCTGCCCACTGACCGGCCAGCCCGACTTCGCCCATATCGTCATCGACTATGTGCCCGATGGCTGGATTGTCGAGAGCAAGTCGCTCAAGCTGTTCATGGCCAGCTTCCGCAACCACGGCGCGTTCCATGAGGATTGCACCATGGCGATCGCCCGGCGACTGGTGGATGCGCTGACACCGGCCTGGCTGCGCATCGGCGCCTATTGGTATCCGCGCGGCGGCATTCCGATCGACGTCTTCTGGCAGACCGGAACTCCGCCGGCCGGGCTTTGGCTGCCCGAACAGGGCGTGGCGCCCTATCGCGGGCGTGGATAGGTGAGCGCCGCCCTGGCCGACGCCATCCGCGCCAAGGCCCAGGCGCTGGGCTTCGATGCCGTCGGGTTCGCCGATGCCGCGTTGGGACCTGAAGCTCGGACGCGGCTGAAGGCGTTCGTGGCCCAGGGACATCACGGCACCATGGGGTGGCTCGCCGAACGGATCGAGGCACGCAGCCATCCGCAAGCACTCTGGCCGGAGGCACGCAGTGTCATCTGCCTCGGACTCAGCTACGCGCCTGCCGGCCATGCCCTGGCAAATCTGCGGCGGCCCGAAGTCGGCAACATATCGGTCTATGCCCGCCACCGCGACTACCACGACGTGATGAAGGGAATGCTGAAGCATCTGGCGCAGTTCATCGTCTCCCGGTGCGGCGCGGGCGTGAAGGTCTTCGTCGATACCGCGCCGGTATCGGAAAAGCCGCTGGCGGCACGGGCGGGGCTTGGCTGGCAGGGCAAGCACACCAACTTGGTCTCGCGCCGGCATGGGTCATGGCTGTTCCTCGGTGAGATCTACACCACCGCGGACCTGTCTTTCGACGCAGCTGGTCAGGACCGCTGTGGAACCTGCCGCCGATGCCTGGATGCCTGCCCGACCGACGCCTTTCCTGCGCCCTACCGGCTGGATGCGACACGATGCATCTCGTACCTCACGATCGAGCACCAGGGGCCGATTCCGCCGGCACTGAGGCCCGCCATCGGCAACCGGATCTATGGCTGCGATGATTGCCTGGCGGTCTGTCCATGGAATCGCTTTGCCGAGGCATCGAAACATCTGAAGCTGGTCGGGCGCGACGATTTGCAGTCGCCACCGCTTCAGGACCTCGCAGCCCTCGACGATGCGGGATTCAGGCGGCATTTCGCCGGAACACCAGTCAAACGGATCGGCCGCAATCGCTTCGCCCGCAATGTCGCGATTGCCATCGGCAACAGCGCGCAAGCAGCACTTCTACCGGCGGCGCGGGCTCTTGCCGGGGACGCCGATCCGGTTGTGGCCGACGCCGGTCGTTGGGCAGCTGCACGGCTATCGTCATGAGTTGGTTGGTCAAACGAAGCTTTACCTTGGCCGGCCATCGCACCAGCATCGCGTTGGAGCCGGAATTCTGGCAGGCATTGGAAGGCATCGCCGCTGCTCAGTCACGCAGCCTGCCGACCCTGATCAGTGAAATCGATGCCGAACGGTCAACCGACCGGCCACTAGCCTCGATGCTGCGGATTCACGCGTTGCGCGGTTCGCATTAACTGTCGATCAAACATTTCGATGGTTCATTTGCATCGCGGACGGGAACCGCCCGTCGCCATTTGGGAAAATCCCCGGAAGGTTTCACCATGTCAAATCCTCAATCACGGCACCGACTGATAGCTCACTTCGGCGGCACAAAGGCTGGTGAGATCGAAGCGCCGAGCCCCCTGTTGCTGTGCGACCACTTGATCTCCCTCGCGCAGGAAGCTGACCGTGCCGGATACCCGCGCACCGCCGCGCACCTGGTAGCCCTGGTGGACGGGATGTTTGATGAGCCGCGAATGCATCGTTGATCCAGGGATCGGGATTGCCCGGTTTCGGTCGGCGGATTGCTGGCTCACGGGCAAACATTGCGGCAGCGGCTCTCGCCGATCCCTGAATCGACAGGCAATCCTGGTTCGGGAGATCAAGGAGGCCTGGCGCCGCGATCACGGCGGCGCTTGAGCTTTGGGCATCGTCGCTGCGGGACGTGAAGGTGCGGATCGGGCCGCGCTTCAGCCGGGAACGGATGGCCGCGGCGCCTGGCGGGACAACGTGTCCGTCGAACGGCTGTAGCGGACGGGGAACCACGAGAAGGTGCATCTGCGGGCCTGTGACAGCGTGCGCGATGCGCGGGCCTCGCTTGGGCGATATCCGGATTTCGACAATCTCCGCCGGCCGCATGCGAGCCAGGCGGCGCGGACGCCAAAGCAGGCCAATCTCCACCACCGGCCGCCGCCGGCGGCAGCATGAGAGAACTGCCGTTGCCGTGGCGCCGCTGCGGTTGGGCTGCGTCCGCTGGCACAATACCACGCCAACAAGCAGGTATCGGCAAAGGGGCCGGCTGCAACGGCATCCCAAGCCTGACCCACGCCGGCTCGTGGTCCGTCAATCAAAACCTGATCCCAGCGAACCCGGAAAGCTACAACGGAACAACGCTTACCCCTCCGCCTCATCGCGCAATCGCCGCCGGCCCAGGTCGCGCACCTCCACATGCGCCGGGGCCATGGCGCGGATGCGCGCCTGGGACTCGGCGCGGCGCTCATGGATGCTCACCAGCACCGGGCCCATCGGCACGCCGATATCCACCAGCACCGCCTCGCCCAGTTGCAGGCTGGCCTCGATCGTCTCCGGCACCGCGCCCGAGGCACCCAGCGCATACAGATGCGCCGCATGGCGGTCATCGCGCGCGCGCACGATGATGCGCAGGTCCGCCCGCGCCGCCCGCGCCGCCAGCACCAGCGCATCGGCGGCGTTGACATCGCTCATCGTCACCACCAGTGCCCGCGCGGTATCCAGATTCAGACGCGACAACAGGTCGGCGTTGGTCAGGTCGCCCCAGAACACATGCTTCAGCCCGCGCGCGCGATGCGCCGCCACCTCGTCGGGATCGGAATCGACGGCGATATACGGAATGCGGTGCGCGTCCAGCAGCGACGCGACGGTCTGCCCTACCCGGCCGAAACCGCCGATCACCACGCGCGGCGCCTGGCCGTCATCTTCCGCCACCGGCTCAGCCGTGCGGGGCGGCGCCATCCGCTCGCCCAGCCGCATGCCCAGCGCCCCCAGCGCCGGGATCGTCGCCAGCCCCACCGCCACCACGATCAGCGCCGTGCCGCCGACCGCCACGGGAACCAGCCCGCCGGTCATCGCCAGCCCGATCACCACGAAGCCGAACTCGCCGGCCGGCGCCAGCAGCAGCCCCGCCGGCACCGCCACCGCCCAGCCCAGCCCGAAGCCCAGCACCAACCCACCGATCACCACCCCCTTGGCCACCACCAGCGCCAGCGACAGCCCCAGGATCAGCCCGGGCTCGGCCAGGATGCGCCCCACATCCAGCGACATGCCGACCGAGATCAGGAACACCCCGATCAGCAGCCCCTTGAACGGGTCGATCGTGGCTTCCACCTGCCGGCGGTACTCGGTCTCGGCCAGGATCAGCCCGGCCACCAGCGCCCCCAGCGCCGGCGTCAACCCGGCGGCCGCAGCCGCCAGGCTGGTGCCCAGCGCCACCAGCAGGCTGGCGGCCACGAACAGGTCCTGGCTGCCGGTGCGCGCCACCCCGCGGAACAGCGGCCGCAGCCCCAGCCGCCCCGCCGCCAGGATGGCCAGCACCGCCAGCACCGCCTTGCCCCCGGTGGCGAGCAGGCCCGCCAACTCCCCCTCCGCGCCGCCGCCCACGCTCAGCACGCTCACCGCCAGCAGGATCGGCACCGCGGCCAGATCCTGGAACAGCAGCACGCCCAGCCCGGCGCGGCCCAGCAGCCCGCCCAGCAGCCGCCCGGCGCTCAGCACCTGCAACACCACCGCGGTGGAAGACATCGCCAAGGCCAGGCCCAGTACCATGGCACTGCTCCACCCCAGCCCAAGCAGCCTCAGCCCGCCCGCCACCGCCATGGTGCACAGCAGCATCTGCAACGGGCCGAGCCCGAAGACATAGCGCCGCATCACCATCAGCCGCTGCAGCGGCATCTCCAGCCCGATCATGAACATCAGCAGCACCACGCCCAGCTCGGCGATCGGCGCGATCGCATCGGTGTCGGTCATGGTGAACCAGCCGACCCAGGGGAAATACCCCGCCAACCGCCCCGCCCCGTGCGGCCCCACCGCCAGGCCCACCAGGATGAACCCCAGCACCGGGCTCAGCCGCAGCCGATGGAACAGCGGAATCACCACGGCCGCCGCCCCCAGCACAATCAACGCGGGGCGGAACAGAGCGGGGTCGAGGGGGGCTGCCATGCCGCCAGTATCACCCGCCAAGGCCGCCCGGCACTACAGCCACAGCAGAGAAAAGCGCTAACATGGCCGTGAAATCGCCCGACCCCAGCCAGGACCCCGCCCCATGCGCATCGCCGTTCTCCATTTCTCGCACGAGACCGTCACCTTCCTGGCCAACGACACCACCCTGGCCGACTTCACCTATCCGGGCTCGCCGGCCAAGGGCGAAGCGGTGCTGGCCATGCAGCCGCGCGACTACATCGGCGGCTTCGTCCAGGTCGCCCGCGAATTCCCCGATGTCGAGCTGGTCGGCATCGAGTCGCCGGGCTTCCCGGTCACCGGCACCGGCAGCGGCTGGATCACCGAGGAGGCGTTCGAGACCTTCGTCGGCCGCATGATCGCCCAACTCACCGCCGAGGGCCCCTGGGACGGCGCCTATCTCGCCGTCCACGGGGCCATGGGTGCCCGCGGCATCGCCCGCCCGGAAGCCGAACTCGCCCGCCGCGTCCGCGCCGCCATCGGCCCCAAGGCGGTGATCGCCGGCACCTTCGACCCGCACGGCAACGAGGATGAGCAGTTCCTCCAGCACGCCGACATGGCGTTCACGGTGAAGTACTTCCCCCACTACGACGCCCACCTCCAGGGCCAGCGCGCCGCCCGCCAGCTCGTCCGCGCCATCCGCGGCTCCTACAAGCCCGCCACCGTCACCATCAAGGTGCCGATCATCTCGCCCACCGTCCTGCAATGGACCGGTGCGTCACCCTGGTCCGACCTGATCCAGCGCGCGCTGACCTGGGAAGCCCGCGAGCCCGACGCCTATGTCAACGTCTTCTTCGGCTTCCCCTGGTCCGACGTGCCCGATGTCGGCATGTGCATCCAGGCGATGACCAACGCCAACCCCGCCCTGGCCCGAAAGATCGCCGACGACATGGCCGCCTATGCCTGGCGCCGACGCCAGGCCCTGCTCGGCAGCACCAAGGTCCACCACATGCAGCCCGGCGTCGCCCTGGCCAAGTCCGCCCAGCAAGCCGGCGAAACCCCGATTGTCCTGGCCGACCACTCCGACCGCTCCGGCTACGCCACCTGGCTGCTGGCCGAAATCATCGCCCAGGACCTGCCCAACACCCTGGTCGCCACGGTGGCCGACCACGCCCTGGTCACCCGCCTGCTCGCCGCCGGCGCCAAGCCCGGCGACGCCTTCGACGAAGCCATCGGCGGCCTCGCCGACGAATCCGCCGGCCAGCCGGTCCGCGTGGTCGGAACAATCCACAGCATCAGCCACGGAACCAGCCGCACCGGCGGCCAAAGCTGGATCAACGTCAGCTTCGGCCGCGGCAACGTGCTCTGCCTCAGCCCCTACCTCGTCCAGGTGATCGAACTCGACCACCTCCGCCAGTTCGGCTTCGACCCCGCCGATTTCGCGGTCTTCGCCATCAAGAGCCGCGTCCATTTCCGCCGCGGCTTCGATGACAACGGCTTCGCCAAGACCATTCTCCTCGTTGAACCCCCGGAACCCTTCCTCGGCACCACACGGCTGGACGGCCTGCCATACCGCCACGTCGACCTGTCGAAGTTCTACCCCTATGGCGCGGTAAGCTTCCCCTGACCCTTGCCGCCGCTACGCCGGCCAGATCACCGCCAGGTACACCCCATACCCCGCCAGCAGCGTCGCCCCCTCGCGGCGCCCGATCCGCCGCGACGTCCAGGCAAACAGCAGCGCCACGGCACTCACCGCCACCATCACCAGGTTGTCGAACCACACCATCCCCTCCGGTATCACCGTCGGCGCAATCAGCCCGGTGGCCCCGGCAATGCCCAGCACGTTGTAGATGTTCGAGCCGAGGATGTTGCCCAGCGCCACATCCGCTTGCCGCCGGATCGCCGCCATGATCGAGGTGACCATCTCGGGCATCGACGTGCCCAGCGCCACCACCGTCAGCCCGATCACCGAATCCGACACCCCCAGCGTGCGCGCCAGCGCGATGGCGCCGTCCACCAGCAGCCCGCCGCCGGCCACCACCAGCCCCAGCCCGGCCACCACCATGCCGGCCGACAGCACCACCGCCAGCCGCCCGGTGCCGCCCGGTGCCGGCACCCCGCCATGCGCCGCCGCGAAGGCCTCGGCGACATCATAGGCCGCGGTGTGCCCCGCGGTCCCCAATCGCTCCTGGCGCCACGCATACACGATGTAGCCAACCAGCCCCGCCAGGAACACCGCGCCCACCAGCCGGTCCAGCGCCATCATCAGCCCCACCAGCGCGAACGCCACCGCCGTGCCCAGCACCACCACGCCGTCGCGCTGTAACGCCCGCGACCCCACCACGATCGGGCACAGCAGCGCCGAGACACCCAGCACCAGCAACAGGTTGGCGATGTTCGACCCCACCACGTTGCCCACCGCAATCCCCGGCGAACCCGCCAGCGAAGCCTGCACGCTGGCCACCAGCTCGGGCATCGAGGTGCCGAACCCCACCAGCGTCAGGCCGATCACCAGCGGCGACACCCCCATCCGCTCGGCCAGCCGCACCGCCCCGCACACCAGCAACTCGCCGCCCGCCACCAGCAGCGCCAGGCCGCCCAGCAGCGAGACCCACATCGCCATGCCCGCTATCAAGCCAGCCGCCCCCTGATCGCCGCCACCAGCGCCATCGTCGCCGTGATCGCCGGGCCGTCCAGCGCCATCGCCTGGGACGAGAACTTGGCCACCACCAATTCGGCCGCCCGATCGACGAACAGGTGCTGTCCGTTCACGCCGATCCCGAACAGCAATGGCCGCGCCTCGCGCGTGACATACCACTTGTCGCGGTAATGCATCGCCGTGCCGGGGAACAGCGCGGCGAAATCCCCGCCATCCCACGCCGCCGCGTCGCCATTCGACAAGATATCCTCGATCCACGCCGCCGGAATGATCTGCCGTCCCTCGCGCGCACCACCCTGCGCCATCAACTGCCCCAGCCGCGCCAGATCGCGCGCCGTGGCACAAAACCCGCCCGCACAGCGCGGCGCGCCCAGCCGATCCACCGTGATATAGGCATCCCGCTGCGCCCCCATCGGCGCCCACAGCAACCGGCCCACCAGGTCGGCATAGCGCTCGCCGGCCGCCCGCTCGATCGCCCACCCCAACAGGTCGGTATTCGGCGACACGTAATGGAACCGCCCGCCATGCCCGCCATCGCGCTCCCGCAGCGTGGCGAAGAAGCCGCGCAGGTCGGTGGCCGCCGCCCCCGGCTCCGGCGGGTTCCAGCCCTGCGCCTGGCGATAGGCGATGATGGCGCCCGACGCCGCCTCGTAGTTCTCGTCGAACAGGATACCGGCCCGCATGTCCAGCAATTGCCCCAGCGTCGCGCCGTCATAGGCGCTGCCGGCCACCTCGGGGATCAGGCGCGTCACCGGCGCCGCCGCATCGAACCGCCCCTGCCCCGCCAGGATGGCGGCCACCACCCCCAGCACGCTCTTGCTCACCGACATCAGGATATGCGGCGTATTCACCCCCATCCCGTGCGCGTAGTGCTCGAACACGATCCGGCCGCGATGCAGCACCACCATCGCGTCGCTCGCCGTCGCCGCCAATGCCTCGGCCAACCCCAATCCGGACAAGTCGGCCCCACCCAGCTCCAGCCGCCAGACATTGTCCGGGTCGTGCGCGATTTCCGCCGAGGGCACCACCTCGCGCACATGCTGCAATGCCCAGCGGTTGAACGGCGCGGTGCGCCAGTTCGCCAGCGTCACCTGCCCCTCGGGCGTCGGCGGAAACCCCTGCATCATCGTCTTCATCCTCCCAGCGCGAATCCGTCATAGCCCGCTGCCGCCACCTCGGCGCAGTGCTCGCGATAGCGCGCCATCCCGCCGGCATAGGGCATGAATACCCGTGGCTTGCCCGGCACATTCGCCCCGAGGTACCAGGAATGCGTCGCCTTCGGCAGCAGCGTGGCCGCCGCCGCCGCCGCCACCTGCCGCCCCCACGCCTCCGCCGCCTCCACCGTGGCCTCCACCGTGCGCAGCCCCCGCGCCCGCACATGGGCAATGCAATCGGCAATCCATTCGGCATGCTGCTCGATCGCCACCGGCATGTTGCACAGCACGCTCGGGCTGCCCGGCCCGGTCATGGTGAACAGGTTCGGAAACCCCGCCACCTGCAGCCCCAGATAGGTCTCCGGCCCCGCCGCCCAGGCATCCTTCAGCGCCAGCCCATCCCGTCCGCGAATATCCATCCGCAGCAGCGGGCCGGTCATGGCGTCGAACCCGGTGGCGAACACGATGATATCCAGCGCGAATTCCCGCCCGCTCGCCAGCCGCACGCCCCCTGGCGTCACCGCGGCAATCGGATCGGCCCGCACATCGACGAGGCGGACATTGTCCCGGTTGAACGCCTCGAAATAGTCGCTGTCGATCGGCGGCCGCTTGGCCGCGAAGGGATGGTCGATATCCGCCAGCAGCGCCGCCGTCGCGGGATCGGCCACCACCGCCCTGATCTTGCGCTTGATGAACGAAGCCGCTTCGTCATTCGCCGCCTGGTCCACCAGCAAATCGTGGAACGCCGCGCGGAACTGCAACCCGCCCCGCGCCCAGCCCTCCTCGAAGATGCGCTCCCGCTCGGCCGCGTCCACGTCGAACACGCGGCGGGGATTGATCGCGAAGGGGTGCCCGTTCGGCGTGGAAACCATCAGCGCGCGAATCGCGCCGGCATGGTCCTTCACATGCTGCTTGAACGCCGGCGTCAGCGGCGCGTTGCGCGCCGGGATCGAGAAATTGGCGGTGCGCTGGAACACCGTCAGGTGCCCCGCCTGCTCCGCGATCACCGGCACCGACTGGATGCCGGTCGATCCCGTGCCGATCTGCCCCACCCGCTTGCCGGAGAAATCCACCCCCTCCTGCGGCCACAGCCCGGTATGGAACCACTGCCCCGCGAACCCCTCCAACCCCGGCAAATCCGGCACATTGGCCGAAGACAGGCAGCCCACGGCCGTGATCAGCCAGGTGCAGCGCACCGCATCCCCGCCGGCGGTGCGCACCAGCCACTTGTTCGCCGCCGCATCATATTCCGCCGCCACCACCTTGGTATCGAATGAAATACTGCGCCGGAGATCGAAGCGATCGGCCACATGATCCAGATAGCGCAGAATCTCCG
Source organism: Acetobacteraceae bacterium (assembly GCA_020848935.1). Classification (GTDB taxonomy): domain Bacteria; phylum Pseudomonadota; class Alphaproteobacteria; order Acetobacterales; family Acetobacteraceae; genus CAMDGX01. The sequence continues at coordinate 10,597 of JADLHF010000293.1, forward strand.
CCTGCCCGGGATAGCGCTCCGACCACTCCCACTGCGCCAGCAATTCCGGACTGAAGCCGTAGCAGTAGGAGTAGCTCTCGGAATCGCAGCGCGCGCCGGGATAGCGGTTCCAGTACCAGGTCCCGCCCACGCCCCCGGCCATTTCCAGCACCTCGGCATCCAGCCCCAGCCGGTCGCGCAGGCACAACAGCATGTACAGCCCGGAAAACCCGGCCCCGATCACCAGCGCATCGCGTTCCCGCACCACCTGCATCACCCCCTCCTCAAACCGGCGCCAGGTCCACCGCCACCGACAGCGTATGGCTCCCGCCCCCCAGGATGATCCCCCGGATCGGGCTGATATCGCCGTAGTCCCGCCCCCAGGCCAGCACCAGGTGCTCGTCCTGCACCACCAGGTTGTTGGTCGGGTCCAGGTCCACCCAGCCATGCTCCGGCCCCAGCCACGCCCCCACCCAGGCATGGGACTGGTCCGCCCCCTGCCGCTTGGTCTGCCCCGCCGGCGGATGGGTGCGCAGATAGCCCGAGACATAGCGCGCCGGCAGCCCCAGCGCGCGCAGCCCGGCCAGCATCAGGTGGGTGAAATCCTGGCAAACCCCCGCCCGTTGCGCCAGCACCCGCGACACCGGCGTGCTGATCGTCGTCACTCCGGGCTTGAAGGCGAACTCATGGCGGATGCGCGCCATGAAATCCAGCAGCCCCGCCAGCACCGTCTGCCCCGGCGGGAAACTCAGCGCGGCATAGGCACCCGCCGCCGCATCCGCCGGCGCCATCGGGCTGCCGAAGGCGAATTCCGCCGCCTGCCACCCCGCCGGCCCGCCCAGCCGCGCAGACTCCGCCACCTGCTCCCACGCCCAGGTCGCCTCCGCCGGCGGCGGTGCGGGAAACGCCACATCCACCACCGCATCCAGCGTCAGGCTGAACCGCGCATGCGGCTGGTCCAGCGCCATCCAGGTCACGCCGTTGCCGAAATGGTCCAGCCCCTGCTCCATCATCGTCGGCACCGGGTCGGCCATCAGCGCGGACGCGATCACCAGTTGCCACGGCAGCGCCCGCGGCGCCAGATGCAGCATATGCCGCCCCAGATCCACCGCACGGGCGTATTCATAGGTGGTGACGTGGTTGATCCGGTACCGCATCACGCCGCCGCCTCGGCCGAATGGCCGCCCGACAGCCCCAGCGTCTGCACCTCCGGCAGCAGCGCGAAGTAGCGCCGGGTGATCCGGTCCGACAACCCGGCCACCGCGTCGGCCACCGCCGCCAGCCGCGCCGCCACGGCACTGGCCGCCACCGCCTGGTCCGCCGCCGCCAGCACTTCGCCGACCAGCGATTCCACCTCCGCCAGCAACCCCGCCGCCGCCCCGGCCAGCCGTTCCTCGCCCGCGCGCTGGTCGCCCAGCTCGTCCAACCCGGCATGCATCGCCACCAGCTGGAACGCCAGCCCGCGCGGATTGCCCTGGTCCACCAGCACCAGGTCCAGCATAGGTGCCGCCTGCAACACGTTGAAATAGCGGCTACGATAGCTGATGGTGGAATCGCACAACTCCAGCGCCAGCCGCAGCCCCTGCTCGATCCGCGCCGGCGGCTGGTCGATGGCAAACCCCACCTCGGTGGTCACCGCCTGCGCCCGCTCCAGCCGGCGGCCCAGATCCAGGAACAGCCAGCCGCCGCCGCGCACCATGTTCTCCGCCGCCACCCCGGCCACCGCGGTCGCGAAGCGCGAGATGCCCACCATGGCATGCCCCATCCGGTCCATGTCGCCCTGCCGCGCCGCCTGTGCCGCCTCGTCGCGCACCCCGCGCAGCGGATGGGTGAAGGTGGCATGCATGTCCGCGGTCAGCCGGTCGCGCACGCTGGCCACCTGCGCCGACACGCTGGCGAACAGCTGCCACACCGCTCCCGCCTCGCCCAGCGTCTCCCGCAATGCCGGCCACAGCGTCATCGCCAGGGCGGCGCCGGACACCTCCGTCCCGATCACCCCGGCCGCCGCCAGGCTGCGCGCCAGCACCGCCAGTTCCAGCCCCTCGCGCGGCAGCATCGGCGCCCCGCGCGACAGCCGCGCCAGCGCCGCGCGCACCAGCCGTGCGGCACGGTCCAGCCGCTCCACATAGCGGCCCAGCCAGAACCAGCTATCCGCCACCCGGCTCGGCAGGTCGCCCGACGCCCGGCGCAGCGCCAGCCGCGGCGCCAGCCGCACCGGCGGGCCGACGATATCCAGCGCATCCTCGCGCAGCACCCACACATCCTTGCTGCGCCGCGGCGCCCCGCTGCCCTGGTGCGCCTGGCCGCGCAGCGCCGGCAGCACGCCGGTCGCCAGCACCTCGGCCAGCCCGCCCTGCATGGCGTGCCAGCGCATCCCGTCGAACACCATGAACACGCGCAGCACCACGGGATGCGGCTGCAACCCGGTGCCGTCGAATGTCGGCGCCACCGAACCCGGCAGTGTCGCCTGCGCCACCCATGCCCACGGCCGCGCCGCCATCTCGCGCATCAGCGCCGCCCAGGCATCCGGCGCCAACGCCCCCGGCAGCACCGCCGGCACCCGCGCATCCGCCGCCGGCCGCACCACCCATTGCCACGGCGCCTGCGCCACCATCTCCACCCCGCCCGGCTCGCCCAGCCAGCGGCACGCCACGCTCTCGATCAGCGGCGCCGCGCCCAGGAACCGGCGCGTCAGCCCCGGCATGAACGCCGCCAGCCCCGGCGCATGCACCAGCTCGGCACCGGGATCATTGGCCACCCGCACCCGCCCCGCGCGCATCGCCGACAACAGCCCCGGCACCCCCACGGCGCTGCCGGGGTCCAGCTCCAGCGGATCGATCAGCCGCCCGGACACCTTCGACAGGATCACATCAACCGGCTGCAACCCCCTCAAGGTCTTCAGGAACACATCCCCGCCCCGCACCGTCAGGTCAGCCCCCTCCACCAGCGCGCACGACAATTCGCGCGACAGGAACATATGCTCGAACCAGTGCCGGCTGCGCGTTCCCGGCGTCAGCAGCGCCACCGTCGCCCCCTCGCCCGGCCCGGTCGGCGGCGCCAGCCGGCGCAGCGCGTCCTGCCAGATATCGAAGAACGGCTCCAACTGGTGCAACTCCACCGGGCGCATCAGCTCGGGCATGATCCGGCTCACCAGCCGCCGGTTCTCCCGCGCCTGGGCAATCCCGCTCGCCGTGCCCGCCCGGTCAGCCAGCACCTGCCACCGCCCATCCGCGCCGCGCACCAGGTCGGCGGCGTAGAATTGCAGCACCGGCTCGCCCAGCCCCGGCCCGGCGCGCAGGAAGCCGGGATTGTCATACACCAGCGCCGGCGGCAGGAACCCGTCGGACAGCAGCGCCCGCGACCCGTACAGATCGCCCAGCACCGCCTGCCAGACCAGCGCCCGCTGCGCCAGCCCCGTCTCGATCGCCGCGAAATCCGCGGCCGGCAACGGCAGCGGCACCGGATCGCAGCGCCAGCCCTGCTCGTCCGCCACCCCCGGCAGCCAACCGCCGATCCCCTCCTCCTCGAACGCCAGGTCCAGCCGCCGCCCGCGCTCGGCCAGCCCGCCATCGCCCAGCGCCGACACCGCACCCAGCACATCGCGCCAGTGCGCCCGCAGCCCGCCCTGGCCATCCACCATCTCGTCGGGCGGCTGCGGCGTCACGCGTCCTCCAGCTTCAGCAGGCCTGCGTCACTCGCAGGCACAGGAAGCGTGTTCTTTTTTGAAAAAAAGAACCAAAAAACTTTTATCCATTTCATGGCGTGCGGCAACTTCACTTACTTATCATAAAAAGTCTTTTTTGCTTCTTTTCTTCAGAAAAAGAAGATCCTTGCTTCCTTGCTACCGCCATCACCCGAACCGCCGCAGATCCAGCGTCATCGGATGATCCCGGCTGGCCACCACGGCGGGCGCCGCCATCGCCCCCGGCGTATGCCCCATCGGTCGGAACCGCGCCCGCCGCCGCGCCTCGGCGGAATTGGCGTTCACCGGGAAATCCTCCGGGCTCAACCCGCCGGGATGCGCCACATGGTGCGTCATGCCGCCCAGCGACCGCCCGGTCCAGCTGTCGAACACGTCGATCACCAGCGGCGCCTGCGCCGGGATCGTCGGGTGCAGCCCGTGCGGCGGGCTCCACGCCTTGAAGCGGATTCCGGCGACGAATTCCCCCACCCGATCGGTGCGCGACAGCGGCACGCCCACCCCGTTGCAGGCCAGCACGTAGCGCTCCTCCACCCAGTTCGACACCCGCAGCTGCACCCGCTCGGTGGAGCTGTCGACATAGCGCACCATGCCCTCCGGCGTGCTCTCCTCGCCCAGCACGTGCCAGGGCTCCAGCGCATGGCGCAGCTCCACCGTCATGTCGCGCACGCCCACCTCGCCGATCACCGGAAAGCGGAACTCGGCATGCGGCGTGAACCAGGCGGGGTCCAGCCGGAAGCCATGCCCGGCCAACTCCTCCAGCGCGTCGCGCAGATCCTCCAGGCAGGGATGCGGCAACAGGAAGCGGTCATGCAGCCGCGTGCCCCAGCGGATCAGCCGGCGCTCGTACGGCCGCTCCCAGAACCCGGCCACCGCGGCCCGCATCAACAGCATCTGGGCGGCCGACATGCGCGCATGCGGCGGCATCTCGAACGCCCGGAACTCCACCAGGCCCCGTCGTCCGCCGGGGCCGCCGGGATCGTACATCTTGTCGATGCAGAACTCGGTGCGGTGGGTATTGCCCGCCATGTCCACCAGGATGTTTCGGAAGATCCGATCGGTCATCCACGGCGGCGTCGGCACGTCGCGCTTCACCTGGGCAAAGGCCGTCTCCAGCTCGGCCACCGCATCGTCGCGCGCCTCGTCGATGCGCGGATGCTGGCTGGTCGGCCCGATGAACAGCCCGGCGAACAGGAACGACAGGCTCGGGTGGTTGTGGAAAAATCCCAGCAGGCTCTTCAACAGGTCGGGCCGGCGCAGGAACGGCGATTCCGCCGGCGAACTGCCGCCCATCACCACATGGTTGCCCCCGCCGGTGCCGACATGGCGTCCGTCCAGCAGGAACTTCTCCGCCGCCAGCCCCACCTGGCGCGCCTCCTCGTACAGGACCTCGGTGCGCGCGACATGCTCGGCCCAGCTTGTCGAGGGATGGATGTTCACCTCGATCACGCCGGGGTCCGGGGTCACCGAGAAATGCTGCAACCCGGGATCGGACGGCGGCAGATAGCCTTCCAGCACCACCTTCTCGCCGAACGCCCGCGCCGTCGCCTCCACGCTGGCCACCAGCGCCAGCCAGTCCTCCGCCGCCGTCAACGGCGGCAGGAAGACATGCAGCAGCCCGGCGCGCGCCTCCACCGCCAGCGCCGTGCGCACCAGCTTGTCATCGTCGCCTTCCACCGCCGGCACCGGCTCCGCTTGCGGCCGCCAATCCTCCACCCCCGAACCCGCCGGCATCACGGCACCCGCGCGCAACAGCGCCTGGTCCGGCAGCACCGCGGGCTTGTCGAACGGATCGCGCTCGATCTGCGGCTCGATCGCATCGGGATCGGCCCATGGCAGGCTGTCCAGCGGCAGCCGCAGCCCGATCGGCGAGTCCCCCGGCACCAGGAACAGCGTATCCCCGCGGAAGAACCATTTCCCCGACTGCCAGCGCCGCACCCCGCCCTCCAGCACCCGGCGCAGCGGCAGCACCGCACCGGCCGGCGCCGCCAGCCCCTCGGAGAAGATGCGCATCATCCGCGCCCGCTCCAGGGGATCGCGCAGCTTGCTGTCCTGCACCACCACATTGGCCGGCAGCCGATGCTCGCGCCAAAGATAGTAGTGCACGTCCTCATGCGCCGGCAGCACCATGGCGGGATCAACCTGCAACCGCTCGGCCAGGGCCGCGGCAAAGCGCGCCGCCATCGCGGCATCCGCGGTGCCCTCGTCGCGATCGGGATCGGCCAGCAGCGCCGGGTCCTCCCACACCGCCTGCCCATCCGTCCGCCAATGCGCCGACAGCGCCCAGCGCGGCAGCGGCTCGCCGGGATATTGCTTGCCCATGCCGGTATGCAGCGCGGCCCCCGGCGCCCATAGCGGCGCCAGCCGCCGCAGCAGCCGGTTGGCATAGCCGCGCTTGCTCGGCCCCAGTGCCGCGGTGTTCCACTCCGGCGCATCGAAATCCGTCGCCGCCACAAAGGTCGGCTCGCCACCCATCGTCAGCCGCACCTGCCCGCGCGCCAGCGCCCGGTCCACCTCCGCCCCGCGCGCCAGGATCGCCTGCCACGTCGCCTCGGAATAGGGCTTGGTGGTGCGCGGCGTCTCCACCACCCGCGTCACCTTCATCTCGAAGCCGAACTCCACCTCGGCCTTGCCCACCCCGCCCGAGATCGGCGCCGCCGATTGCGGATCCGGCGTCGCGGCCAGCGGAATATGCCCCTCGCCGGTCATCAGCCCCGAGGTCGCGTCCAGCCCCACCCAGCCGGCACCGGGCAGGTACACCTCGGCCCAGGCATGCAGGTCGGTGAAATCCTCCGCCGGCCCCTCCGCCCCCGCCAGCGGCTTCACATCGGCGGCCAACTGGATCAGGTAGCCGGACACGAACCGCGCCGCCAGGCCCAGGTGCCGCAGCAGCTGCACCAGCAGCCACGCCGAATCCCGGCACGACCCCCGCCCCTCCTCCAGCGTCCGCTGCGGCGACCACACGCCCGGCTCCATGCGCACGATATAGGCGATCCGCCGCTGCACCGTGGTGTTCACGTCCACCAGGAAATCCACCGTCCGCCGCCGCTCGCGCGACACCCCGGCGATCATCGCCGCCAGCAGCGGCCCCGGCGCCTCCAGCCGCCGGAACGGCGCCAACTCGTGCTCCAGCACGGGGTCGTAGCTGAACGGAAAGCTCTCCGCCTGCGGCTCCAGGAAGAAGTCGAACGGATTGATGGTCGCCATGTCGGCCACCAGGTCCACCGCCACCTCGAAATGCGACGCCTTCTCCGGAAACACCACGCGCGCCAGGAAATTGCCCTGCGGGTCCTGCTGCCAGTTCAGGAAATGCGGCTCCGGCGTGATCTTCAGCGAATAGGCCAGCACCGGCGTGCGCGCATGCGGCGCCGGCCGCAGCCGGATGGTCTGCGGCCCCAGCTCCACCAGCCGGTCATAACGGTAGCTGGTGCGGTGGGTCAGCGCGACATGCAGGGCCATCAAGGAGTCCTTCGGTCAAAACGCCGCGGGTCGATCGCCGCCACGATGCGCGCAGCCCCGGGCAGCCAGTCCGGCGCCCGCCCCGCCACCATGTCCGCCAGCAGCCGCCCGGCCGCCGGCGCGGTCAGTATGCCGTCGCCCCCCTGGCCGACGAACCAGAAGAACCCCTCCCCCTCGGCCGCCGCGCCAAAGGCAAAGGCACCGTCGGGCGTGAACGTCCGCAACCCCGCCCAGGCGTGTTCCACGCGGCGCACCGGAATGTCCAGCACCTGCTGCATCCGCGCGACGGCGACCGCGATATCCATCTCTTCCGGCTGCACGTCATGGGCATGGCTCGGCGTCGCATCGGCCGGCGAGACCATCAGCCGCGTCCGCGCCTCCGGCTTGCAGTACCAGCTTCGCGCGGGATCATACAGCCGCGGCCACTCCGCCACCGCGAACGGCGCGGGATCGATCACCACCGCCGTGCGCCGCTTGGGCACCAGCCCCAGCTTCGGGATGCCGGCCTGCTCCGCCACCGCATCGCCCCAGGCACCGGCGGCATTGACCAGCACCGGGGCCCGGAACACCGCCCCGCCGCGCACCTCCACCCGCCACCGCCCACCCACACGCTCGATGAGCTGGCTGCGGCTGCGCAATGCCACCACACCGCCACGCGCCCGCACCTGGCGCAGGAACCCCTGCAACAGCGCCGCGACATCGATGTCGTAATTCCCCGCCTCCAGCGCCGCCGCCACGGCATAGCCCGGCCGCAGCGCCGGGATCAGCGCCTGCAGCGCCGCCACCGAAATCTCGCGGACGTTGCGCCGCCCACTCAGGATGGCATGAAACACGTCACGCTGCGCCGCCGGCACCGCAAACGCCACGTCCCGCCGCGTCAGGATCGGATGCGCGGCAAACCCCGCCGGCGGCGCATCCAGAAACCCGAACGACTGCTCGGCCAGCCCCAGCTCATGCTCCGGCCCCGCATTGGCCACCCACAGCGCCGCCGACCGCCCGGTGGTGTGATACCCCGCCGCCGCCTCGGCCTCGATCAGCGCCACCCGGAAATCCGCCGCCAGATGCGCCGCCGCCGTCGCCCCGGCAATGCCGCCGCCGATCACCAGCGCGTCGAAATGCTCACTTTCCATGCACCAGCATAGCGCGCCTTGCCCTCATCCGGCCACTCGCGGGGATCGGCCCGCACCGATCAAGCCGTCCCGGCAAACCGCCCGGGATCGATCGCCGGCAGAATCGCCGCCAGCGCGCCCGCATCGCGCCCGGCCACCATGTCCGCCACCAGCCGCCCGGCCGCCGGCGAGGTCTGGATGCCATACCCCCCCTGCCCCACGCACCAGAAGAACCCCTCGGCATCCCCGGCGAACCCGAAGCACAGGCTGCCATCCGGCGCGAAGGTCCGCAGCCCCGCCCAGGACCGCTCCACCCGCCGCACCTCGATGTCCAGCATCTGCTGCATCCGATCCACCGCGATGGCGACATCCAGTTCGTCCGGCTGCACGTCATGGGCATGGGTCGGCGTCGCGTCCGCCGGCGAGATCATCAGCCGCGTCCGCGCCTCCGGCTTGCAGTACCACGCCTCGCGCGCATCCATCACCGCCGGCCAGTCGGCGGGCTGCCACGGCGCGGGGTCGATGATCACCCCGGTCCGCCGCTTCGGCACCAGCCCCAGCTTCCGCACCCCCGCCTGCTCCGCCACCTCGTCGCCCCAGGCGCCGGCGGCATTGACCAGCAGCGGCGCGCGCATCGCCGTCCCGCCGGTCACCTCCACCTCCCAGGCTCCGTTGCGCCGTTCGATGCGCATCGTCCGGCTGCGCAGCGCCACGCTCCCGCCCCGCTGGCGCACCTGCCGCAGGAACCCCTGGTGCAGCGTCGCCACGTCCAGGTCGAACGTCCCCTCCTCGATCAGCGCCGCACCCACCGCGCCGGGCCGGATCGCCGGCACCATCGCCACCGCCGCCGCCACGTCGATCCGCCGCAACTCGGTGCCCACCGCCAGGTGCGCCTCCAGCGCCACCTCGTCGCCCGCCGCCGCCAGCGTCAGCATCGCCCGCGGCGACCACAGCGGCACCTCGGCGAACCCCGCCGGCGGCGCCGCGAAAAACCCCCGCGACGCCCCGGTCAGCGCCCGCACATCCGCCGGCCCATAGTTCAGGATCCACAGCGCCGCGGACCGCCCGGTGGTGTGGTACCCCGCCGCCTCCTCCGCCTCCACCAGCACCACCCGCCGGTCGGCCGCGATATGCGCCGCCGCCGAAGCCCCCGCGATGCCCGCGCCAATGACGATGCAGTCGATTTCATGCGTGTCCATGCCGCCACGATATCCCCCGCCGCCCCGCCCGTGGCAAGCCCCACCGCTTGCGCGCAGGCCGGCCACGGACGACCATCGCCGCAAAGCCATCCTGCGGGAGCAATGCCATGACCGACCTCGTGCTGCGCGCCGACCGCGTCGTCACCCCCGAAGGCGTCATCGCCGCCGACATCGCCATCGCCGGCGGCCGCATCGCCGGCCTGGAAAAGCTCGGCTCGCTCACCGCCCGCACCCTCATCGACATGACCGGGCGCATCGTCATGCCCGGCGGCATCGACCCGCACGTCCACTGCGACTGGCACATGCCGGCCCCCGAGGGCGGCCAATCGGCGAAAACCCAGCCCGCCTCCGTCGTCTCCCGCGCCGCCGTCTTCGGCGGCACCACCATGATGATCGACTTCGTCCGCACCAACGACGGCACCACCATCGCCGACGCCATCACGCGCCGCGCCGCCGGCTGGCACGGCGCCTGCCACATCGACTACGCCTTCCACCTGATGGTCGAAGGCGACCTCGCGCCCCGCCACCTCGACGAACTCGCCCAGGCCATCCGCGCCGGCCACCCCACGGTGAAAATCTTCACCACCGACATCACCCCCAACCGAAAGGGCCGCATGGTCGATTTCGGCGACATCTGGGAAGTCTTCCAGGTCATCGCCGCCAATCGCGGCCTCGGCGTCATCCACGCCGAAGACAACGACATCGTCATGCACATGTACGAAAAACTGATCCGCGAGGGCCGCACCAGCTTCCACCACATGGCCGAGGTCCATAACGCGCTCTCCGAAGACCTCTCCTTCCGCCGCATCATCCGCCTCGCCGAATCCGTCCCCGGCACCGCGCTCTACATGCTGCACACCTCGGCGGCCTCCGGTGTCGCCGCCATCCGCGAGGCCCGCGCCAAAGGCATCCCGATCTACGGCGAGAGCCTGCACCAGTACATGCTCTACACCTCGGACGACTACCGCCGCGAAAACGGCCAGATCTTCCACACCTACCCCTCGCTGAAATCCCCCGCCGACCAGGCCGCCCTGTGGGCCGGCACGCTCGACAGCACCATCAACTGCATCGCGACGGACGAACTCTGCTGCACCCTGGCCCAGAAAACCCAGGGCATCCGCATCGACGACGTCACCGGCGGCAACTCCGGCGTCGAACCCCGCGTCCCCCTGATGTACAGCGAAATGGTCGCCCGCCGCGGCTACTCCCTCGAACGCTTCACCGATCTCGTCAGCACCAACGCCGCGCGCATCCTCGGCATGTACCCCCGCAAGGGCGCCATCACCCCCGGCGCCGACGCCGACATCACCGTGCTCGACCCCACCCGCCGCCGCACCATCACGGCGGCCGACCTGCACGAAACCGACTACAGCCCCTGGGAAGGCTGGACCGCCCACGCCTGGCCCTGCCTCACCCTCCTGCGCGGCAAGATCGTCATGCAGGACGGCGTGCTGACCGGATCGCTCGCCGACGGGCAATGGATCGAACGAAAAATCGACCCGGCTGTCATCGCCGGGCCGATCAAGTTTTAGCAAGGAAGCATGTTCTTTTTTGAAAAAAAGAACCAAAAAACTTTTTTCATATCAAGGAACGGCACCGCCAACCTCTAATGAAAAAAGTCTTTTTGCTTCTTTTTCTTCAGAAAAAGAAGATCCTTCCTGTCCCTACGGCATCGCCACCGCAAGATAGGGCGAAGCCGCCTTCTCCCCCGCCCCCACCATCGCCGGCACCTGGTTGCGCACCGGCGGCAGCCGCTTGAGGTAGCCCGCCAGCGCCCGCGCATCCTGGTCCGTCAGCGCGGCATAGCTGCGCCATGGCATCACCGGCGCCAGCACCCGCCCATCCGGCCGCACCCCGGTGCGGACCGCGCGGACGATATCCGCCTCGCTCCAGCCCCCCAGCCCGGTCTCCCGGTCCGGCGTCAGGTTCGGTGGATAGAATATCCCCAGGCCCGGAATGCCGAAGCCGATCGCCGAGCCCGCCAGGTGCAGCTTCGGGTCCGGCGCCCCGGCCATCGCGCCGCCGGTATGGCAGCCGCCACAGTCCATGATCGCCGCCAGATAGGCGCCGCGCGACTGCGATGCCGCCGGCTGCTGCGCCGATGCGGGTGCCGCCGCCAGCAGCGCACCGGCAGCCATTGCAATGGCGAAAAAATGCGTGCCCATGATCCCCTCCCTCACGCCGCCGCCGCGCTGGCCTTGCGGCCCGCCCGCAACTGGCCCTGGATCGCCGCCAGGTCGCACCAGACATCCTCGCGCGCAATCCGCCCCTCGCGGAACTGGAAGATGTGCAGCAGGCGAAAGCTCACCCGCCCCTCCTTGCCATCCAGCAGGAACGGCCGCCCATCGACGATGGTGCCGCGCCACTCCGCCTCGTCCACCACGAAGTCGTCGCCATAGAGCCGACGCAGCGGCGTCACCCCCTCGCCCTTCAGGTCGCGGAACAGCAACTCGTACATCCGCCGGATGCCGGCCCGGTCGGTGATCCGCCCGAACGGCGAGGGAATGATCTCGTGCTCGGCGTCCTCGGTCATGCTGCCCAGCACGCCGTCCACGTCGTCGCTCGCCTCGAAGGCGAAATGCTGGTCGATGATGGCGTCCATCTCCGCCTGGCTCATGCCCATCGGGGGCTCCTTTCCTGGGTTCTCGGTTGGCGCCCGGCCCGCCGGGCATTTAAGACTTGCGTTTCATCATGAGACATGCGTCTTATGATGACATGAAAATCTCTCGTCAAGCCGATTCTGCGGCCGAGGCCGATCCCCGCGCCAACCAGAAGCGCCGCACCCGCGCCGCCCTGGTCGCCGCCGCCAGCGAGTTGCTG
>JADLHF010000294.1 GCA_020848935.1 Acetobacteraceae bacterium
CCCTAATATGGCTCATCGCGCAACCCAACCTGAAACAGGGCGCGCGACAACAGCAACTCGCCGGCGAAGAACACCACCACCCCCAGCGCCACCTCGGCCCCGCCCAGCCCCAGCGGCCCGGCCAGCACCAGCAGCGGCAGCAGCGATTCCGGCACCTGGTCCAGCACCAGCGCGCGGCTGCTGGAGGCACGGCCAAGCCGCCGCTTGGTGAAGCTGGACAGCAGGTCGCCGACCATGGCCGCCAGCCCCGCGGCGGCGCCGAGGCCGACCGGCAGGCCGAACACGCGGCCCGCCGCCGCCGTCGCCAGCACCGCCAGCACCACGCCGCGCAGCGTCTTCGACGGCCCGAACAGCGGCCGTTCATCCCGCAGCCGCACGCCGCCATCCAGCGGCCAGGCGAAACGCGCCCCGAAGACGCGCTTGGCCAGCACCGGCGCGCCGTTGGCCAGCGCGACCAGCAGCACGCCCAGCGCCAGCCCGGCGAGGTTCATCCCCGCCGCCGTCCCTTCGCGGCCGGCAGCAACGGCGCCAGGAAGCGCGCGGTGTGGCTTTCGGCCACCTTCACGATCTGCTCCGGCGTGCCCTGCGCCACGATCCGCCCGCCGCCATCGCCGCCCTCGGGGCCGAGGTCGAGAATCCAGTCGGCGGTCTTGATCACCTCCAGGTTGTGCTCGATCACCACCACGGTATTGCCGGCATCGACCAGGGCGTGGAGGACTTCGAGGAGTTTCCGCACGTCCTCGAAATGCAGCCCGGTGGTGGGCTCGTCCAGGATGTAGAGCGTGCGGCCGGTGGCGCGGCGGGCGAGTTCCTTGGAGAGTTTAATCCGCTGCGCCTCGCCGCCGGACAGCGTGGTGGCCTGCTGGCCCAGCGCGATGTAGCCGAGGCCGACCTGTTGCAGGATCTTCAGGCGGTCGTGGATCTTGTTGACGGCGGAGAAGTAGGGCACCGCCTCGTCCACCGTCATGGCGAGGACTTCGGCGATCGATTTGTCGCGGAACTTGATCTCCAGGGTCTCGCGGTTGTAGCGGCGGCCCTTGCAGGTGTCGCAGGTGACGAAGACGTCGGGCAGGAAGTGCATCTCGATCTTCAGCACGCCGTCGCCCTGGCACGCCTCGCAGCGCCCGCCCTTGACGTTGAAGCTGAACCGGCCGGCCTTGTAGCCGCGCGCCCGGCTTTCCGGCAGCTCGGCGAACCAGTCGCGGATCGGCGCGAACAGGTCGGTGTAGGTGGCGGGGTTGGAGCGCGGGGTGCGGCCGATCGGCGACTGGTCGATGTCGATGATCTTGTCGAGATACTCCAGCCCGTCGATGCGCGTGTGCGCGGCCGGGACCTGGCCGGAGCCCATCAGCCGGCGGCTGGCCGCCTTGTAGAAGGTATCGACCACCAGCGTCGATTTGCCGCCGCCGGAGACGCCGGTGACGCAGGTGAACACGCCGAGGGGGAAACCGGCGGTGACGTCCTTGAGGTTGTTGCCGCGCGCGCCGATCACCTTGACCACGCGGTCCCTTTGCACCGGGCGGCGCATCGCCGGCACCGGGATCGCCTTGCGGCCGGAGAGATAGGCGCCGGTGAGCGACTCCGGATGGGCCTCCACCTCGGCGGTGGTGCCGTGGGCGATGACGTGGCCGCCATTGATGCCGGCCGCCGGCCCCATGTCGATCAGGTAGTCCGCGGCGCGGATCGCGTCCTCGTCGTGCTCCACCACCAGCACGGTGTTGCCCAGCGCCTTGAGGCGGCGCAGCGTGCCGAGCAGCCGCTCGTTGTCGCGCTGGTGCAGGCCGATCGACGGCTCGTCGAGCACATACAGCACCCCGGTCAGGCCGGAGCCGATCTGGGAAGCCAGCCGGATGCGCTGGCTCTCGCCGCCCGACAGGGTGGCCGAGCCGCGCGCCAGGGTCAGGTAGTCGAGCCCGACATCGTTGAGGAATTGCAGCCGGTCCTCGATCTCGCGCAGGATGCGGCGCGCGATTTCCGCCCGCTGCGGCGTGAGCGTTGGCAGCACGGTGCCGAACCAGTCCCGTGCCGCCTGGATGGAGAGTTCCGAGGCCTCGGCGATGTGGCAGCCCGCCACCTTCACCGCCAGCGCCTCCGGCTTCAGCCGCGCGCCGGCGCACACCGCGCACGGCTTCTCGGCCTGGTAGCGCGCCATCTCCTCGCGCACCCAGGCGCTGTCGGTCTCCTGCCAGCGGCGCTGGAGGTTGTGCAGCACGCCCTCGAACGGCTTCTTCACCGTGTATTGCCGCACGCCGTCCTTGTAGGTGAACTCGACGGGCTCATCGCCGGTGCCGCGCAGGATGGCTTCGCGCACCTTCTCGGTCAGGTCCTGCCATGGCGTGCGCATGCTGGCCTTGAAGTGCCTGGTCAGGCTTTGCAGGGTCTGGTCGTAATACGGCGACTGGCTGCCGGACCATGGCGCCACGGCGCCCTCGGCCAATGGCCTGCGCTCGTCGGGCACCACCAGCGCCGGGTCGAAGAATGTTTCCACGCCGAGCCCATCGCAGGCCGGGCAGGCGCCGTGGGGGGAGTTGAAGCTGAACAGCCGCGGCTCGATCTCCTCGATGGTGAAGCCGCTGACCGGGCAGGCGAAGCGCGAGGAGAACACGGTGCGCTCCTGCGTGTCGGCGTTTTCGGCATAGACCACGCCGTCCGACAGTCCCAGCGCCGTCTCGAAGCTGTCGGCCAGGCGCGAGGCCATGCCGTCGCGCACCACCACCCGATCGACCACCGCCTCGATCTCGTGCTTGATCTTGCGGTTCAGCGCCGGCACCTCGCCGATCTCGTACAGCGTGCCGTCCACCTTCACCCGGGTGAAGCCGCGGCGCTGCAACTCGGCCAGTTCCTTGCGGTATTCGCCCTTGCGGTCGCGCACCACCGGCGCCAGCAGGAGCAGCCGCGTGCCCTCGGCCATCGCCAGCACGCGATCGACCATCTGGCTGACCGTCTGCGCCTCGATCGGCAGGCCGGTGGCCGGCGAATACGGCACGCCGACGCGGGCCCACAGCAGGCGCATGTAGTCGTGGATCTCGGTCACCGTGCCGACGGTGGAGCGCGGGTTGCGGCTGGTGGTCTTCTGCTCGATCGAGATCGCCGGCGACAGCCCCTCGATCGAGTCGACATCCGGCTTGCCCATCAGTTCCAGGAACTGGCGGGCATAGGCGCTGAGGCTCTCGACATAGCGCCGCTGGCCCTCGGCGTAGATGGTGTCGAAGGCCAGCGACGACTTGCCGGAGCCGGACAGGCCGGTGATCACGGTCAGGCTGTCGCGCGGGATATCGACGTCGATGTTCTTCAGATTGTGCTCGCGCGCGCCACGCACCCGAATCGCCGGCGGCCCCGGGGTCACGGTGGTCGATCCTGCCTGGCGCGGTGGGGTGGTGGCATCCATTGGCGGCGATCCCTGCGCTGGCGGTCCCGGACTCGGCGCACGGCTTGCAATCCGCGCGTGCGTTCCCTAACTGTTCCGGTTATATGGCCCCACGGGGGCCGATGGGAAGCCCGCGGCGGCGTATGGCAGGCGTACGGCAGGCGGGCGTCGTATGGCAAGCGGGCGGCGCAGCGTCTATGCTGCGGGCAGGCAAACGGGGGTAGGCAAGCGATGGCCGGCAGCGTGAACAAGGTGATCCTGATCGGCAACCTGGGGAAGGACCCCGAGGTGCGCACCAGCCAGGACGGCAGCAAGATCGTAAGCTTCAGCCTGGCCACCAGCGAGACCTGGAACGACCGTGCCTCGGGCGAGCGCAAGGAGCGCACCGAGTGGCACCGCGTGGTGGTGTTCAACGACCGCATCGGCGAAGTGGTCGAGAAATACGTGCGCAAGGGCAGCAAGGTCTATGTCGAAGGCAGCCTGCAAACCCGCAAATGGACCGACCAGTCGGGCCAGGACAAATACACCACCGAAGTGGTGATCGGCCGCTTCAACGGCCAGTTGACCATGCTGGACGGCCGCAGCGCCGATGCCGGCGAAGGCGCCGCCCCGCGCGAGCGTGCTCCGGCCCGTGCCGCCACCGGCGGCGACCGGCCGGCCCAGCGCGGCCCGTCCTGGGATGCGCCGAAGCGCAGCAATGACATGGATGACGATATTCCGTTTTAGACCCGATATGAAATCGCCAACGAAGTAAGGAAGTCTGTTCTTTTTTGAAAAAAAGAACCAAAAAACTTTCATTCCTTGGAGTGTGGGCGCACGCCGGTGGCGCGCGATGAACAATGAGTGAAGTCTTTTTGCTTCTTTTTCTTCAGAAAAAGAAGGCCTTCCCTTTTTGTCTCCAACCCGGATGCACAACACGTGCCAACGGCACCGCAGCCCTGCCCCCGGCTATCCCTTCGCGCGCGCGTAGTATATAAAGATATCGGCAAGGCGGCCCTGTCCGGCGCGGACAGGGCCGCCTTGAGTCGCGCGCCTCTCCGCCCCCCATCTGTGAAGCCGAACCGCCAGTGAGCACCTCGTGAGCGATACCCCCGACGGCACGCCGCCCGACGACGTGCCCCCCACCGCAGCCGGAGAGCCGCCGGGCGGCCGCCATCCCGTGGTGCTTGAGGACGAGATGCGCCGCTCGTACCTCGACTATGCGATGTCGGTCATCGTCAGCCGGGCGCTGCCGGATGCGCGCGACGGGCTGAAGCCTGTCCACCGGCGCATCCTCTACGCCATGCAGGGCGGCGGCTACACGCCGGACCGGCCGTACCGCAAATGCGCCAAGATGGTCGGCGAGGTGATGGGCAACTTCCACCCGCACGGCGACAGCGCGATCTACGATGCCCTGGTGCGCATGGCCCAGCCCTTCTCCATGCGCGTCCGCCTGATCGACGGCCAGGGCAATTTCGGCTCGGTCGATGGCGACCCCCCGGCGGCGATGCGCTACACCGAGGCGCGGCTGTCGCGCGCGGCGATGTACCTGCTGACCGACATCGACCGCGACACGGTGGATTTCCAGCCCACCTACGACGAGTCCGACGAGGAGCCGCGGGTCCTGCCCGCCACCTTCCCCAACCTGCTGATCAATGGCGCCGGCGGGATCGCCGTCGGCATGGCCACCAACATCCCGCCGCACAATCCCGGCGAGATCATCGACGCCACCCTGGCGATGATCGACACCCCCGACCTGTCGCTGGACGACGTGATGAAGATCGTGCCGGCGCCGGATTTCCCCACCGGCGGGCTGATCCTCGGCCGCGCCGGCATCCGCTCGGCCTTCGAGGGCGGGCGCGGCAGCATCATCCTGCGCGCCCGCACCGAGTTCGAAGACCTGCGCGGCGGGCGGCAGGCGATCATCGTCACCGAAATCCCCTACCAGGTGAACAAGTCCACCCTGCTGGAGAAGATCGCCGAACTGGTGCGCGCCAAGCAGGTGGAGGGCATCGGCGACATGCGCGACGAGAGCGACCGCTCCGGCATGCGCATCGTCATCGAACTGAAGCGCGACGCCACCCCCGAAGTGGTGCTGAACCAGCTGTTCCGCTTCACCCAGCTGCAAACCAGCTTCGGCGTGAACATGCTGGCGCTGGACGGCGGCCGGCCGCGCCTGATGGGGCTGCGCGACGCGATCGCCACCTTCATCCGCTTCCGCGAGGAGGTGATCCTCCGCCGCTCCCGCCACGATCTGTCAAAGGCGCGGGAGCGCGCGCACCTGCTGGTCGGCCTGGCCATCGCGGTGGCCAATATCGACGAGGTGATCGCCCTGATCCGCGCCAGCGCGGATGCCGCCACCGCGCGGGCCGCCCTGATGGTGCGCGACTGGCCGGCGGAGTCGGTGGTCCCGCTGCTGGAACTGATCGAGGACGAGCGCAACGTGCTGGCCGGCACCGCGCCGGGCACCCGCACCGTGCGCCTGACCGAGGAGCAGGCGCGCGGCATCCTGGAACTGCGGCTGCAACGCCTCACCGGGCTGGAGCGGGAGAAGATCAACGACGAGATGGGCGAGGTCTCCGCCAAGATCGCCCAGCTGCTGGAGATCATCGCCAGCCGGCCACGCCGCATGGAGGTGATGAAGGCCGAGCTGGTCAGCGTGCGCGCCGAACTCGCCACCCCGCGCATGTCCACCATCGCCGACACCGATGCCGACCAGGACGACGAAAGCCTGATCGAACCCGGCCAGATGGTGGTCACCATCACCCGCGACGGCTACATCAAGCGCACCCCGCTGGAGACCTTCCGCCAGCAGAACCGCGGCGGGCGCGGCCGCTCGGCCGCCGGCACCCGCGGCGACGACATCGTCACCCGCAGCTTCAACGGCCACACCCATCAATGGGTGCTGTTCTTCTCCTCCGGCGGCAAGGCCTATCGCCAGAAGGTCTGGAAACTCCCCGAGGGCGGGCCGACCGGCAAGGGCAAGGGCCTGGCCAACATCCTGCCCGACCTCGGCGCCGACACCATCACCACCGTGCTGCCGCTGCCGCAGGACGAGACACTGTGGGAAAGCCTGCACCTGGTCTTCGCCACCCGCGCCGGCAATGTGCGCCGCAACCGGCTGTCGGATTTCCGCAACGTGCGCGCCTCCGGCCTGATCGCCATGAAGCTGGACGAGGGCGACGAGCTGATCGGGGTGGCCACGTTGCGCGAGGGCGACGACGTGCTGCTGGCCACCCGCCTGGGCCGCTGCATCCGCTTCCAGGCCACCGACGACCAGTTGCGCGTCTTCGCCGGCCGCGACTCCTCCGGCGTGCGCGGCATCCGCCTGGCCGAGGGCCGCACGCCGGACAGCGTGATCAGCCTGTCGGTGCTGCGCCATGTCGAGGCCACGCCCGGCGAGCGCGAAGCCTATCTGCGCATCGCGGCCGCCCGCCGCCGCAGCGGCGACGACGAAGATGCCCCCGCCGACGCGCCGGACGAAGCCGAGGAGGCCGGCGACGAGGTGGCGCTGACCGCCGAACGCATCGCCGAGCTGGAGGCGGCGGAGGAATTCCTCCTCGCCGTCACCGATGGCGGCTTCGGCAAGCGTTCCTCGGCACTGGCCTATCGCGTCAGCGGCCGTGGCGGCATGGGCATCCGCGGCATCACCCTGTCGCCACGCACCGGCCGGGCGGTGGCCGGCACCATGCCGGTGCGCGCCGGCGACGGCGTGATGCTGGTCACCGATGCCGGCCGGCTGATCCGCCTGCCGGTCGACCAGGTCAGCATCATCGGCCGCAGCGGCATGGGCGTCACCCTGCTCCGCCTCAACGCCGGCGAGCGGGTGACCAGCGTCTTCCCGGTGGTCGAGGACGATGCCCCCGACGAAACGTCGACTGACGAAGCTCCGCCCGACGACGCCACCCCTGGGGATGGCCCCGCCAACGATGCCCCGCCGCCTCGCCCCGCCACCGATGGCGCGCCCGGCGACGACGAAGGAGACACCCCGCATGGCTGAACGCGTCGGCCTCTATCCCGGCACCTTCGACCCCATCCACAACGGCCATCTCGACATCATCGCCCGCGGTGCGCGGCTGGTGGACCGCCTGGTCGTCGGCGTGGCCATCAACATCGGCAAGAGCCCGCTACTCGACCTGGAGGAGCGCGTGGAGCTGGTGACTAGCGAATGCGCCACCATCGCCGCGCGCACCGGCGGCAATGTCGAAGTGCGGCCCTTCACCGGCCTGCTGGTGCATTTTGCCCGCGACGTCGGCGCCAGCATGATCGTGCGCGGCCTGCGCGCGGTGTCGGATTTCGACTACGAGTTCCAGATGGCCGGCATGAACTACCGCATGCGCCCCGACATCGAGACCACCTTCCTGATGGCCAGCGAGCACCACCAGTTCATCTCCTCACGCTTCGTCAAGGAGATCGCCATCCTCGGTGGCGACATCTCCACCTTCGTCTCCCCGCTCACCTTCACCCGCACCATGGCGCGGGTGAAGGCGCGCGCCTGAACCAGGAGCCCTCCATGCACCGCCGCGCCCTTTTCGCTGCCGCCCTCGCCGCCACCGCCGCGCCCGCCCTGGCCCAGGCGCCGAAGACCGACCCCGAGAACACCCTGTTCCTCGACCTCAAGGACGGCCGCGTGGTGATCCAGCTGCTGCCCGACATCGCCCCAAAGCATGTCGCCCGCGTCAAGGCACTGGCGCGCGCCGGCTTCTACGACAACACCCCGTTCCACCGCGTGATCGAGGGCTTCATGGCCCAGGGCGGCGACCCCACCGGCACCGGCACCGGCGGCAGCAAGCTGGGCCACCTGCCCGCCGAGTTCTCCCGCACCCGCAAGTTCCTGCGCGGCACCGTGGGCGCGGCCCGCAGCCAGAGCCCGGACAGCGCCGACAGCCAGTTCTTCATCATGTTCGCCCCGGCCCCCTTCCTGGACGGCCAGTACACCATCTGGGGCCAGGTGATCTCCGGCATGGAATTCGTCGATCGCATCAAGCGCGGCGCCGGTCAGTCCGGCCAGGTGCCCAACCCGCCCGACCGCATCGTGCACATGCGCGTCGCCGCCGACGTCAAGAACTGATCCTTTCTTACCCTCTCGGAGACCACCCATGGCCGACACCGAAAACACCCTGATCCTGGAACTGAAAGACGGCCAGGTGACCATCGAATTGCTGCCCGACCTCGCCCCCCGCCATGTCGAGCGCGTCAAGGAACTCGCCCGCAAGGGCTTCTATGACGGCACCGTCTTCCACCGCGTGATCGAAGGCTTCATGGCCCAGGGCGGCGACCCCACCGGCACCGGCACCGGCGGCTCCGACCTCGGCAACCTGCCGGCCGAATTCACCCGCGCCCGCGGCTTCGTGCGCGGCACCGTGGGCGCGGCGCGCACCGGCGATCCGAACAGCGCCAACAGCCAGTTCTACATCATGTTCGCCCCCGCCCCGCA
>JADLHF010000295.1 GCA_020848935.1 Acetobacteraceae bacterium
AGGTCGCGCAGCGGCAAGATGTCCGCCACCGCCTGGTGCGACATCTCCGACTCGGCCACCAGCATCCCACCCAGGAACGCCCCGAACGCCAGCGACAGCCCGACCACCTGGGCCGCCAGGGCGATGCCCAGCGCGATCCCGACCACCGCCAGCAAGAACAACTCCCGCGAGCCGCTGGCCGCCACCCGCGCCAGCAGCAGCGGCACGAGGTGGGTGCCCACCACCAGCGTGACCGCCAGGAACCCCACGGTCTTGACCAGCGCCAGCCCCAGGTCCCCGGCCATTGCGTCCGTCGGCCGGCCGAGCGCGGGCAGCAGCACCATCAGCGGCACCAGCGCCAGGTCCTGCACCACCGCGAAGGCGATCACCACCCGGCCGTGCAGGCTGCCCAACTCGCCGCGCCCGCCGAGCAGTTTCAGCGCCACGGCGGTGCTGGAGAGCGCCACCAGCGCGCCCAGGTACAGGCCCGGGTAGGCGGGCAGCCCGAGCAGCGGGCTGACCAGCACGACCAGCGCGATGGTCCCCAGGATCTGGCCGCTGCCGCCTAGCGCCGCCAGCGGCCCCATGCGCCGTAGTTCCGCCAACGGCAGTTCCGCGCCCAGGGCGAACATGAGGAACGCCACGCCCAGTTCGGCCAGCATCTCGACCGTGTGCGGGTCCACCACCGGGCCGGGCGTATACGGCCCGAGCACGAAGCCGCCGACGAGGTAGCCGACCACCACTGGCAGCCCGAGCCGGGCGGCGATAGCCCCCCCGATCCCGGCCGCCGCGACGGCGAGCGCCAGGTTGACGACGAATTGCTCGCCCAGCTAGCCCCCCCCTCATACGCCGGCCGTGCGCCGAGCCGGCGCGCCGGTGGCTGGGCTCAGGATACCGGCCGGCGGCTCGCGCGCCCGAAAAATCGGCGGCCGGCGAGCGCCATGCACGCGAAGCCGGCCGCCCGGGGCCATCGCGGCCGCTGCATGCGCCACGTGCTCCGGTGGCGCCCGCCGCGGCGGGCCATGGGGGCCGGGCCGCGGCGCGGCCCATGCGCTACGCTTGCGGGCATGTCCGCCACCGCGCTGCGCCGTGCCCTGCCGCGTGACGTCTGGCTGCTATTCGCCAACCTGCTGCTGGCCTCCATCCCGGTCGGTTACCTCCAGGTGGTGCTGCCGCTGTACCTGGACCGCGCCGCGTTGGACCCGGGCGCCATCGGGCTGCTGTACACCGCCTCCGGGCTGGTCTCGGCCGGGCTGGTGGCCGTGTCCGGCCTGTTCGCGGACCGTTTCGGCAAGCGCCGTTTCGTGCTGTGGGGCACGCTGCTGCCCATCGTCAGCTTTGCCATCTTCGCCGCCACCGCGGCCCCCGGCTGGCTCGGGTTCGCCAGCCTGCTGGGCGGGGTGGGGCTGGCCAACGGCGCGGCCGGCGCGCTGACCGCCGCCTCCTTCGACGCCCTGCTGGCCGAGCACACCCCGGAGGCGCGGCGCACCCGCGTCTTCAGCCTGGCGCAGATCGTCTGGGACATCGCGCTCGGGCTGGGCGCGGCGCTGGCCGGGCTGCCGGACTGGCTGCGCGCCGCCTTCCCGGCGCTGGGCGAACTGGGCGCCTATCGCCCGCCGTTCGTGGGCCTGTGCGTGCTGGCCGCGCTGGCCGCGCTGGCGGTGCTGCCCGTGCGCGACGACGGCGCGGTGTCGGCGGCGCGGGCGCGGGGCGGCTGGCTGCCGCGCCGCTCGGGGCGGGTGATCGCCTGGTATGCGGTGGCGGTGGGCGGGCTGGGCCTGGGGCTGGGCGTGGCGGTGCAACTCATGCCGCTCTGGTTCAATCGGCGCTTCGGGGTGGACGAGGCGGCGCTCGGCCCGTGGTACGGGCTGGGGCAGGTGCTCTCGCTGGTCGCGCTGGTGGCCGCCCCGTGGCTGGCGCAGCGGCTGGGCAGCGGCTGGACCGTGCTGTGGTGCCAGGTGCTGGGGGCGGCCTGCCTGGCGCTGATGGCATTCAGCCCCGGCTTCGAGTGGGCAGCCGTGCTATTCCTGGCGCGCACGGTGCTGACCAACGTCGCCTGGCCGTTGCAGCAGGCGCTCTTGATGGGCGCGGTGGCGCCGCAGGAACGGGCCAGCGCGGCCGGACTGGGCTTCGCGGTCTGGGGGCTGGCCAACGGGGTGGGGCCGTCCATCGGCGGGGCGTTGCTCGGTCAGGGGCTGCTGCTGGCCCCGATCCTGGTGGGCGCGGCGGCCTATGCCGCCGCCGGTCTGGTGTTCGGGCTGGGCTTCGCCGGGCGGCCCCGGCCGGTCGCGGCCTGACACCCGCCGGCAGCGTGGCGTGGGGGATCGTAGCCGCCCCGACATCCCGGCGGGCGGGGAGGGCTCCGCCGCGCGAAGGCAGCGCGTACCAGTCCCTGCGGCTCGGCTCGCCATGCAGGTACCGCTGCGCGCATGGGCAGCGCGGCCGGCGCGACCAGCGCAACCAACGGCTCGGCCGCGCGGGGGCGCGGTCCGCGTGCGCCGCAGGCGGTGGCGCGGTCTGTCTCGCGGCCGGGGCGGCGACGCACCCGCTCCACGCAGCGGCCGGCCGCGCGCCGAGCGGGTATCGCCACCCCGGCCGCG
>JADLHF010000296.1 GCA_020848935.1 Acetobacteraceae bacterium
TCCAGGGCGTGGCGCTGACGGTGGAAATCCTGCCGGCGCTGCCGGGGCTGGTGGCCGAGGCGCGCGACATCGAACGCGGGCTGTACCGGGTGAGCGACCCGGAGGCGGCGGCCGGGCTCACCCGGCGGCTGACCTGCGCCTTTCGCGCCCGCGGCCTGTTCATGCTGGTGCGGCTGGACGGCTATCCGCGGCCGGAACCCGCGCCCGCGGCCCCGGAAATGCCGGAGGCGGCGCCGGATGGCAGCGCGGTCTGACCCAGCACCCAGCCCTCCCACCGCCGTAGCCAGGGATCACCGGGCGGCGCGTCGGGCCGGTTGCCCGCCAGCACGTTGATCACCGCCAGAACGCCGAGCACGCAGTCCAGCCGGTCCTCGCCGTCCGAGCGGGCGCCGAAGCCGTCGGCGGCCAGGGCGGCGAGACCGGGCTCCGCCACCACGCCCAGCCGGGCCATCGCCGCCGCCAGCCCGCCGGCCAGGGCGGCGCGGTCGGCCTGTCGCCGCTTGCTGCCGGCGATGCGCAGGCCGAGATGGCGCAGCGCCTCGGCCGGATAGGTCTCGGCCACCGCCACCGCGCCGGGGGCCAGAAGGCGGCGGAAATCGCCGTGGAACGGCCACAGGAGCGGCGGATGCGGGCCGGCGAGGGCGGGGACCAGCCAGTCCCGCCAGGCCGCGATCGCCGCGCGGCCGGTCTGGTTGGCGCCGAGGGTCCAGAACAGCGGCGCGCCGGCCGGGCGCTCGGCGGTGGCGCGGTCGCACCAACGCGACAGCCCGGCCGCGCCGCCCAGCCCGAGGGCCTCGGCATGGGCGGCGCGGGTCATGCCGCGCACCGCGCGCCGGGGGTAGAACGGGCGCTGCGGGCCGAGCTGGGACAGTTCCGCGCAGACCTCGAAAAACCCCGGCCTGGCCGCGAGCCCCGCCAGGAAGCCAGGAAAATCGCCGCCGGCGAGGTGGCGGGCGACATAGGCGCGCGGCAGGCCGAGCGGCAGGTCCACCCCCAGCGCCACCGCCCCGCCGCCGGCCTGCGCCCGCAACCGGGCGCACAGCGTGGCGACCTCGCCCACCGGCACCGGGGCGTCCAGGCGCCAGCCGCCGGCCGCGCGCCGCGCCACGGCCAGCCAGCGCTTGCGCGCGTCGATGCTCCAGTCGGCATGGGCGGCAATCGTTGCGGCGCTCACGGCGCGTATGCCACGCTGGACCGGCCCGCCCCGCCGGAGAAGGCCGCGCCATGCCCCAGGCCCGCTATGTCGCCCCCGTCCGCTGGCTGCACTGGCTGACGGCCGGGTCGATCCTGGTGGTGCTGGTGGCCGGCATCTGGATGACGAAATTCGAACCCGCCGACGAGGCGCTGAAGCTGCGGCTCTACAACATCCATGAGAGCTTCGGCGTGGCGATATTCGTGATGACGCTGGCCCGGCTGGTGGTGCGCTGGCGCAACCCGCCGCCGCCGCTGCCGGACGACCTGCCGGCGCTGATGAAGCTGGCGGCCCTGGCGAACCACGTGGCGCTGTACGTGCTGCTGATCGTCCAGCCGACGATCGGCTTCCTGGCCACCAATGCCTGGGGGTTTCCGCTGCACTGGTTCGGCGTGGTGCCGATCCCCGCGCCGGTCGGCCTGAACGTGCCACTGGCCGAGGCGCTGTCGCTGCTGCACTGGCTGGGGGCGATGGCGATGCTGGTGCTGCTGGCGATGCACATCGCCGCGGTGGTGTTTCACAGCTTCATCCGCCGCGATGAGATCTGGGACCGGATGGCGTGAGGCGGCGATAGCAGAAAGAATGTTCTTTTTTGAAAAAAAGAACCAAAAAACTTCCATTCGTTGACGTGTGGGGCACGCCGCTGCCACGCGATGAACAGCGAATGAAGTTTTTTTGCTTCTTTTTGTTCACAAAAAGAAGACCTTCCTTGCCTATGCCTGGAGTGCGGAACTCCGCTAGATCGGCCGGCGCGCCTTCTCCAGCAGCCGCCCGAAGAAGCCGGGCTTCTTGGCCGGCGGTGGCGGCTTGGCGGCTTCGTCGCGGGCACGGGCTTCCTGGGCGCGATCGCGCTCCTTGGCGGCGAGCCATTTCTCCAGGCTCATCCCCGCCTTGGCGGCGCGTTTCGCTTCGTAGGCGCGCTGGCCCTCGGTCAATTGCTTGGTCATGCAAACCCCATTCGCTGGCGCTTTCTGGCAGCGCCGGGCCTGGGCTTCAAGCCTCCCCGCGCCGGCGCAGCAGCCAGGTGCCGGCGGCGCCCAGCACGGCGTTGATGGCGATGCCGGCGGCGGACAGCAGCACCAGGGCGGCGAACATGCGCGGGATCTGCAAGCGGTAGCCGGATTCCAGGATGCGATAGGCCAGGCCCGAGGCGAAGCCGCCGGCGCCGGCGACGAATTCGGCCACCACGGCGCCCACCAGCGCCAGCCCGCCGGAAATGCGCAGCCCGGCCAGGAAATACGGCAGCGCGGCCGGCAGGCGCAGCAGCCGCAGCGTGGCCCAGCGCCCCGCCCCGTTCAGCCGGAACAGGTCCAGCAGCTCGCCGGGCGGGGAGGCGAGGCCGATGGCGGTGTTGGAGAAGATCGGGAAGAACGCCACGATGGTGGCGCAGGCCACCAGGGCGGTGAACGGATCGCCCACCCAGGCGATGATCAACGGCGCGATCGCCACGACCGGCGTGACCTGCAACGCCACCGCCCAGGGCTGGATCGCCGCGCGCGCCCAGCGGCTGGCGGTGATCGCCACCGCCAGGCCGACGCCGAGCCCGGTGGAGACCGCCAGCGCGGTGAAGGTCACCACCAGGGTGGACAGCAGCGAGCCCAGCAGCAGCGCGGGCGCGTCCAGGAAGGCCCGCACGATCGCCAGCGGCCCCGGCACCAGGTAGGCCGGCACGCCGCTGGCCCAGACCGCACCCTGCCACAGCAGCAGCGCCGCGACGCCGGCCAGGATCGGCGGCCAGCGCGTCATGCCATCTCCGCGCGCAGCACGCCGCTGACCCTGCCGACGAGGGCGGCGTATTCGGGCGAGAAGCGCGCGGCCGGCGCGGGCGGCAGCGGCGAGGCGATCTCGCAGGCGATGCGGCCGGGGCGGGGGGTCATCACCACGATGCGGCGGGCGAGGAAGCTGGCCTCGTAGATCGAGTGGGTCACGAACACCACGGTGCAGCGGGCATCGCGCCACAGCGCCAGCATGTCGTCCTGCAACGCGTGGCGGGTGAATTCGTCCAGCGCCGCGAAGGGCTCGTCCATCAGCAGCAGCCGCGGCCGGCCCACCAGGGCGCGGGCGATGGACACGCGCATGCGCATCCCGCCCGACAGCTCGCGCGGGCGGGCGCCGGCGAACCCGGCCAGGCCGACGCGGGCCAGGGCGGCGTCCACCTCGGCGCGCGCCGCCGCCCACGCCATGCCGCGCAGGCGCAGCGGCAGGAAGACGTTCTCGGCCGCCGTCGCCCAGGGCAGCAGGGTGGCGTCCTGGAACACGAAGCCGATCTCGCCCGGCGCGGGCGCACCGTCGCCCCAGGCGAGAAATCCACTGTCGGGCGCATCCAGCCCGGCGATCAGGCGCAGCAGGGTGGACTTGCCGCAGCCGGAGGGGCCGAGCAGGGCGACGAAATCGCCGGCCGCGATCTCCAGGCTGGCATCGCGCAGCGCCTCGGTGCCGGTGGCGAAGCGGCGACCGACCCGGGCAATCCGCAGCAGGCTCACCGCCGCACCGCCGCGCCGACGATCCAGTGCCGCGCCTCGGCGGGGGACCACCAGCTCACCACCAGGTGCGGCGCAAGGGCGGCGATGCGGATGGCCTGTTCCGGCTCGCTCTCGACGAAATGGGTGCAGCCCCAGCGCGTGGCCGCCGCCGCCTTGTAGCGCGCGACCGATCCGAGGTCGGCCGGCGTGCCCGCCGGGCGCATCTGCAACGCCAACCCGCCATGGCCGTGGCGCGCCAGCCACGCCCGCGTCGGCGCCTCGTCGCTGTCCGGCCGGCCGGTGATCACCACGGCGCGGTCGAGCGCGAAATCCGGCAGGGCGGCGAAGGGGGCCAGCTCCTGCCGCCGCTCCAGTGCGGCGGCGAGATCGGCGCCATACTCGGCCCGCGCGATGTCGGGCAGGAAGACGCCGTCCAGGTCCAGCCCGACGAACGGCGCCTCGTGCGCCCGGTTGGCCGGCGCGCCGCCGGTGCGGTGGGCGCGGGCGGCGGGCGTGGCCTCGCCCCGCTCCCACGGCAGGCGGAAATACTCGGTCATCGGGTGGGAGAGGTCGGGCACCAGCCCGGTGGTCTCGGGGTCGTGGACGATGGTCAGGCTGAGCGTGGCGCTGCCGGCGGCGGCGAGGTCGGCCAGCACGGCGCGCATCGTCGCCCCGGTGGCGCAGCAGTCATCCACCACCAGCAGCCGGCCGCGCGGGCGCGCGCCGTACCACGTGACGGCGCCGGTGGCGCGGTCCCAGCCGACCATGGCCAAAGGCAGGGCCAGCATCGCCGCCGCCATGGTGCCGGGGATCAGCCCGCCGCGCACGATCGCCACCACCGCATCGGGCCGCCAGGCGGCGGCACGGTCCATCAGGGCGGCAACCATGCGCTCGGCCTGGTCGTAGCCGATGAAATGCGGCGGGCGGGAGGTGTCCAGGCCCTTCCAGGCGGGAGTCATGGGGAGGAAGGTCTTCTTTTTGTGAACAAAAAGAAGCAAAAAAACTTCACTCGCAGTTCATCGCGCGGCACCGGCGTGCCCCACACTCCAATGAATAAAAGTTTTTTGGTTCTTCTTTTCAAAAAAGAACATGCTTGCCTTCATTTTTTTAACTCTATTCCTACCTTCTTGTTAACAAACCGCGTCGTATAAGCCTTCGAGATATCGATCCCCGGCTTATAGACCCCCACCGCCACCTGTGCCGCATAGAACGCTCGCCAGCGTGCGTCGGTCATGGCGCCGATGCCCAGCGTTTCCGTATCGCCGGAATCGACGATGCCGCGCGCCTTCAGCACGCCGCGGGCGTAGTCGATCAGCTCCTGGGGCATTTCCGGGTTGGCCTGGCGGATCAGCCGGTTGCCGGGGGCGGGGTCGCCGTAGAGGTAGGAGTACCAGCCTTCGATCGAGGCATCGATGAAGCGTTGCACCAGGTCGGGATTGCTCTCCACCAGCTTGCGCGAGGTGGTGACGATGTTGGCGTAGCCGAGGTATCCGGCATCGGCGAGCAGCAGCACGCGCGGCTTGATGCCGGATTCCTTCTCGATCAGGTAGGGTTCCGAGCTGAGGTAGCCTTGCTGGATCAGCTCCTTGTTCACCAGGAACGGCGCCATGTTGAAGGTGTAGGGCCGGATCTGGCTGTCGCTGTAGCCGTATTTGGCGGCGAGGAAGCGCCACCAGCCGTTGCGGGTGTCGGCACCGATGGCGACCGGCTTGCCCTTGAGGGATTCGAAGCTGTCGCTGCCCACGCCGGGGTGGGCGATCAGCACCGCGAGTTCCTTCTGGAACATCGCGGCGACGGCGAGGTAGGGCAGGCCCTCGGCGGCGAACTCGATGGCGCGGCCGCCGCCGAGGTTGAAGTCCAGGTTGCCGGCCATCAGCATCTGCATGTGGTTCACCTGCGGCCCGCCCTGGCGGATGGTCACGTCCAGGCCGCGCTTGGCATAGAGCCCGGTGGCGACGGCCTGGTAGTAGCCGCCGTATTCGGCCTCGGCCACCCAGTCCAGCCCGAAGGTCACGCGCTCCTGCGCCGGCGCCGGGCGTGGGATCATCCAGGCGGCGATCGCCACCGCCACCAGCGCGCGTTTCGACAGCTTCATGCGGCGATCCTCCCGGTGGGCCATGCCATCCCGCCAGCATGTTGGTTCCAGGCCCGGCTTGTCGAGGCTTGGCGACGCCTGGGGCCGCGATCGCCCCGGCTCATTTTCGAGATGGGCGCAGCGCCAGACATCATATGGTCAAACACTGGATGCGCCCGGTGTCCACAAAACAATACGATGGGGAATGAGAACCATTATTCGTGATGTGTAATTGACGTGACAATATTTCCGAAATAACCACACGAACTGTACCTCACCTGCGATAATTGTTCATTGCGGTTGGCGAATCTACACGCGGGGAATGGTTGACCGGCCCGCCGGCACTGCCCCGCCGCGGATGCCCCGCCGGAAACGACAGGAGAAACCGCGATGCCGATCCTCACCGTTGGTGCCGGCAAGGATTTTGCCACGCTTGCCGCCGCCATCGGCGCGTCGGCGGCCGGCGACACGATCCAGGTCGATGCCGGCACCTATGTCGATGATTTCGCCACCATCACCCACGCCCTGACCATCCAGGGCATCGGCGGCATGGCGAAGCTGCTGGCGGTGGGCGCGCCACCGAACGGCAAGGCGATCCTGACCATCAATGCCGACGTCACGCTGGAGCACATCGAGTTCGCCGGGGCCGCGGTGCCCGACGGCAACGGTGCCGGCATCCGCTACGAGGGCGGCCACCTGGCGATCGACCAGTGCTGGTTCCACGACAACGAGAACGGCCTGCTGTCCGCACCCGCGCCCGGCGGCACCATCA
>JADLHF010000297.1 GCA_020848935.1 Acetobacteraceae bacterium
CAGCATCGCCTGGCAGGTCACCGGCAGCGGCCCGGACGCCGCCGACGCCGCGGACTTCCTCGGCGGCATCCTGCCCACCGGCCGCGTCACCTTCGTGGCCGGCGAGGCGAGCCGCACCATCACCGTGAGGGTCGCAGGCGGCAGAGAGGCTGACGCAGACGAGACCTTCTCCGTGACACTATCCGGCGCTCCATCCGGAACGAGCATTGCCCAGTCCACCGCGGTGGGCACGATCAAGGCCGACAACGCGTTCCCCGAGATCGTAGTCGTCAACAGTACCACCGGGCTTCCGATTGCGGCAGCGCCGACGGCCTATGTCGGCCCGGTGCCCGGTGTGGAAAGGGAAATCATCCTGATCACGCCGGACAACATCAACATTACGGCCAACAGCGACAACTGGTTCATGCATTCCGGCAGCGGCATGGATGCGATCGCCGCCTTTGGCGGACGCAACGTGCTCGACGGCGGCACTGGCTCGAACTTCCTGGTTGGCGCGGCAGGCGAGGATTCCTTCTTCCTCGACTCCCGAGACGCGGTATCGGACATCTGGAGCACCGTCGTCGGCTTCGGCAAGGGCGACTCGGCGACGGTCTGGGGCATCTCGCAGCACGGCTCGACCATCACCTGGACCGACGGCCTGGGGGCTCCAGGTTTCACCGGCCTGACCATCCAGGTCTCCGCGCCCGGCAAGCCCAATGCCCTCATGACTCTAGCAGGCTATGCTCAGGCCGACGTCGACAGCGGTAAGCTCTCGGTGGTGTTCGGGCAAATCGACTCAGCCACGCCGTATCTCGCGGTGTACGGAGTGACTTGAGTCCCGCGAAGGTTGGTCTCCAGCTTCGACCGCTGTTCCGGTCGCCACCACCCCGACTTTCTCCCCATGCGGACAGGCCACCTGAAACTCCAGGATATTTGGGAGTCTTTCGCGTGGTGAAGGCGGTCGCGCCGCCGGGATCGCGCTTCAAGGGCTACGAGACCTTTGTCGTGCAGGATCTGGTGCTGCACACCCAGGTCATCCGTTACCGTCGCGAGCGCTGGACGACGCCGGACGGGCGGACGGTGCTGGCATCGCTGCCGCCCGGCGTGCCGCGCGCCCTGGCTCAGCGTGGACGACACCGGCGCGCGGCACGCCGGGCGCAATGGCTTCTGCACACAGATCGGCAACGACAGCTTCACCTGGTTCGCCGCGCGCGCGAGCAGGAGCCGGCTGAACGTCCTCGACCTGCTGCGAGCCGGGCACACTGATTACGCCATCAATGGCGCCGCACTGGAATACATGCGCGCCCGTTCGCTCGCCGGCCCAGTGATCAGCCGCTTGGCCGCAGCACCGCAAAGGCGCTTCGCCGACCACGGCGCCTGGCAAGCGCATTTGCAGCATCTCGGCATTGCCAACCTGCGGGTCACGCCCGACCCCGTGCGCATCACAACCGAAGCCGCGCTGTGGGGCGCCGTGGTGGATCAGGGCTTCCTGAACGACGCGGTGATTGTCAGCGACGATGCCAGCCAGTTCAACATCGGCCGGCACGCCTTGTGCTGGGTGCATACCTAGCGGCTGGTCCACAAGTTCGATACCCTCACCGACCTGCACCGCGCCGCTCAGCAGCACATGCGCGCACTGATCTGGTGGTCTTACGCCGACCTGAAGGCCTATCGGCATGACCCGAGCCCCCGCCGCCGCGGCGAGATGCGCGCCCGGTTCGATCGCATCTTCGCCCGCCGCACCGGCTTCGCCATGCTCGATCGCCTGCTCGCGCGGCTGCATGCCAACAAGCCCGAACTGCTGCTGGTGCTAGGCCGGCCGGATATTCCACTGCACACCAACGGCACGGAGCGCGACATTCGCTGCCAGGTCATCAAGCGCAAGATCAGCGGCAGCTACACAGTGACGCCGGTCGCGATTGCCGCGATGCATTCCTCGGTCTGATGCATACCTGCGCTAAGCGCGGTATCGGTTTCTGGGACTATCTCGGCGAAAGGCTCCGCGTCACCGGGCAGGCCAACGTGCCCGAACTCGCAAATCTCGTGTCCTGTCGCGGCCAGCCAGCCTGACGTCGCCTGACCGAGACGTTGCCCAGACTACGCCAACCACCCACAACTCATTGAATTACAATTGTTTTCGAGAAGCGTACTAAATCCCGCCAGTCTACAGGTCCGAAGGCATCGGGCCGCCAGAGAGCCGATTTTGCCCTTCGTTGCACCCCTGGCGGTCACCAACTTCGCCCGGAAAACCGCAGGAAACCCGCACTTTTCCTCGCCGATCGACCAAACGGAGAACGGGTTTGCTGAGAAAGTTGGCGGAGGGAGTGCGCCGGGATTCGAACCATCGCATCCGCGCGGAACTTGCCAAGTCTTTTTATCCCGGATTTTGCTGATGCGCCTGTCACATCGGTATCAGACCCCAACACTCAAATGGGCAGCCGACGCGTAAAGGTTGATCAGACGTGTGCCACTTCGCGCCGCTATGGCACCTCTTCCCACGCGACACCGGACCGATAGCGGGCAGCCATGCGGCCCTGGTCTAGCACGAGGAGATGCAGCCATCCGTTGTCGAACAGCGCGCGGACAGAAGGATGTTTCTCCAGGACTGCGGCGATGGCCTCGCGCGGCGCCTCGATCAGAACCGAGAGGCGCAGCGGCTCGTGCGCCAGCGCGCGGCCGTCGTGGATCGTCTGCCACGGGAGACCGGGCTTGAGCGGGCCGCCATTGCCCTGCACCACGCCGATGCCGCCCACCACGTTGTGGATGAGCTTGTTGCCGCCGCCGAAGATCTCCGGCGCCACGGCGGAGCCATAGTACTGCAGGCTGATCCAGCTCGCCACCACCACCGGGGCGGTGAGGATCAGCTCAAGCGTGCCGAAGCCCTGGTCTGCCTGCCAGTCGTAGCTGTGCAGGAAGGCGCGGCCCTGCAGGTCCGCGGCGCGCGTCGTGTCGCGCGGGGCGGCGATGAAGGCGGCGCAGCCTGCCAGACCCCACTCCGGCCGCACCTCGGCCCAGTTGGTCGCCCGCGCGGCGATGGTAGCCGCAGTCGCGCCCGGCAGGCGGACGGCCCGTTCGGCGCGGGTAAGGGCGGTGGCGCGCGCCAGCCAGTCCTCCGCCCGGCGCAGGTCCTCGGCATGTGCGGGTGTCGGCGTGTCGCGGTACAGCGTCACTCTGTCGGTCGTGGTCTCGTGCAGCCCGGCCACGAACACCGTGTCGTCCGGCAGGGTGATGCCGGCGGCCCGAAGGCCGGCGCGCGTCTCGGGATCGTTCAGCAGCTGCGCCAGCACCCGGGCGGACACCTCGCCGGTCTGGCCGCCGCATGCGCCGCAATGGTAGGCGCTCTCGTGCGGGTTGTTGCGCACCCGGCCGCCATGGCCCAGCAGCAGCACCACGCGGGCATGGCCGGTCGTCATGCTCATGGCCTTCAGCACGGCTGCGGCGGTGGCCACCTTGGCCTCGGCCGGAAGCCCGCCCTCGATCCGCGGCGCGGGTGGCGGCAGCGGGGCCTTCGGCGCAACGCCCAGGGAGTCGCACACGAGCTTCCAGCCATAGGCCGGGCCAGCCGCCTCGACGAAGGCGAAGGAGGAGACAGCGGCCTGGCGGAAGCGCCCCCAGGCGCGCCGCGTGCGGGCGGCGATCCGCGACTCCTGCTCGTCGGCCGGGGCGCGATGGCTGGAGGCCGTGAGGCCCGGCGTGAGCAGGACCGGCAGGTGCGCGGCCAGCTCGTCGGTGCCGGCCGCGCGGTGCGACAGCGGCAGGCCGAAGAAGCCCGCGAAGCCGATCGTGTCGATGCCGGGATCGAGGCTTTCGAGCGCGCGGCGGAACACCTCCGAGCGCACGTCGATGCAGAACGCCGCCTGCAGGGCCGGGCGGCCGGGCGCGGAGGCGGGGCCTGTCAGGAGCCGTGCCAGCCGGCGCTGGTGCGCGCGGTCGGCCGCGTCCTGCAGGATGGCATCGACCACGTGGTCGGCCGTGGGCGCCACCGGGGCGGCATGGGCCGCCACCGTCTGTGCCCAGCGGTCGGCGACCGCGGTTACATGGCCGAGCAGGGCTTCCTCCCACACCAGCCGGATGGCGAGCAGGTCGGTGACCGTGCTGTCCGTCCCCCCGGCGAGCTCGGCCTCCCACAGCAGCCAGCGGGCGTGCTGGGCCCAGCCGCCGAGATCCATCAGCAGCCGGTGGAAGGCCGTCTCCGCCGCCGCGGGGGTCAGCCCCAGCCGGTCGGCGGCGCGCATCATGGCGCGCTCCGGCGTATCGGGTGCCTCGGCGACGTGCGCGCAGAAGCCGCGCAGTCCCGCGACCTCGGGGGCCAGGTCGCGGGCGGCCCATTCCCGCCACGCGGTGAAGGCGCTGCGGCCGGGGGCCGGCAGCCACAGGGCCTGGCCGCGGTCGAAATGCCCGACGGCCCAGAGGCCGAAGGCGCGCTCGATCACCGCCGGCCAGTCGGTGCCGCTGGCGGCGGCGGCGAGTTCGGCCACGGTGGGCAGGGCCTGCGGGGCGGGGCCGGGCGTGGCCAACGCGGCCTTCAGCGCGGCGAGGTCGGCGGGCTTGCCGGGCTGGGCGCAGGCGGTGAGCGCCGCGGC
Organism: Acetobacteraceae bacterium; assembly: GCA_020848935.1. Taxonomy (GTDB): domain Bacteria; phylum Pseudomonadota; class Alphaproteobacteria; order Acetobacterales; family Acetobacteraceae; genus CAMDGX01. Next base: position 4,563 of record JADLHF010000297.1, read on the forward strand.
GAGGTCCGCATCCGTGATCTCGCCACGGGCGACGCGCGCGGCCATGTCGTCGCGCGGGCGGGTGATCGGCACGCCGCCGACCCGTGCCAGCCGTGCGGCGGCGGTGGCGAGGTCGTCGCCGGTCTGGCCAAGGAAGGGGTTCACGGCCACGGTCGCCGACAACGGGAAGGCGGGCGGGATGGCGCGGGCCGCGGCCTCGGCGGCCTTGATCAGCGCCGCGAACCGCTCGGGGGTCACCGGGTTGGACATGATGAACATGCTCGTCTCCGCCACGTCGGGGTGGGCCAAGTCAGAGGGGGGGGCACGTCGGGGTGGGCCACGTCAGAGGGGCTTCTGGGTGCGGAAGCCGCCGACCACCCGGTCGAACACCGTATTGAGGTAGAAGCCGTTGGCGACATGCACCCGCAGGCCCGCTGCCGCCGGGTGGTGCGCCCAGAGCGGGAACAGCGTCTGCGCGAGCGCCACCACGGCGAAGGAGCCGAGCGAGAGCACGATCAGCGCCCATTCCAGCGCCCCCGGCGTGGGGACGGCCGGCAGCGCGCGGCCCCAGAGCGCATCGGCCAGCCGGTGGAAGGTGAAGTAGGCCACCGCGGCGCCCACGGCCGCGAGTGCCGTGCGCTGGGTCAGCGCCTTAGGCGCGGCATCGGCCAGGCCCTGCGCGACGAGGTAGGCGACGCCGAACACCAGGATCGCGCCGAGCGCGAGCGCCTGCGGCGACTTGGGCCCGATCATGGCGGCGAAGGTCGTCGCGACCACACCGTAGAGCAGGATGGATAGCAGGAAGGACCGCGCGACCGCGGCGAAGTTCGGCACGGCCACCGGGCCGGGGCGGCGAATGCTGGCCACCGCCTGCACCGCCTCGCCCGAGCCCAGGAAGGCGTGGGCCTTGTACATCGAGTGCGCCACGATGTGCAGCAGCGCCAACGTCCAGAGGCCAAGCCCGCATTGCAGCAGCATGAAGCCCATCTGCGCGATGGTGGACCAGGCCAGTGCTGTCTTGACTGCACTCTGCGTCAGCATCACCACGGCCCCGAACAGCGCCGTAAAGCCGCCGAGGATCACCAGCGCGGCCATGGAGCCGGGCCCGGCCTGCACCAGTTCGGCGAAGCGGATCATTAGGAATCCGCCGGCGTTGATGATGCCGGCATGGAGCAGCGCCGAGACGGGGGTGGGCGCCTCCATCACCTCGGTGATCCAGCCATGCAGCGGGAACGCGGCGGATTTCAGCGCCGCGGCCAGGATCAGGAACGCCACTCCCGCGTGGCCGGCCACCGGCACGCCCGCCTTTGCGGCCGCGGCCATTGCCGCGATGTCCGCGGTGCCGAAGGCGGCCCAGAGCAGGACCGCGCCTAAGACCAGCGCGAGGTCGCCGCCGCCCCAGACAAGGGTAAACTTCGCGGCGGCTCGCCGCGCCTCCACCCGGCCACGGTAGAACAGCAGCAGTTGGCGCAGCCCCGCGCCCACCGCCAGGAAGGCCGCGATCAGCACGGCCAGGCTGCCCGCATGGACCAGCAACAGCACCGAGGCCAGTGTGGCCAGCATCAGGCCCAGGAAGGCGCCCTCGCGCGCCTCGCCATCAAGGTAGGTGCGGGAATAGCGCAGCACGACCCAGCCGATGAAGGCCACCAGCATTGCCATCGTGGAGCTGATCGCATCGAGGCGCACCGCCACCAGCGCGATCCCCGATCCGACGGACCATGTACCGGCGCCGGCGACCGCGACGTGGAGTGCGCCGCCCAGCGTCATGGCGAAGGAGGCCAGCGCGGCGATCTCGGCCAAGCGCGGCAGCGAGCCAGGGCGCATCCCCGGACGGCCCAGGGCGATTACCGCCACGGCGAGCAGCGGAAGGGGGCCCAGCAGGCAGAGCGACATCAGCAGGGACATTGGGTGTCCTTCCGGAGGCGTTGCGGTCGCCGCTCACATAGCGGTGGCAAGACTTCCAGAAAATTATATAATCTTGGTTATATCCATCCATTATATAGAACAATGAACGCCCTCAACCTGCATCACCTCCGGCTGTTCCGCGCCGTGGCACTGGACGGAACGCTGACCGGGGCCGCCCGCCGGCTCTCCCTCTCGCAGTCCGCCCTTTCCACCCAGATCCGCCAGCTGGAGGATTCGCTGGGCCAGGACCTGTTCGAGCGGCGCGGGCGTGGGCTGGTGCTGACCGAGGCGGGGCGCATCGCGCTGGATCATGCCGATGCGATCTTCCGCACCGCCGACGAGCTGTCCGCCACGCTGCGCGAGGCCGGGCGCGCCCGGCGGGCCCTGCGGGTGGGGGCGCTGGCCACGCTGTCGCGAAATTTTCAGATGCAGTTCCTGCGCCCGCTGGTGGGCCGCGCCGATATCGAGGTGGTGCTCCGCTCCGGCTCGCAGGACGAGCTGCTGCGCGAGTTGAAGGCGCTGTCGCTCGACGTGGTGCTGACCAACCTCGCACCCACCCGCGACGCCGCCAGCCCTTGGCTTGTGCATCGCCTGGCGGACCAGCCGGTGAGCCTGATCGGCACGCCCCGGCGTGCCGGGGCGGCGGGGCGGGCGCTGCCGGACCTGCTGCGGGAGGAGCCGCTGGTGCTGCCCTCGGCCGGAACGTCGCTTCGTGCCTCGTTCGACGCGCTGCTCACCCGGCTCGGCGTGGTGCCGTCGATCGCGGCGGAGGCAGACGACATGGCGATGCTGCGGCTGCTGGCGCGCGAAGATGCGGGGCTGGCCGTGATCCCGCCGATCGTGGTGCGCGACGAGCTGGCCTCCGGGCTGCTGGTGGAGGCGGCGACCCTTCAGGGCATCAGCGAGCTGTTCCTGGCCGTGACGCTTGGCCGGCGCTTCCCGAACCCGCTGCTCGCCGAGGTGCTGAAGGGCTGAGGGCCGAAGCCCCCGGTACGCACCGGGGCATCGCCTTGCGCGGGTGCCGGCGTCCGGCCCATAACCGCGGTCCCGACAACCGTTCGGCAGCCCGGCATCCAGGCGCCGCAGCCCCCTTCACCCAGAGATCGCACCATGCCGAACAGCAAGCCGGTCCTCATCGACCGCCACCCCGGCCGCTCCAGCCAGACCATCGGGATGGCGCGCGTCATCGGCACCGACCCCGATCTGATCCACGAGCCTTCGGTGGGCGTGGTCGGCACCAAGGGGGACAGCCAGTGCTATCTCGGCGTGATGTCCAAGGTGGACGCGATCCATGAGCGGCTGAAGAGCCGCATCGGCCAGGGGCCGGGCCAGCTGCGCCTGCGCCTGACCCAGCCGGAATATACTATCGCCACGTCCGACGGCATCCGCAACGGCACGCGCGAGATGCGCTATTCGCTGATCGGCCGCGAGGTGACGCATGACGCGCTGTGCGAGCATCTCTCGGCCACGGGCCTTGCCGGCACCATCGCGGTGGTGGCCTGCGACAAGCCGCCCGTGGGCGCCCTAGCGGCTCTACTGGAACACAACCAGCCGGCCATCGTGATGTCCGACGGGCCGATCCGCCCGGGGCATGACCCCGAGACCGGCGACGCGCTCGACATCATCAGCGCTTACCAGGGGGCCGGCCACCCCGACGCCGCGTTCCGCCACCGCATCGCCTGCAACGCCTGCCCGGGCATTGGCAGCTGCGGCGGCATGTTCACCTACAACACAATGCAGACCTTCATCGGCGTGGTGGGGATGCAGCCGCTGCACATGGTGGCGACCCCGTCAGACGATCCCCGCCGGCTGGAGCAGTATCCGGTCGAGCTCGTGGAGTACCTGGCCCAGATGATGGAGCGCGACCTCAAGCCGCGCGACATCGTGGTGCGGGATTCGCTACGCAATGCGGTGATCGTGGCGATGGCGATCGGCGGATCCACCAACGTGGTGCTGCACGCGCCCGAGATCGCGCGGGCGGCGGGCTATGCGGATTTCTGGTCCGAGGTCATGACGCCGGAGGAGTTCAACCATCTCTCGCAGCACGTGGTGCCGGTGCTGACCGATGCCCGCCCCTACGGCCGCTACTCGATGATGGATATCGACCGCGTGGGCGGCGTACAGGTGATCGTGCAGGAATTGCTTGACGCCGGGCTGCTGAACGGCGACGTGCTGACCTGCACCGGCGAGACCCTGGCGCAGCAGGTGGCGCGCCTTGGGCCGCCGCGGGCGGACGGCGTAGTGATCTACTCCGTGGAGAAGCCATATAAGCCCACCGGCGGGCTGCGCATGCTGGGCGGCAACCTCTCGCCCGACTTCTCCGCCATCCTGAAGCTCGCCGGCGTGGAGGGCGGGCTTGAGAACAACGTGTTCCGCGGTCGCGCGCGGGTGTTCGAAGGCGAGCAGCGGCTGCTGCAGGCGCTCGACCAGGACCCTGGTTCGTTCCAGGACAGCGACATGATCATCGTACGCTACGATGGCCCCAGCGGTGCGCCGGGGATGCCCGAGATGCTCGATCCCACCTCGCGCATCACCACGCTGTGCCGCGAGCGCGGCATCGTGGTGGCGCTGATGACCGATGCGCGCTTCTCGGGCGGCTCGGTGGGACTTGTGATCGGCCATGTGGGACCGGAAGCAGCCCTCGGCGGGCCGATCGCCTTCGTCGAAGACGGGGACGAGATCGTGGTGGATCTCAATGCCGATGTGCTCGACTGCACCGCGCTCCACGACCCCGCAACACTGGAGCGGCGGCGGGCGGCGTGGGAGACGGTGGTGGCGGAGAACGGCGGCATCCACCCGAACTGCGGCGTTGCCGACACCCGCCTACTGCATCGCGCGCGGCTGACCGCCGTGCCGGCGATCCGCGGCGGCGGGCTGCACCCGAACCGGGCGGTCTGGGTCCGCTTCCAGCGGATCGCCGAGCGGTCCGGCTTCGTACCGTCTAACCGGTTCCGCCCGGGCGCGGCCAAGGCTTTCTAACGACGTCCTTGCCTCGGATCCTGGGCCAACGGGTTCACCCGAACGTCACCTTCCTCCCTGAAGTCAGTTCCCATTCGATGAGAGATTTGGCCTTCTGGGAGGGGAGATATAGGCATTAACCGTACGGCGGAGCAGGTCACTGGTCTGTTGCTCTATGAGAACGTTGATCCGGCGTAGGGCAGATGGGTGGAAGAATTCTGTAGCGGACTGGGGCGCGCCATGAGAACTCGGCACTGGGGCACCCTACCAGGGTTAAAGTCAGCTGTGGATGAGGTCAGCGGACCTGAAGAGCGCGTCGACGCGGCCGGACGGGAGCCCCAGCCCCTCGGCAAGGGTAACCAAAAACTCGCTGTTTCGGCTCCATTCTGACGCGCCCGCCCACGCGTCCTGAACGCGACCACCGGTAGCCACGACTGCGGCTTCAACGGCATCCAGCAGTCCGGATTCACGTAGGGCCGCCTTGCCTTTCCAGGCGGGGATGACTGGTGGCACAGGCGGCTGGGATGCCGGAGGTGGGGTGACGTCCCACCCGCGCGACGGCGTCGCCGGCACGACCAAGGATGCCGCGAAGGCAAGATCGGGCTCGCGACCATGCCAAGCGAGATTGGCGTGGTAGCGGGGGTCGAGGACCTCGCCAGCGATCAGCGCGCCGCCCGCAGTGACCTCGGCTGCGCTGATGATCGGACCAAGGATGTCGAGTGCTACGCC
>JADLHF010000298.1 GCA_020848935.1 Acetobacteraceae bacterium
GTCGGGCGCGCCGATCATCAGCGGCACGAACCAGTTGCCGAAGCCGCCGATCAGCACCGGCATGACCGAGAAGAAGATCATCAGCAGGCCGTGCGAGGTGATCGCCGCGTTCCAGGCCTGGCCGGAGTGGAAGATCTGCATGCCGGGACTTTGCAGCTCCATGCGCATCAGGATCGACACGGTCATGCCGACGATGCCGCCGACCAGCCCGAAGATGATGTAGAGCGTGCCGATATCCTTGTGGTTCGTGCTGAACAGCCAGCGTTGCGCGAAGCTCAGCTCGACATGGTGGTGGTCGTGGCCATGGTCATGGCCGGCAGCCTGGTCGTATGCGCTCATAACTCTGCTCCTGCTGCCCGATGACTATTGGCGAACGGCGGCGAGAACCGCGGTCCGGCCGTCCTGCGCCGGGGACGGGATGGATTCATCGGCTGCGTATTTCTTCTTCGCCTCGGCGAGCCAGGCCGTGAACTCGGCGGCCGGGATGGCGCGAACGGTGATCGGCATGTTGGAATGGTCCTCGCCGCAGATCTGATTGCACTGGCCGTAATAGGTGCCGGGCTTGTCGATGCGCACCCAGGTCTCGATGGTGCGGCCGGGAATGGCATAGCGCTGCACGCCCAGGGACGGCACGAAGAAGCTGTGGATCACGTCGGCGCTGGTGGTCAGGATGCGCACGTTCTTGCCGACCGGCAGCACCACCGGCTCATCCACGTCCAGCAGGCGCATCGAACCCGGCTTCATTTCCGACGGCTTCACACTCTTGGCCTCAAGCGCCCGGCTGCCGAAGTTCAGCCCTTCGGAATCCGGATAGGTGTATTCCCAGTACCACTGGTGGCCGGTCACCTTGATGGTCATGTCGGCGTCGTGGGTGCGGTCCTGATAGTACACCAGGCGGAAGCTGGGAATGGCGATCACCACCAGGATCAGCACCGGCACCACGGTCCAGGCCACTTCCAGCAGGGTGTTGTGGCTGGTCTGGCTGGGGGTTGGGTTGCGCTCGGCACTGTAGCGCCAGGTCACATAGGCCAGCAGGGCAGCCACCAGGACGGTGATGACGGTAATGATGGCCAGGACCATGTTGTGCAGGCCAACGATCTGGCTGGCCACCGGACTGGCCGGGGCCTGTATGCCCATCTGCCAGTTGTGCGGCATATCGGCCAGCGCAGCTTTGTGCCACGCCAGCAAGGCGGTGGCCGCGGCGGCGAACGCCAGACCGACAGGGGCCGAGGAGACGGCGGCAACCATGCGCCGGAGTAGTTGCATCGTGAGGTCCATCCCGCTGAGTTGCGCCGGCCAGACAGGCCGGGCCGTGCAGCGTTTGGGCTACTCCGCCACCGGGCCAAGATCAAGTCCTGTCAGCCAAATTCCGTCGTTCGCCGGCGCCACGCCGCGCTGCTGCGTCAGTTCCGCAGGCTGGCCAGGGTGAACAGGCCGAAGGGCGGCACCGGGGCAAACCGCGTGCGGGCGCGCTCCTCGGCCGTAAACAGCGCGCTGGAGGTGAAATCGGGGTGCCAGCCCAGGGCGCGCGAGGCCGGCGCCAGGGTGCGCTCGGCCCACCAGCGCAGGCCGCGCTCCGCGGCGAAGTGGTTCACGAACAGGATGTGCCCGCCCGGCCGCACCACACGGCGCATCTCGGCCATCAACTGGCGCGGATGCGGCACGACCGAGGCGACGAACATCGCCACCGCGATGTCGAACGCCGCATCGGCAAAGCCGGTCGACTCGGCATCGAGCTCCAGCAGCGCCTCGACATTGCCCAGGCGCTGGGCGTGGACGCGCGCGCGCGCCCGCTTCAGCATGTCCGACGACAGGTCGATGCCGGTGATGCGCTTGTCGGCGCGGTAATGCGGCAGCGCCAAGCCGGTGCCAACGCCCACCTCCAGCACCTGGCTGCCGGGCAGGCGGTTGACTTCCGCCACCGCGCGCCGGCGGCCCCAGCCGGAGATGCCGCCGAAGACCGGATCATACACCCCCGCCCATCGGCGGTAGGCGGCGCGCACCGCGTCGGCGTCAAGCGCGGAGTGCGGTCCCCCAACCTGCTGCTGCGGCCGAATATACTGGCTCATGGGCTGGCTCGTCCCTCCGGGCGCACGAGCGGGACCACTGCCAGACAGAAGGCGGCCCGATTCGTCATGCAGCAGTAACACGTCTGTCGCGATCAAGGGAGTCTTCCTCGCGCCGCCGCGGCCGTCACCTGGCCGAGCTTGAAACCGCGGCGGTCACCCGGCCACGCTTGGAACCGCGGCCGTCACTCGGCCGAACTTGGAACCGCGGCCGTCACTCGTCCGAGCTTGGAACCGCGGCCGTCACTCGGCCGAGCTTGGAACCGCGGCCGTCACTCGGCCGACAGGTTCACCGCCGCCGCGCGCCCGTTCGGCTGCTGCTCGATCTCGAAGTTCAGCTTCTGGCCTTCGTTGAGCGTGCGCAGCCCGGCCTTCTGCACCGCGCTGATGTGCACGAACACGTCCTTGCCTCCGCTGTCAGGGGCAACGAACCCATAGCCCTTGGTCGGATTGAACCACTTCACAGTACCTGTCGGCATCGACTTGCGCCCCTTGTTGTGGCGCGCCCGTTCGCACGTTGGCGACTGGTGGCCGGGCTACCTGTCGGGACTTCACCTTGCACGAAGGTGCCGGCGGGTCGGATCGGCGTGGGTCGGCACGGCAAGCCTGGGCGCCCTCGTTGGCACGGCTGCACCCCCATCGTGCATCCGCAGCTGCGAAACCGCCCCGTATCGTCGCGAGCGTTGCTCCGCCGCCGAGCCTAGATTACGCCGCTGCCCCGCCCGATTTCAACGCGGATTTCGCCTGCGCGGCGCGCCGATCCGTCGCAGCCAGGCAGGCTGCAGCCCGGCCCGCGGACTCAGCGCGGCCTCGGCAAGGGGGGCGCCCGCCCGGCTGGCGGTGAACCAGTGCGGCAGATGGCCGCGGTGCCGGCGATCGGGCGGCGCCGCCCAGGGGGCGATAGGGCAAACGACAGCGAAAAAATGGGCGGCACGACCGTGTCGTGCCGCCCGAGTTGTGCGCCCGTCCCGCCCGAGGGCGGCGGCGCAGAGAGGGGAGAAATCCAGAACAAAGCGAATGGCCGAACCTGGCCACCGGCACATCTTGACACCGCACAGCCTAACGGATCGTTAAGAGCGGCGGACTTCGCGCTTTCGTGCGAACGTTCTTCCCCGCCGCTCAACCTGGCGTTTCCACGGGGAAGGGCGACCGCTGAGAGGGAGTGCCATGACCGCGCCGCCGCCACGAACTGGCCCGCTTGTGGGGCTGAAGGTGCTGGAACTCGGCCACTATATCGCCGGGCCGTTCTGCACCCGGGTGCTGGCCGACCTCGGCGCCGAGGTGATCAAGGTGGAGCCGCCTTCCGGCGACCCGGTGCGCGGCTGGGGCGCCACGGCCAACGGCCACCCGGTGTGGTTCAGCATCCACGGCCGCAACAAGCTGTCGGTGGTGCTGGACCTCAAGCGCGACCGCGACCGGGCGCTGGCGCTGGCCCGCCGGGCCGACGTGCTGGTGGAGAATTTCCGACCGGGCCAGCTGGAGAAGCTGAACCTCGGCCCCGACGTTCTGCACGCCGCCAACCCGCGCCTGGTGATCGCCCGCGTCTCGGGCTATGGCCAGACCGGCCCCTATCGCGACAAGCCCGCCTTCGGGGCGATCGGTGAGGCGATGGGCGGCATCCGCCACCTGACCGGCCATCCCGCCGGTGCCTCCGACCTGCCGCCGCCGCGCTGCGGCATCTCGATCGGCGATGATCTCGCCGGGTTGTATGCCGCCATCGGCCTGCTGTCGGCGGTCTATGAGCGCGACGTGACGGGCACCGGGCGGGGCCGGATCATCGATGTGAACCTGGTGGATTCCGTGGTCAGCCTGATGGAAGGCATGCTGCCGGAATACGCGCTGGACGGGCGCATCCGCCAGCCGGTCGGCGCCGCCATCCCGACCGCGGCGCCCACCAACACCTATCCCTGCGCCGATGGCCGCTGGCTGTGCGTGGCCGGCAATTCCGACCTGATCTTCGCCCGGCTGATGGCCGCGATCGGCCGGCCGGAGCTGGCCGCCGACCCGCGCTTTGCCACCAACGCCCTGCGCTGCGCGGCCGCCGGCGAACTGGACGGCGCCATCGCCGCCTGGACCCGCACCCTGCCCGCTGCGGAGGCCGAGGCGGCGCTGGAGGCCGCCGACGTGCCCTGCTCCCGCCTGTTCGACATCGCCGACATCGCCGCCGACCCGCATAACCGGGCGCGCGGCGCGGTGCTGGAAGTAAACGACCCGCTGATCGGCCGCACCCTGCATTTCGGCCCAACCATCCGCTTCGACGGGGCACGGCCGGAAGACACGGTGGGCTGGACCGGACCGGCATTGGGCGCCCATACGGATTATGTTTTCAACACCATTCTTCATGAATGAAGTTTTTTGGTTCTTTTTTTCAAAAAAGAACAAGCGCTTCTTTTTGAAAAAAGAA
>JADLHF010000299.1 GCA_020848935.1 Acetobacteraceae bacterium
ACACCCCGAATCCCCCCCACCGCGCCCCCCACCGCGCCCCCCACCGCGCCCCCTGCCGGCCTATGTCCGCGCCGCCGTCCGCGCCTGGAAAACAAAACCCGCCTGACCCACCTCACCCCTGCACGCCAATGTCATTTCGATATCGCAACATTACCGACGAAGGTCCAAGCGCCCCCATCGGATTCAGCTCAGATGCGCAGGGCCGCAGTCTGATCAGAGTGATGGTGTCGGGCACATGCAGGCGAACCCCGGCCTGGGGCAAGAGGATGGGGCGTCACTGCCAGTCCTGTTGAAGCCATGTCCAATGGAATGGCTCAACCAGGCGTCGACCCGCGGCTCCCACCTACCTTGACGTTGGCGCCGATGGTGTGACGACGCGACGCCCAGCCGCCGCCTCCTCAGAGAGCCTTCAGGAAGCCGACGACCGCGGCGTTGAAGTCGGGAGGATTCTCGTAGGGAAGGCCGTGCGTGGCGTTCGGAATCACCACCACCCTCGACCCTGCGATCGCGCCTGACAATGCCTCGACGTTCGCGACGAAGTTTGGCCGTGTATTGGCGCCATAAAGGAACAGCGTTGGTGTGCGGATGGCAGCGGCACTCGCGCGGGAATAGGGTCGGCGCTGCTCATACCGCTGGCCCAGCATGGTGCGCGCATTGGCGCGGCTGACCACCTTGCGATCCTCAGGTCGCCGCTCCCAGGCGCCGGGGCCGCCGGTGTGTTCGGCGACAACCCTGAGTCCGCCCTCCTCGTCGCCTCCCTCAATCAGGTCGGCGGCCTTCGTGAAGGCGTTGGCATTCCCAGCCGCGGCGGGCTTGCCGCCCAGGCTCTCATCCAGTTCACCACCGGGCTCCGCCAGGATCAGCGCGCGCAGCAGATCGGGATGACGTTCCGCGACGCGCACCGCAATGTGCCCGCCGCGGGAGTGGCCGAGGAGCGCAACCGGCCCTTTGCCCAGCGCGCGGATAACGGCGGCGACGTCGGCGACATGGGTGTCGATCCTGAAATCCCCGCCCTCTGCCGGCCAGGTCCCAGGCCAGCAGTGGCGCATGGACAGCGCCATCAAATGAAAGCCAGATGCGGCGATGGGTTCCATCTGCGCGGCGAAACTCCGCTGATCGCCCAGCGTGCCGTGCACCAGCAACAGCGGCTGCCCGCCGACTCCGGCCTCTGCGTAGTGGATCTCGGTCCCGTTGACGCGGGTGCTCGTCATGGCGTTCTCCTGTTCAGCTGGTACGCGGCGCATCCTGGCGCGATGCATCGCCGACGCCAAGCTGAGCGAACAGGCGTATCGCCAGGCCTCGCACCACGCGGGCCCGCGGACCCGGCGAGCCACCGGGACGGCTTCGCTGGACAACGGATTGCGGTGCTCGCCAAACTGGGACCACGAAACGGAGGACCTCCAATGGCGATCATCGATTCGCAGGTCCATGCCTATGAGGCGAACACGCCGAAGCGGCCATGGCACACCGTGCCGAACTGGCCCGCGCACGTCACCGGCGACGAAATGGTCGCGGCGATGGACATGGTTGGCGTTGACGGCGCGATCTTCATCTCCGCCTTTTCCATGTACCGCTACGACGCGAGCTATGCGGTCGAGGTTCAGAAGGCCCATCCCGGCCGGTTCGGCCTGGTGAAGCCGGTCGACCCCGACGACCCGGCGGTGGCCGAAGTCATTGGTGAATGGAAGACGACACCGGGCGCGGTTGGCGTGCGCATCATGATGCCGAAGGAGGCAGGGCGCGATCCCGGCCACCCTGGCCTGGACCGCATCCTGCGCGCGGCCGCCCGCTACGACTTTCCGGTCAACCTCCTTTGCTGGGGAAACCTCGAAGCCGGCGCCGCGCTCATTGACCGCCATCCCGGCACCCGCTTCATCCTCGACCATCTGGGCATTCTCCAGCCCCGGGTGCCGCCCGCACCGCCGGAGCCCTGGGCCGATCTTCCCAAAGTACTGAACCTTGCCCGTCGTTCGAATGCAGTGATCAAGGTGAGTGGCGCCTGCACGCTGTCGCGAGAGCCTTATCCGTTTCCGGATATTTGGGATCCTCTGGCCCGGCTCTTCGACGCCTGGGGTCTCGACCGCTGCCTGTGGGGCACGGATTGGACGCGCGCCCACGCCGTCGTCAACTACGAGCGAGCGGTCGAGCCCTTCCTGCGGACCGACCGCCTGAGCGACGCCGATCGTGCAATGCTGATGGGCGGTGCCTGCGCCAAGGCGTATGGTTGGTCGCCATCGCGACAATGATGGCAATGATGGTGGCGAACATGGGAAGGCTCGACGGCAGGGTCGCAGCGGTGACAGGCGGAGCCTCGGGGATCGGCGAGGCAACGGTCAGGCGTTTCGTCGCCGAAGGCGCCAGCGTGGCATTCTGCGACCGCGACGGCGAGCGCGGCCAACGCGTGGCGCTGGAGCTCGAAGCCACCGGTGCCAAGGTTTCCTTTACGCAGGCTGACGTGGGTACCGAGGCCGCGTGCCTCGCCTTCGTAAACGGTGCCGCCCAGGAATTCGGACGCCTCGACATCCTCATCAACAATGCCGGCATCCGCAAATACGAGAAGGTCGACGAGGCGAGCGCTGAGAGCTGGAACGAGATCCTCAACGTCAACCTGATGAGCTACGTCTTCTGTGCCAAGGCGGCGGTTCCGCTGATGCGCGGCAACAAGGGCGGCGCCATCGTCAACGTTGCCTCCGTGCGTTCCGTCATCGCTGGCGGCGGCAACCTGCAATACGACACGACCAAGGCCGCAATCGCCGGGCTGACGCGGGCGCTCGCCGCCGACCATTCGGCGGAGGGCATCCGCGTGAACGCCGTAGGCCCGGGCCCGATCTTCACACCCTTCCACCAGCGCCGGATCGAAGCGGCCGGCGAGACCGTCGATCAGTACAACGCCAAGGCCGCGCAGGGCACCATGTTGAAACGTCCAGGCAGGGCCGATGAGGTTGCTTCTGCTATCCTGTTCTTGGCCTCCGCCGATGCATCCTACGTCACCGGCGCACTGTTGTTCGTGGACGGCGGCATGACGGCGCTGTGAGGAATAAGGAAGCTGCGATGGACAGGCTTGCGGGCAAGACCGCCCTGATCACCGGCGGGGCGAGCGGAATTGGGCTGGGAATGGCTCGGGCGTTCATCGCCGCAGGTCTGCGCGTTGCGATTGCCGATCTTAACGGGAATTCGCTGGAAGCGGCCGCCGCGGCCCTGCCGGGCCTGGGCCAGGCGGTGAAGCTGGACGTGCGGTATGCGGCGGAGTGGGAGCAGGCCGTCGATTCGGTCGAAGCCGCGCTGGGGCCGCTAGAAATCCTCTGCAACAACGCCGGGGTCGGGCAAGGTCGGTTTGCCGACGGGCGGGACACCGTGGTTGCGGAGATGCCCGAGGCGCTGTGGCGGATGGTGCTGGAGACCAATGCAACGGGCACGTTCCTCGGCGCGAGGACCGTGGCATCGCGCATGATCGCCCGCGGAAAGGGCGGACACATCGTCAACACCGCATCCACCGGCGGATTGATGGCCCCCGGCGGGATTGCGGCGTATTGCGCGTCGAAATTCGCCGTCGTGGGCCTGTCGGAATCGATGCGGGCCGAGTTGGCCCCTGCGGGGATCGGGGTCAGCGTGCTGTGTCCGGGCGGGGTGCGCAGCAATCTGTTCGCCAGTTCGGTGGCGATCCGCGCGCAAACGCCCGACGCATTCGAAGGGCTGGCGACGGTTGGCACGGACGCCTTGCGAACCGAGCAGGCGCAGCGGATGGATCCAGTTCGCGTGGGCGAGATGGTGCTCCGGGCGATCGCGGGCAACGCGATGTACATCATTCCACACCCGGAGTATCTCGGCCATATCGAGGAACGCCATGCCGCACTGGTGGCTGCGTTCGGCGAGTCGGCGCAGCCCGGATACCGGGATACGGACGTCACCTTCGAGCGATTTCGCAATCCGGAGTATGCGCGGGCGCCGCGGTAACGAGGAGCCCGATTGCCGATTTCCGTGAAATGAGCAACCAGGCAGTCAGGCGCCTCCGCTTCCCCGCCGTGTCTGATTTCCCGCCTCGTTCCGCAGCGACAGCAAGCTGACCAACCCGAATCCTGCGAGCTGCGCGGCCACCAGGATGAACGCCAGCGCGTAGCTGCCGCTCAACGTAACCATCAGCGTGAAGAACAAGGGACCGCAGATCGAGCCGAGGAAGCCAAACAGGTTAGCCGCCGAGGTCACGTCGCCGACCAGGTGCGGCGGCGCAACGCGCGCCAGTTCCGCCATGTGCACCCCATTCCAGCCGATGGCGGTGACCCCTGCCAGGGCGACCGCGCCATAGAGCGCCCATAGGCCCTGATCGGCGCTGGAAACCAGCAACACGACGGCCAAGGTGGACGCCATGGCCTGGATCGCCAACAGCCGCAGCGCGCTGCGCATCCGATCCGCCACCCAGCCCAAGCCGATGCGGCTCAGCATGCTCGCGCCCTGCATCACCGCGACAACCTGACCGGCCTCGACCAAGGATGTGCCATCACGGGTCACCACATAGGTGGCAGTGAAGGCTCCAAGGCACGCCTGCAGCACCGAGAAAGACGCGCCAAGCGCGGTGAGCAGCGGCAGCGACGGATGGGACCGCAAGCTGCCCACGGACCGGACCAGCACCTTCACGGACAGCAGCGCCCGCGCCCATCCCGCATGCCGCGCATCCCGCCCACCATCCAGCCGTCCCCGGAAAACCTGCACCAGCAGCATGGCAACGAGGCACAAGGCGATGACTGTCCCAAGGGCAGTAGGCACTCCATACGCGAGGGCCAGCGGCGCAACGATGAGCCCCGCCAGCGCGCCGCCGAATGGAACGCCAGCCTGCTTGATCGAGAAGATCAGGGTCCGGTGCCTGGGAGGCGCGGCGCGGCTGAGGATCTGGCTGCCTGCGGGCGTGTTGGGAGCTATTCCGAAGCCGACCGCCAGTGCGCCGATCAGCGCAAGCAACCCCAACGGCTGAGACAGGACGAACAGACCGAGAGCCACGCATGCAAGCCCGATTTGGAGCGTCCGCACCGCGCCATGGTGATTGAGCATCGGTCCGCCGCAAGCCAGAAACCAGCAGATCCCGGCAGACGACGTGGCCGAAACAAGGCCGATACTCTCGCGGGGAAGACCCGCGCGGTCCATCAGCGGTGGACCCAGCACGGGGATGGTCATGCCGGCAAAGGAACTCACCACCTGAACGATGAGGGTCGCGATGAGCGCGGTGACCCACGGTGGCGATCGCAAAGTCTGTTCCCATCCTTACGCCGGCCCGATCAACAACCGACGGGCGAGAGGGCAAGTTTGCCCTGTCGCTGACACATTGCCTAGGCGACAGGGGCACAACTCATCAGTTGGGGTTAAGTAATTGATGTTGATCACGCATCTGATCGGCCAGACAACTCTACCAACCCCGCAGCCGACGTTCGGAAGAAAATATGCCCATTCAGTATGTTGTAATCTTGGGTGTAAGTCCGCCTACCCCCAGGCTTCGGAGACAAACGCACCTACGGAGAGCGAAACCGCCCCTTCGGTGACCCGGCCACCCCCAACCCCACGCCAAAAACGTCCAAATATCTTGGGGTTCTAG
>JADLHF010000300.1 GCA_020848935.1 Acetobacteraceae bacterium
CGACCTCCGTGGCGCCTACCTCAGCGACGCCGACCTCAGCGGCGCCAACCTCCGTGGCGCCGACCTCAGCGACGCCGACCTCAGCGGCGCCGACCTCAGCGGCGCCAACCTCCGTGGCGCCGACCTCCGTGGCGCCTACCTCGGCGACGCCGACCTCAGCGGCGCCAACCTCCGTGGCGCCGACCTCAGCGGCGCCAACCTCGGCGACGCCGACCTCCGTGGCGCCGACCTCGCTATCGCAAAAACGCGCATCCTGCCGGACGGCGACTTGATCGGCTGGAAAAAATGCAGAGGCGGCGTTGTCGTGAAGTTGCGCATCCCGGCTGACGCCAAGCGCAGCCATGCCTTCGGCCGCAAGTGCCGCGCCGAGTTCGCGGATGTTCTCGAAATCATCGGGGCAGAGGCTGGCACATCGTCACACGACGGGAAGACGACCTACCGCGCTCGCCAGCGCGTCACCTGCGACAAGTGGGAAGACGACTGGACGCAGGAATGCGCGGGCGGGGTCCACTTCTTCATCACCCGACTGGAAGCGGAGGCTTACCAATGACACCGCTTGAATGGCTTGGAAACAGCATCGCCGTTGCCAGCATCTTCCTTGCCACCTTTGCCGTGCTGGGGGTGGGGCAATGAACGCCCGCACCTCCCCCGCCCGCATGGCCGCCCGGATCGCCTGCGGCAAGCTGGTTGACGGCCTGGACTGGGCGTTCCTGAACGAAGTCATGAAGGCGATGGCCGCGCGCTACACCCACGGCGGCCCCGAGCATGACCTGTTCACCAGCCTCGCCATATGGCTGACGGCGACGGGCACAGCGGACGAAATCGACGCCCTCGATTGGGTGATCAAGGACGCGGCCGCGCTGATGCGCCGCGCCGAAAACCGGACCCCGTGGGCAGATGAGGACAAAGACCATGATTTGCTTCCGTGACATGACGTTCTGCAACAGCGACTGCACCCGCGCCGCCTGCCGTCGCCACTTCGGCGCCGACGACCAGGCTGCGGCGGAAAAGTGGTGGGGCAAGCCCGGCGCCCCCGTGGCGTTCAGCGATTTCAGCGAAGACTGCCCCGACTACACCAGACCGAAGGACGCATCGGCAAGCGGTTGACCCGCTTTCCCGTGCGCCCCGCACGACAACCCGAGGAGAGACAGATGAAGACGACCGCGTTCATGACCTTCATTGCCATCGCCGCGACGGCGGGCATGGCCAATGCCGATGTCGCCCCGTGCGGCTATCTCGGCGGCTGCGACCCCGTTGTGGCCCCGCCCCCGCCCGAGGAGCCGCCGGTCTATGACGGCCCCGCCATCGGCGAGAATGTCCCGGAAGCCGAGTGATTTGGTGAGGGGGTCCGCGTGGCCCCCGATCCTAAGCAGTTGGAGATAGCACATGGAATGGCAACCGATTGAGACTGCGCCGAAGGACGAGACGCACTTTCTGGCCATCAGGCACGCGCCCGGCTTCGCGCATCTTCCGAACGCAATTTGTTGGAACCCGTGGATTGGCAATTTCGCGGCAGACGCTGGTCCGGGCGCGACGACCCCCGTCAAGCATCAACCAACCCACTGGATGCCCATCCCTGAGGCCCCGAAATGACCAACCACACCCCCACAAAAGCCTTCATGCCCATCCCGTCGCAGGAGTATCTGGACCGGATGAACGCCGAGACGATCCGCGACGCCCGCGGCGGCGTTGTCGTTGCCGCTGTTGCCATCCTCGCCAGCGTGGCGGTCGGGGTGCTTGGCGGCGCAATCGCAATCGCCGCAATCGTGATGGGAGGCTGAGATGCCGGGCGGGAAGGCTAGCCCAGAGGTAAGGCGGGCGGCGTCTCACCGATACTACCTGAAAAACAAAGACGCGATCAACGCTCGCCGGAGCGCAATGAGGCGCGGGAACCACAAAAAGAAGGACCTGAAGACGCCGAAGGAGCGAGCGCGGGCGAAGCTGAGATATGCGGTTTGGTCCGGGAAAATTTACAAGCCGCAAACATGTGAGATCTGTAGATCAGCGGGAGAGATTCATGGACACCATACGGACTACGAAAGACCTCTTGATGTGCAATGGCTCTGCTCAGCCTGTCATGGTCGCGCTCATGCCAAATGAAATCGCCCTGATCGCCCTCGCCCCCGACATGGCCGCCGCGCTGATCGAGGCGGAGAAGGCGCTGGCCTTGCATCAGGCGTGGTCGGACAGCGAGGACGCAGGGCCGGATTATGGCGACCAGACGCGGGACACGCATCCTGACGGCGAGCGCATCTGGCGCCAGTGGTGGGAGGGAAACCTTTCGCTCTGCGACCGCGCGCAGGAGGCCACGAGGGCCGCCCTCGCCACCATCCGCAAGGTGACAGCATGACCCCCGCCCACCCAACCCCGGAGGCACCATGAAGGACTATCTTGCGAAACTGGTCGCCGATGCCCGCGCCCGCTATGAGGCGATGACCCATGCCGAGAAAGAGCGGATGCACCGCGAACAGCGTCGGTCTTACTGCCGCGCAGAGGCAGGCTTTGGGTCTGACAAAGACGAGGCCGCGATGCGAGCGGCCATCGAGAGCGGCGACCCCGAGCGTATCGCTGAGGAACAGTTCAACGAGGCACTACGCCTCGCCGAGTTCGACCGCATCTGGCCCCCGGAGGCACCATGACCGACCCGTTTGAACCCTACTACGTGGTAACGCTCCGCATGGCTGGCTTCGACACCATGCGCGAGGCTGCCTCGTTCGCTCAGAAGGCGTTGAGCACCCTCCCGGCGCACCCCCAGGTGCGCGTCTTGATCAACAAGATTGATCCGCCCAAGGAGGCACCATGAAGGACTACCTCGCAAAACTGGTCGATGCTGCCCGCGCCAAGTATCACGGCCCGGCTGCGCCCGAACCGGCG
>JADLHF010000301.1 GCA_020848935.1 Acetobacteraceae bacterium
AAGCAGCGCAACGTCGCCGGCGCGCGCATTACCTGGAAGTTCACAACCGAGAAGGCGCGCAGCAAACTCGCACGCGCATATCCCGATAGGGTCAACGAGTCAGAACCACTGTGACGAGGTACTAGGTGGTCTGTCCGCCTGGAGAGAATGTTGGGGTGGTGGTGACTGGAGCAGCGGTCGAAGCCGGAAACCAACATTCTCTGTGCGCCGGGAGACCGCGACTGACCTCGTGACGACGGGCCACCTCCGCGACAATCCGCAGCTTCTCGTCCAGACGCATTGATGCCCGCGCACAGAAGTGGAACGCTAATATTAATCCGGCTGCGTGACCTTCCAGACGGAACATCGCTTCGCGAGGAACGACAATGGGTGCAGCATGGTGCGAAAAGCGAGGCCATGTCGTTGGTCGCCCACGCAACCGCCACACGCAGCAGCTGCCCCGCCCCGCCGCCGGTGAAGGTGCAGGCCTTGCCCGGCGTCGAATTGCCAGCCGCCGACAGGAAAGTTGTGGTGATCGTGCTGGGCCCGATGCGGCTGACATAGATGGTGTTGGTGAAGGTGTCGCCAATGCCGCCAGCGCAAGGAGGGCATCGGACGCCACGCAGCCCCGCTGCTCGACCAATCTGGAGGGCATCTCTCGGCGAAAGCTCGTCGTGCCGGACAACATGACCATCCTGCCGCTACCAGCAAAATGCCCCAGCCAGCTCAACCCGCGGGATAACATCTGGCAGTTCCTGCGCGATAACTGGCTGTCCAACCGCGTCTTTCTCAACGCCTACGATCTCGTCGATCACTGCTGCAACGCGCGAAGCAAACTCGAAGCCCAACCGTGTCCTATAATGTCCCTCGGCATCCGCGAGTGGGCGCTCAGGTTCTGATCAGGGAGTCTTGGTATTACTCCCGTTCAAACCGGATCCCTTACGAGGTGGCTTCTCATCTGGCGTGCCCCGGAAAACACCACGAAGCACATTATGGCCGCTACGCTGCTGGCGTTGATAGACACCAGCTTCACCTGAAACACCGGGTCCAGACCGGAGATCGGCGGGAGCGGCCAGTGCAGTACACCCAGTTGCACCAGAAATCCTACGCCCAGCACGACAAGCATGGCGCGCGTTTCTCGCCAGCACAGGCCCGCCAGAAGGATGCAGGGGTAGACGAAGGCCTCCACGCCGGTGGCGGTGCCGAGCAGCGCCAAAGTCCAGACGGTGTTGGCAAGACCGAGGAGGGGAAGCGCCGCGCGGGCGAGGCCGGGGCGCCGCCTCGCAAGCCAGGGGATGGCGATGAAACCGGGACTCGCCGCCATGGTGGCCAGCGCGGCCATGCCTGCCTCCGGCACGAGCCACCAGACATAGAGCGGGTAGAAGGGCCCGTTCGACCCCACCAGCAGTGCGATGGTATTGGCCAGCCTCGTCGTCGGGTCCGGATGATGGACATAGGCGGCAAGCGTCGCGGACAGGTTCATTTCGCACGCAAGCGATAATGGCTGACCCCCCATTCAGCGCCGCCGCGCGCACCGAACAGACCAGCCGTGGCCAGGAAGAACAGCCGCCAGCGCCGGCGCCACAGCGCCCAGTCCGGGCCATAGGTCGCGCGCAACACAGCTTCGATCGCCTCGGCATGGTCGTCGAAACGGGCGATCCAGTCCTGTGCCGTGCGTTCGTAGTGCGTGCCGGACCAGCGCCACTCGGCTTCCAGCTCAAAGCCCTCGGCGACATGACGGATCAGGTTGTGGCTCGGCATAATGCCGCCGGTGAAGAAATGCTGCGCAATCCAGTCGGCGCTGTCGGTATGGTCGAAGCGATAAGGCGTTGCCTGGTGGCTGAAGACATGCAGGAACAGCCGCCCGTCGCGCCGTAGCCAGCCGCGGACGTTGGCCAGAAGCTGTGGCCAGTTCGACATGTGCTCGAACATCTCCACAGAGACGACACGGTCGAAGCGGCGTTCGACCGTGAAGCTGTTCATGTCGGCGGTGATGACCTCGACATTGGCCAGACCGCGCCGGGCGGCCTGTCGTTCGATATGGGCGCGCTGCGGGCCGGAATTCGATACCGCGGTGATGCGCGCCGCCGGGAAGCGCTCCGCCATCCACAGGGTCAGCGATCCCCAGCCGCATCCCAGTTCCAGGATATCCTGCCCATCCGCCAGATCGGCGTGCTCGGCGGTCTCGCCTAGGGCGAGTTCCTCGGCCTGGGCCAGCGTGGTGCCGGTGTCGGGATAGAAGCAGGACGAATACTTGAGCCGCGGGCCAAGCACCTGTTCGAAGAATTCCGGCGGAACCTCATAGTGCTGCGCGTTGGCGTCGCGCGGGAAGAGCGCGATCGGGTGGCTGCGCATCGCCATGGCGAAGGCTTTTTCCGCGCCGTCCGGCTCGCTGCGCAGTCGACGCGCGGTGCGTTCAACGAGTACGGCGATGCCGGCGCGAATCACCCGGTCCGGCAGGGGCAGGCGTTCCGCGGCGCTGACAGCGGCGGCGACGAGGGTCATGATGTCCGTCCCTTGGGCAGTGGCAGGAAAGCTCTGACGCGATGCTGGTAGGCGCGGTAGGCATCGCCGCGGCTGCGCAGCATCTGCGCCTCAAGCGGCGGGATCCCGGAGACATGTACCAGTAGCCAATACATGAAGGCCGGGCCGATCAACGCGAGCGCCGCCCAGCCTGTGCTGAGCGCGAACAACGGATAGGCGCACCAATGCAACCATTCGAAGAAGTAATTCGGGTGGCGCGACAATCCCCAAAGCCCCGCGTCGCAGACCTTTCCATGGTTGCGCGGATCGCTCCGGAAGGCATGCAACTGACGGTCGGCGACCCCTTCCCCGACGAAAGCAACTAGTGCGACGGCCACAGCGAGTGCATCGGTCCACCCGAGCGGTCCCGGCGCGGATGCCGCCACCAGCAACGGCACAAGCAGCAACAGCGCCGCCGCGGCCTGGATCTGCAGGAAGGCGAACATCCGTCGTTCGAAGCCGGCGCCCCAGACGTCGCGGAAATGCGCGTAGCGTGAATCCTCCGGCGCGCCGCGGCTGCGGCCCACGATGTGCGCGCCCAAGCGCAAGGCCCAGGCAGCGATCAACCCGGCCACGATGACGCGCCGCGCCCCTTCACCGCCAGCCAGCGCGACGGCAACACCCGCCGCACCCAGGCCATAGGTCCAGAAGGCATCCACCCATCCGGCGTTGCGAAGGCGCCGTTGTGCCCACCAGGCGATGGCCATCACCGCGGACAGGAACAGCCCGGCCGGGATCAGGATCATGACGCCGATACCTTGAGGCACGGTGCTCCTTTGCACATCGCGCTCGGTGCAGCCATCCGCCAGCTCGTCACGATCAAAGCCCGAACACCGGCTGTACCAGGCGCACCAGCCAGGAATGCGCGCGCATCCGGCCGGTGGTGGCGATCAGGCAGATGCAGTCGCATTGTGCATTGAGGGCGAATGGTTGGTGTTCCTGATCCTCGGCACTCTCCACCAGATCGCCGACGTGATATTCGCCGGTGCCGTCGCCGAAGGCGCCTTGCAGCACGCAGGTGATCTCGCTGCCTGTGTGCCCGTGCCCAGGCAGCGCCGTGCCCGGAGCGACGCGGATCAGATCGAGCCGCGCATCCTGGTGGTCGCGGCGGATCAGCGGCATCAGCCGCACGCCGGGGCCAATCCACCACCAGCGGCCGGTGGCGAAATCATCCGCCGTGATCGGAACGCGCGGCGCCGGCGCGCTCGTGTCGCGATCTCCCAGTCGGCGAAGGGTGCGCGACAGCGCATCGCCGGCCAGGGCGGCGGGGCGCGCCTCTGCCAGTATCGCGCCACCCAGCTCGGCCGCGAGGCCCAGGCCCCGTCTGCAATCAGGGCACAGCGCGAGATGGGTGCGGACGACAATTCCGTGCGGGGCGGGCAGCATGCCAGCGGCGTAGGACAGCAGGGTGGCCTCGGAAGGATGGTGATGTTTCATTTCAGGTCGCCCAGAAGTCCCCGTAGCCGCGTTATGGCCAGTCGCAGGCGGGATTTCACCGTGCCGAGCGGAATGCCGAGCGCGCGTTCGATCTCGGCATGCGGCCGCTCATCGAAGAAGGAGAGACGAATCACGTCCGCCTGCTCTGCCGGCAGGCGGTCGAGCGCCGCGCGCACGCGGACGGCATGATCGCTGGACTGGATCAACGCATCGGCCGGGGGGGGTGGATCGGGTTCCTCGGCCATCAATTCCAGCCGCGGAAACAGCCGGTCGCGCCGTGCCGCGTCCACCCGCAGGTTGCGGGCGATGGTGAAGATCCAGGCGGCGGCAGAACCGAAAGCCGGGTTGTATTTGTCGGCCTGGCGCCAGGCGGCCAGCAGCGTGTCCTGTGCCAGTTCCTCGGCGCGGGCATCCGGCAGGCCAAGGCGCAGCAGGTAACCCTTCACGCGCGGCGCGAATTGGGTGAACAGCGCCGTGAACGCGTCCCGGTCGCCATGCGCGGCGATCGCCGCAAGAAGCATCGCGTCGTCCGGTCGCGGATCACCATCCGTCATCGGATGCTTCGGCGCGGCTGGGCGCCTGGGCTGGAGGCCAGACTGTGACAATTGGTCAAACATAACCCCTTAACGAATGCGAACTTGGATCGGATCACTCGAATTTTCGGATGATCCAACGGCGGCGCCCGTTCGTAATGCCTGAGTATGTCGAAAATTCGGGGACCAGAGCCAGATATGTTGGGGCATCAACGCAAGCGGATAGCGGTGGTTGGGACCGGGATCTCGGGCCTGTCGGCGGCATGGCTGCTGTCGCGCGCGCATGACGTAACCGTCTACGAGCAGGCACCGCGCCTTGGCGGCCACAGCCACACGGTCGACGCGGCTGGCGTGCCGGTGGATATGGGCTTCATCGTCTTCAATGACGCGACCTACCCCAACCTGATCGCGCTGTTCCGGCATCTCGGTGTCGAGACCAGAGCCTCGGACATGTCGTTCTCGGTGTCGATCGACGGCGGACGGCTGGAGTACGCGGGGACCGGGCTGCGTGGCCTGCTGGCGCAGCCGCTCAACGCGCTGCGGCCGCGCTTCTGGTCGATGCTGCGCGACCTGTTGCGGTTCTATCGCGCGGCGCCGTTGGATGCGGCCGCCCTGGGGCGGGACCTCATCAGCCTCGACACCTACCTTGCGCGCGAGGGATATGGGCCCGGCTTCGTGCAAGATCATCTGCTGCCGATGGCGGCAGCAATCTGGTCCACGCCGG
Organism: Acetobacteraceae bacterium; assembly: GCA_020848935.1. Classification (GTDB taxonomy): domain Bacteria; phylum Pseudomonadota; class Alphaproteobacteria; order Acetobacterales; family Acetobacteraceae; genus CAMDGX01. The sequence goes on from JADLHF010000301.1 coordinate 5,197, forward strand.
CGTCGGAGGTGGGTGCCTATCCCGCCACCGCCTTTATCAGGTTCTGCGAGAACCATGGCCTGTTGAAGCTGGGTGACCGGCCAGCCTGGCGCACAGTGGCAGGCGGCAGCCGCGCCTATGTCCGCAAGCTGTCCGCCCCATTCGCGGACCGGATCCGCCTCGGCTGCGGCGTGGCGGCGATCCAGCGCGAGGCGGCGGCGGTGCTGGTCCGCGCCACAGATGGCAGCTCGGAACGCTACGACGAGGTGGTGATCGCAACCCATGCGCCACAAGCGCTGGCGATGCTGGCGGACGCGTCGGACAGTGAGCGCGGCCTGCTCGGTGAGTTGCGCACGGCGCCGAACCGCGTGGTGTTGCACCGCGACCCGCGCTTCATGCCGCGCCGGCGTGCTGCCTGGGCCAGTTGGAACTACGTCGCACGCCCGGATGGCGCGCTGTGTGTCACCTACTGGATGGACCTTCTGCAAGCTCTGCCAACCTCGAATAGCCCGCATTTCGTCACCTTGAACCCGACTGCGGAACCCACGCAAATTCTGCACGAAGAGAGCTTTGCCCATCCGCAATTCGACGCCGCCGCCATCCGCGCGCAGCGCGCGTTGTGGTCGCTGCAGGGCACGCGGCGCACCTGGTACTGCGGCGCCTGGTTCGGTGCCGGCTTTCATGAAGACGGTTTGCAGGCCGGGCTTGCCGTGGCCGAGCAACTTGGTGGTGTCCGACGCCCATGGTCGTTGCCGGATCAAAACGCACGCATCCATGCGCCCATGCCGGCGGGGTTGGTCCCAGCATGAGCGCGTCGTTTCTTTATCCCGGCACCGTGGTGCATACCCGGCTGCGCCCGGTGCGGCACCGGCTGCGCTATCGCATGCTGAACATGCTGCTCGACCTCGACGAGTTGCCAGGGCTCGATAGGCGGCTGCGCCTGTTCGGCCACAACCGACGGGCGCTGTTCTCGTTCCACGACGCCGATCATGGCGACGGGTCCGCCACGCCGCTGCGCAGGCAGGTGGAAGGGCATCTCCGGCAGGCGGGGATCGATCCGGCGGGCGGGCACATCCGCGTGCTCTGCATGCCGCGGGTGCTCGGCATGGTCTTCAACCCCCTCACCACCTATTTCTGCCACGGTTCCGACGGCGCCTTGCAGGCGATGCTGTATGAGGTGAACAACACCTTCCGCCAACGGCATTCCTATCTGATTCCAGTGGCAGGCGCGGTCGCCGGTACGCTGCGCCAGCGTTGCGACAAGCGGTTCTTCGTCTCGCCATTCATGGACATGAGCCTGTCCTACAATTTCCGGCTGACGCTGCCGGGCGAGCGCCTGGGCCTGGCGATCGATGCGCACGATGCCGCCGGGCCACTGCTTTTTGCCGCGGTCACCGGGCGGCGGCGCGCGCTGGACGACCGCAGCCTGCTGGCCGCCTTCTTCGCCCACCCGCTGCTCGCTATGCGCGTTCTTGGCGGCATCCATTGGGAGGCGCTGAAGCTTTGGCGGAAAGGCTTGCGGGTGCGCCTGCGTCCCGTACCGCCCGACACCGCCATCACCGTTCCCCGCCAAGGGGTGATCCGATGAGCCAAGCCCTCGACATGGTGCGTCCGACCGGGGCCCTCACCTCGCTGGCCGGCCTGCGCGCCCTGCCGCTGCGCCGCGTGATCGCCGGCCTGACCCACGGAAGCCTGGAGGTGACGACGCCAGATGGGCTGCGGGTGAGGCATCGCGCGCCGCTGCCTGGTCCGGAGGCGCGCATCGTGCTGCACCGCTGGCGCGCCGTGTGGCGGCTGGCATTCGGGGGCGACCTGGGCTTTGCCGAGGCCTATGGCGATGGCGACTGGTCCAGCCCCGACCTTGCCTGCGTGGTGGAGCTTGCCGCGGTCAACGGGCCGGCGCTGGAACGGCGCATGCGCGGCACCTTGCTGTCGCGCCTGGCCAACCGGGTTGCGCATCTGCGCCGCGCCAACACGCGAGGCGGCAGTTCGCGCAATATCATTGCGCATTATGACCTGGGGAACGAATTCTTCGCGGCATGGCTCGATCCCGGCATGTCCTACTCCTCGGGGCTCTATGCCGACGGAAAGACAACCCTGGATACGGCGCAGGTGGCCAAGCAGGATCGCGCCATCGACCTGTTGGAGCTGCGCGGCGGCGAAACCATGCTCGAGATCGGCATCGGCTGGGGCGGCCTCGCCGAACGGATCCTGGACCGGCACGACGGCGCGTTCACCGGGGTCACCCTGTCGCCGTCGCAACTGTCCTGGGCGCGGGATCGCCTGGCGGCGACGGGACTTGCGCCGCGTGCCCGCCTGCTGCTGCAGGACTACCGCGATGTGCGTGGGCGGTTTGACCGCATTGTGTCGATCGAGATGCTGGAGGCGGTTGGGGAAGCTTACTGGCCAACGTTCTTCCGCACGCTGCACGCGCGGCTGGCCCCGGGCGGCATCGCGGTGCTCCAGGTGATCACCATCGCCGAGGAGCGTTTTGCGGCATATTGCCGCGGCGCGGATTTCATCCAACGCCACATATTCCCCGGCGGGATGCTGCCGACGCCGCGCATCCTGCACGCACAGGCGCACGCAGCCGGGCTGCACATCGATCACGAGCATCGCTTCGGTGACAGCTATGCTCGTACCCTCGCGGATTGGCACGACCGCTTCGTGAAGGCGCAACCGGCGATCCAGCGAAACGGACTTGACGACCGCTTCCGCCGTCTTTGGCGCTACTACCTCGCCTATTGCGAAGGCGGCTTCCGCGCCGGCGCGATCGATGTGGGGTATTACCGTTTTCGCCGGGTGGAGGACGCACGATGATCTCCCGGCGGTCATTTCTGCTTGCGGCAACCACCTTACCGGCCACCAGCGCCGCGGCCGCGCTTCCCGTGCCCGCGGCGGGGCGACTGGGCTTTCGGGTTGTGCGCAATGGCAGCGCCATCGGACAGCATCTGCTGGCTTTCGGGGTGGAGGGCGCGCGGCTCGTGGTAAACGTGGCAGTGGACTTGGCGGTCGGCTTCGGGCCGATCACGCTCTATCGCTATCGCCATCGCGCGACGGAAACCTGGCAGGACGGCCGCGTCGTCGCCTTCCAGGCAGAGACCAATGACGATGGCACCCTCAGCACTGTGGCAATGCGCGCGCAGGGCGATCTACTAGTCGTCGAAAGCAACCGGGCCGGAACCTACGTGGCGCCGCCCGGCGCCTTGCCGGCAACGCATTGGAACCGACGCATGCTCGATGGCCCGTTCATCAACACGCAGACCGGCGAGGTGATGCG